>JAEWIL010000004.1 GCA_023387085.1 Pseudomonadota bacterium | reverse complement strand
CTGCAGATGCGCGAGTTCATGCTCGATTCGAAGGTTGCCTTCTATCGCAAGGGCGACATCGTGTTCGAAAAGGGCGAGCCGGGATCGTCGCTGTTCGCGATCGCCGACGGCCACGCCGAGGTCGAGGTTGGTCCCGATTTCACCGTGCCGATCGAGCAGGGGTCGATTTTCGGCGAGGTCGGGTTGATCTCGGGCCGCAAGCGCGGCGCGACGATCCGCGCGGGCGAGGACAGCATCTTTGTCGAGGTCTCGCGCACGGCCGCGCTCAAGCTGATGGCGGCGGTGCCGGGGGCGAAGCGCGTGATCAACCGCATCTCGCTCGAACGCCAGTTGCTGCAGATATTCAAGGGAGGGCTGACGGTCGAGGATCTGGGTCCGGTCGTCGACGCCGCAGAGGTCGAGCGCGTGCCCGCGGGTAAAGTCGTGCTGACCGAGGGCGAACAGGGCGACGACGTCTATGTCATCCGTTCGGGCTCTATGGTCGTCGAGAAGGACATTGGCGGTAAGCCGATCTTCCTCCGCTATCTTCCTGCCGGCAGCTTCTTCGGCGAGATGGGTGTGCTCAGCGGACAGCCGCGCAACGCCACAGTCAAAGCCGCGGTTGGCGCCGAGTTGATCAAGCTGACCGGTGAAAGCTTTCGCAAGATGCTCGCCGCGCGGCCGCAAGTGCGCGAGGCGACCGAAGCGGCGGTCGCCGAGCGCGCGCAGATGAACAGCTTCATCGAATCGCGCAAGGCGAGCTATTCGGGCGCGGTCGATCTTTATTCGGACACCGCCAGCTTCATCATGAAGGAAGGGCTGGGCGAGGCGACCGACGCGCTGCTGATCGACGAGAATCTCTGCGTCGGCTGCGACAATTGCGAGAAGGCGTGCGCCGACAGTCACGAGGGATTGTCGCGGCTCGACCGCGAGGCCGGCAAGACCTTTGCGCATCTGCATGTGCCCACGAGCTGCCGGCACTGCGAACATCCGCACTGCATGGCCGACTGTCCCCCGAATGTGATTCACCGCGGCCCCGATGGCGAGGTGTTCATGGAACCGGGGTGCATCGGCTGCGGCAACTGCATGCGCAACTGCCCCTATGGCGTGATCCGAATGGAAGCTGCGCCGCCACCCAAGCCCGGCCTGCTGCGCTGGCTGCTCACCGGCTTCGGGCCCGGACCGGGCGAGCCGTCGCCCAAATGGACCAAGAAGCAATTGGGCGAAGAGAAGCCCAAGAAGATCGCGGTCAAATGCGACATGTGCAAGGGGATCGCAGGCGGCCCGGCTTGCGTCCGTGCGTGCCCGACCGGCGCCGCGATCCGCGTCTCGCCCGAAGAGTTCCTGTCGATCGCGCGGCTCGAGGAGGATGCCGGCTGATGGCCTCGCTTTTCCAGCGCCGCCGCAGCAAGGCGACCCAGACCGAGCGCGTGCGCGAGCGGCGGCACGAGGGCTTCCTGCGCTACGCCAATTTCCGATGGGCCAAGATTTCGGGCGGGCTTTGCCTGCTAATCATCGTCAGTTACGCGCTGATCGACGTGAGGCCGCGGCCCAGCGGCGGCACCTGGTACGGCTATACGCTCGGCACCATCGGCGCGCTGCTGATCCTCTGGCTCACCGCGCTCGGCTATCGCAAGCGCAAGATGACGAGCGACCACTGGTCACTGAAGGCGTGGACTTCGGCCCATGTCTATCTCGGGCTCAGCCTGATCGTCGTCGGCACCTGGCACACCGGTTTCCAGCTCGGCTGGAACGTCCATACGCTGGCGTGGGTGCTGATGATGCTGGTCATCCTTTCGGGGCTTTACGGCGTCGTCGTCTATTCGACCTTGCCCGCCGCGCTCTCGAACAACCGCGACGAGATGACGCAGATGCAGATGCTCGAGGCGATCCGCGCGTTCGACCGCCAGCTGCACGCCGCCGCCCAGCCGCTCACGCCCGAGGATACCGCGCCGGTGCTTGCTGCGCTCGACGAGGATCCCTTCGCGGGCGGCATCGGGGCGCGCCTGTCCGGCCGCTACGCGAATTGCGCGACGGCGGCGGCGCTCGCCGCCTTGCGGCAGTCGCGCAGTCATGACGCGGAGGCGCGCGCCAAGGTGATCGGGTTGCTCTCGCAGAAGCAGGCGGCGCTTGCGCGGCTGCGCCAGCATCTTCGCATTCGGGCGTTGCTCGAAATCTGGCTCTATGTGCATGTGCCGCTGACCTTTGCGCTGATCGCGGCGCTGTCCGCGCACATCATCAGCGTCTTCTTCTATTGGTAAGGCGGGGAGGGGGATCATGAGCTTCATCCTGCGCCGCATCTCGACGACGAAGACCGGCAAGCAGATCATTCGCGACCAGGCGTTGCCGGGCAATACGATCACGCTTGGCCGCGACGGCTCCAACACGATCCACGTCGCCGATCTGGCAGTGAATCCGCACCATGCGACGATCGGCAGCGCCGACGGCCGTCACGTCCGGGTGGCGGCGAGCGAAGGACTGGGGTTCGACTTCAACGGCCGCACGGTCGATGCGGCGGATATCGACAGCGCCGCGGGGGCCGAACTGCGCTTCGGCGGCCACCGCCTGACGATCGCGCGCGAGCACGAGGATATCATCCTGCTCGTCGAGCGGATCGACGAATTGTCGCAATCGTCGAAGGACGTCGACGAGGTGAAGGCGTTCTCGCTCGCCGGGGTGATGCCCGGCAAGCGGATGGGCGCTTGGACCTTCGGCATCATCGTCCTGCTGGCATTCCTTGTCGGGCCGATCTGGGCGTGGCACAGCTTCAGGGGCGTCGACGAGCGGCCCGAGGGCTATCACGCCGACATCGCCTGGTCGTCGGGACCGCTGTCGAGCGCGCACGCCAGTCTCAAGAACGACTGCCAGTCGTGCCATGTCCAGCCCTTCGTCGCGGTGACCGACAAGGCATGCGTCGACTGCCACACGGGCGAGCATAAGGCGATGAGCATGGCGCATGCCAATGCGCCGACCGCGATGCTGCTAGCGGCGCGGCATCCGCCGGGCGTCGGCGAGCGTATTCTCGCGGGCTTCGCCAAGACCTTCAACCGGCCGCAGGGCCGCTGCGTCGATTGCCATACCGAGCATGAAGGCGCCGGGCCGATGCCGGCGACGCCGCAGAAATTCTGCGCCGACTGCCATGACGGGATGAAGGCGCGGCTGATTAATGCGGGCTTCAAGTCGACGGTTGGCGATGCCGGCGACTTCGGTACGCGCCACCCCGAATTCCGCCCGCTCGTCCGGCCAGCGCCCGGCGCGAAGCCCGTCCGCGCTATGCCGGGGACGGGCGCGATCGCCGACCACGACGGGCTGAAATTTCCGCACGACCTGCACCTCCAGGCCGGCGGCGGCGTCGCGCGCATGGCGGCGAGCTTTCGCGGCCGCTACGACTTCGGGACCAAGCTCGAATGCAGGAACTGCCATGAGCCGGATGCCGACGGGGTGCGGATCAAGCCGGTCCGGATGGAACGCAATTGCGCGATGTGCCACAGCCTCGCGTTCGAGACCGTGGGCGGGGTGACGCGCACCTTGCGGCATGGCGAGCCCGACCAGGTCGTCGCCGACCTGATGGCTTATTATCGTTCCACGCCGCCGACGCGGCCGCTGCAACTCGGCGGGATGGAGCGCCGGCGGCCGGGCGCCTATGCCGAGGGGCAGGTCTACAACATCTATTTCCGCGAGGTCGCCGTTCGCCCGAGCCGGGCCGAGGATGCGGTGCGTGCCGTCTTCTCGAAGGGCGGGGCTTGCTATGACTGCCACACGATCACTCCGCCGGCGTCGGGGAACAACTGGCGCGTGATGCCGGTCGACCAGACTCCACGCTATCTGGTCAAGGGCTGGTTCGACCATGACGCGCACAAGGAGACGGGCTGCGCCGATTGTCACACGAAGGCGACCGGATCGAAAGCTGCCTCCGACCTGCTCGTTCCGGGCCTCCGCCAGTGCCGGGACTGCCATGTCGGCGAGACCGGCGCACGGCTGGTGAAGGTCAAGACAGCGACCGAATCGCCGTGCGCGATGTGCCACGAATATCATTCGGACGGCGGCAAGCCGTGGGTTCCAGCTCGCAAACGCAAGGTAAACAGCGCGGCAATCACAAATAAACCTCTTGGCGCTATCTATGGTGTGAGCATGGTCACAGGCTCGCCGGGGCGGGGGCTCTATGATGTGACGTGGCGCACACCCGCCCTGCACGGGGCAAGGCGGGGCGGCTAGGATTTGGTCCGGGTCGACCGGCGGGGAGCAGGGGACGGATATGCTGGTCGCGCAGATCACCGATATCCATATCGGGTTCGATCCCGACAATCCGGCGGAGTATAACCGCAAGCGGCTCGACGACGTGCTCGACGTGCTGATCGAGGGGCCGAACCGACCCGATCTGCTGCTCGCCACGGGCGACATCACCGATCGCGGCGATCCGGACAGCTACCGCCGTCTCGCGACCGCCTTTTCGCGTTGCCCGTTTCCCGTGTGGCCGAGCGTCGGCAACCACGACCTGCGCGATCATTTCCACGCGCGGTTTCCGGGCTTCGACGACGGCAACGGCTTCGTCCAATACACGGTCGACCTTCCCGAACTGCGGCTGGTGACGATCGACACGCTCGAGGAAGGACGCCACGGCGGCGCCTTTTGCGAGGCGCGCGCGGCGTGGCTCGATGCCGAATTGGCAAAAGATCCACTAAAGCCGGCTTATATCGTCATGCATCACCCGCCGGTCGAGAGTGGGATCGAGTGGATGAACACCCACCCCGACGAACCGTGGGTCACGGTATTTACCGATGTTATCCGCCGCCACCCGCAGGTGCGCGGCCTCATCTGCGGCCATCTTCATCGCAACGTCACGGTCGCATGGGAAGGCCGCACCGTGGCGATCTGTTCCTCGACCGCGCCGCAGGTGTCGCTCGACCTTCGCCCGATCGACGAAAATCATCCCGACGACCGCCCGATGATCGTCGCCGAGGACCCGGCCTATGCCCTGCACCGCTGGAACGGCCGCGAGCTCGTCAGTTTCTACGATCATGCTGGCGCGCATACGATGCTCGCCAAATATGACGAACGGCTGCAACCGCTGGTGCGCGAATTGAAGGCCGAGCGGCCGGCCTAGGTCGCGTCCCCGCCTAGCAACGTCCACTGTTCGTGCACGATCTCGCGCGCGATCTTGCCGTCCCGCATATGGAAGACGTGAAGCAACCGCATCTCGACGCGCGAGCCCACAGGAACCGGCGCGTTGACCATCCCGTCGCCGACCAGCCGCAGCCGCACGATCATGTCGTCGAAGACGCGTGTTTCGGTAGCGAAGCGGTCGAGCGGAGTGATTTCCACCTCGGCGAAGGATGCGAACATGCTGCGGTAATTGGCCTCGATCGCCTCGCGTGTGTCCAAACGCAATCCGCGCCCGGGAACCTCGAGAACGATGTCGTCGGTATAGAGGTGCATCACCGACGCGGGATCGATCCCCTCATTCGCAATATGTTCATGCGCCGCCGCCAGATTGCGGGTGATTATGTCATTGTCCATCGATACCGCCATTTAGTCAGATAAACTGTCTTTATCGGCAATAGACAGTTTATCTGTCTTGTGTCAATGTGCTTCCATGGAAAATATGCCCCCTCCCGAAGGCGAACGTATCGCCCAGCTCTGCCGCGCGATTTACGAGAATATGCGGGAGCGCGTTTATGCGGGCGCGGCGCGGCGCGGATTCGATGACTTGCGACCCGCGCATTCCGGCGTGCTGCGCCACATCGATGCCGCCGGCTCACGGGTCGTCGACCTGGCCGATCGGGCGGGGATGACCAAGCAGAGCATGGCCTATTTGACCGAGGGGCTCGCGGCGCTCGACTATATCGAAATCGTCCCGGATCCTGACGACGGGCGCGCCAAGCGAGTGCTGTTGACGCGGCGTGGCCGCGACGCGGTTGCGACGCTCACCACGCTGAGTCTTGAAGCGGAGGCAGCGATTGCTGAGAAGATCGGCAGGAAACGGATCGAAGAGCTCCGCGACGACCTGCGTGAGGTCAACACGGCATTGCGCGCCGTGCCCGTTCAGTAACCCGCCGACAGGTCGACCTGCGGCTCGACGGCCTCGCCGCGATGCCAGCGGTCCAGATTCTCAAGAAAACGGGCCGCCGCGCGAACGAACATCTTGTCCTGCGCGCGGCCCGACAGGTGCATCGTGACGTGCGCGTTATCGAGGCTCCATAGCGGATCGCCGGCGGGGAGCGGCTCGGGCGTCGTGACGTCGAGAAAGGCGGCGGCGATCTGCTTCGTATCGAGCGCCGTCACGAGCGCATCCTGATCGACGACCGCGCCGCGCGCGATGTTGATCAGCGTTGCGGTGGATTTCATCGCCGCCAGCTCGGCCGCGCCGATCATGCCGTCGGTCTCCGGGGTCGCGGGCACCGCCAGAACAACCCAGTCGAACTCGCCGAGCCGCGCGCGCCATTGGTCGGGCGTCAGCGTGTTCGCTCCCGGCGACCGGCGCACGACAGTGACATCGACGGCAAAGGCCTTCAGCCTTTCCTCGATCAGCTTGCCGATCGCGCCATAGCCGAGCAGCAGCGCCTTCGATCCGTAAAGCTCGACCTTGCCCGGCGAATCCATCAGCCATTCGCGCCGGTCCTGCGCACGCACGACTTCGCGATAGCCCTTGGCGACAGTCAGCATGCCCATCACGACATATTCGGCGATCGTAATCGCATTGATGCCGGCGCCGTTGGTCAGCACGGTGCCGCGCTCGCGCAGCAGGTCGAGCGGCATGCCGTCGACCCCGGCGTAGATCGAGTTCAGCCACTTCAGCCCTGTCGCCGCCGTGATGACTGCGGCCATGTCCTTCTTGTCGTACATGTCGAACCAGCCGATCTGGGCCTCGGGCGCGAGTTCCATCGCTTCTTCCTTGGTCATGAAGAAACGCGGTTCGACCCAGTCGGGCAGGCGGCTTTCGACAAGCGGGCGGATCAGGCCGGACAGGACGGTGATAGTCTTGGTCATCGGGACAATTCTTTCCGTTCGATTTTGCAACCGATCATGCCGATCTCCACTCGCCCCGGCAAGCGGGGCTAGTGATTAATTGTCGAGCCGCCAGTCCCAGCCGAGCGGGTCGCCGTCCATGACCTCGACTCCCGCCGCGACGAGCTCGTCGCGTTGCGCGTCGGATGCGGCGAAGTCCTTTGCCGCGCGGGCTTCCTTGCGGCGGGTGAGCGTCGCCTCGATATCATATTCGTCGATCGTCGCGTCCTTTGGGCGAACCCGGAAATCCTGACGCGACAGTGTAAGGATTTGTAGCCCCAGAACCTGATCCATCGTGGCGAGTGCGGCGCGTTTCTGACCCGCGTCGATCTTTTTCAAGGCGGCGGCTTCTTCGAGCAGAGTCAGCGCCACGGCGGTATTGAGATCGACCGATATCGCCGCGTCGAATTTGACGAGCAAATCGACAAGCCGCCGATCGGAGATTTCGGCCGCTTCGACCTCGCGTGCCGGCATCGCCGCCATCACCAGCCGTTTGAGGCGCGTCAGCGACGCACCCAAGCCGTCCCAGCTGAACTCCAGCTCGCTTCGATAATGCGCCTGCAGGCACATCAGACGATAGGCGAGGGGGTGATAGCCCTTGTCGATCAGCAGTTGCACGCGCAGGAACTCGCCCGAGCTTTTCGACATCTTGCCGCTGCGCTCGACGAGGAAATTATTGTGCATCCACATCCGCGCGCCGCTGTCGGTTGAGCAGGCGTGCGCCTGGTTCTGCGCGATTTCGTTCGGATGATGGATTTCGCGGTGGTCGATGCCGCCGGTATGAATGTCGAACGGGAATCCGAGCAGCGCCTCCGACATCACCGAGCATTCGAGATGCCAACCGGGCGCACCGCGGCCCCACGGCGAATCCCATTCCATCTGGCGGGTCTCGCCCACAGGGGTCTTGCGCCAGATTGCGAAGTCGGCGGGGTGACGCTTGCCAGCGACCGGATCGATCCGGCTTTCGCCCTCCAACGGATTATTGGCATCGGTGCCGTGCCGCGCGAGGCGGCCATAGTCGGCGACCGTCGTGGTGTCGAAATAGAGCCCGCCATCGAGTTCGTAGCAATGCCTGTCGGCAATCGTCTTTGCGAACTCGATCATCGCGGGAACATAGTCGGTCGCGATCGACCAATGCGCGGGCTGGCGGATGCCGAGCGCCTTCACATCAGCCCAATAAGCCTCCGTATAATGTTTCGCGATGTCCCAGATCGACTGCGCATGCTCGGCCGCGGCCTTTTCCAGCTTGTCTTCCCCCGCATCGGCGTCATCGGTCAGGTGGCCGACGTCGGTGATGTTGATGACGTGGGTAAGCTTGTAGCCCTTGTAAGTCAGCGTCCGTCCGAGCGTGTCGGCAAAGACATAAGCGCGCATGTTGCCGATATGCGGATAATTATAGACCGTCGGCCCGCAGCTGTAGACGCGCGCTTCGCCGGGGTGGACGGGCTGGAAGATTTCCAGTTGGCGCGTCAGGCTGTTAAACAGCCGCAAGGGGGCAGGGGCGTCGGTCATAGCCGTGCCCTTGCCCCGCGAAACCGCACTCCGTCAACCGAAAGGCGAGCGAAGTCCTTTAGGGTTGCTGCGTATCGGTCGTCGGCGTCCACAGATCGTCGTTGCCTGCGCCGGTCACCGGATCGTCGAGCAAAGGCTCGCCGGTCATCGGATCGAGGTCGCGCATCGTGATCAATGCGGTGGGCAGGCTGGTGCCGTCGCCGCTATCGCCGTCGCTGTCGGTCTCCTCCTCGACCACGTCCTGCACCGGGAAGAAATTTCCGGGGTCGAAGGTTACCGCGGTGCAGCTTCCCGTGCTCACGATCAGGCAACCGTTCAAGGTCGATCGCGGATCGAACGTTCCCGATGTTCCCGACGAACTGGGCGCGATCGTCAGCAGCGGAATGGTATCGAGCCCGGTCACCTGGCCGTTCGGGCCAAGATGGACGCCGTTGATCACGATCCGCGACGCGCCGTTGGTCTGGACGGTGAGGCCGCCGGCACCAAAGGTCAGGCCGCGGCGGTCGGCGAAGGCGGTACCCGTCCCGCTGTTCTGCACATAGACGCCGCCGTCGACGGTGAACCGGATGCCGCGAGCGAAAAGGGCGCCTTCGTCGAGAATGATGCCATCGTTTTGACCGAGCCGGGTGTTGATCGCGTCGGTCGTTGTCGCATTCGCAATGTCATTGATCGCAGCCTGTGTGGCTACAATGATGTCGTTCGACGCCATATTGAGCTGACCGCCCGGCGCATTGTTCGCGCCCAGCAGCCGTACTGTTCCCTGGCCCAGAATGACTTCCAGTGCGTTGTCCGCAAACAGATTGAGCGCATTGTCGTTCGACAGGCCAGTCAACTGGACGTTCCCGACGACGCGCATCTTGCCGGGGGTACGGATGGTCAGCGAGCCATTGGCGCCGAGATTGGATCCGGATGCGCCGCCGGTCATCGTGAAGCCGTCGACGATCACATCGGGCGGCGTCGCGCTGCCGACCGAATCGATGCTCACTGCATTCACCTCGGGCGCGAAGATTACGATGTCGGTGCCGAACAGGCGCGTCAGTTCACCGGCATCGACGTGATAGCCGTTCTTCGTACCCGAACCGCCGACAAAGGTCTGCTGCTCGCTGTCATTGTTCGCCAGGGTCAGACCCCGCGTCACGCCGGCGGTACCGACGCGGCCCGTCGCGGCAATGTCGATATCCGCCGACGCAAACGAAATGTCGCGGCCGGTTACCACGCCGTCGATCGCGATCGTCGTGCCGGCGTTGACATCGAGGCCGTTCGTTACGCTGACGTTCGTCATCGTGATCATTTCGTTGGCGTTGAATTCGGCGGCCGCGGCGGTGAGGCCACGAATAATCATATGTTCGCCGCTATTGTCGAAGCGCGCGGTGCCCGCGATCGTCGCGTTGGTGACGATGAGTTGGTTGCCCGACCGGATCGTCGCATCGCCAACGTCGGTGACGATATTCGCGAACGTGACGGGTCCGCTCGTTCCGATGTCTAGGCTGTTCGCCTCGACGCTGACGTTGCCGAGCGAGCTGAGGCTGCCGACGCGGATATCGCCATCGTCGGCGGAAAGCGTCGTGACGCCGCGGCTGTAAAGCGCGTCCGCGTCGATTCCAGCCGCGGCGGTCAGCGTCATCTCGCCGCCATCGCCGGATTCGGCCGACGTAATGCCGATCGCTCCCTCGGCGTCGAGCATCAGGTTACGGCCGGCCCGCAAGGTGCCGCCACCCGATATGTCGGCGGCCGAGATAATCGCGATATCGCGCCCCGCGACGATCGTGTCGATCGGATCGCCGCTCGACGGAATGTCGGCCAGCGTCACGTTGTTCGCGTTGATGATCACGTCGTTTCCGGCCCTGATGGAGCCGGTAATGTTCGCGGCGCCGTTGGCGACGACGACGACGTCGCTGAACGCGTTGAGCCCCGACAGGGTTGTGTCGGTGCCCGAGGTGCGAATGCTGCTGTCGCCGCCCGTCGTCCCTGTACCAAGAGTGGTCGCGCCATTCAGCGCGATCGTCGTTGCGGCATTAACGAAGATGTCGTCGCCTGCCGACAGGCCGGTCGCGTTGATCGAGGCATTCGACGATTGGAGATCGATGTCGGAGCCGTCGAGCGTGGAACTTCCCTCACCCTGGCCGATCGTGAAGCCGGCGGTCGGCGAATAGAAGAGCGCGAAGCCGTCGGGACCGAGGCCGGTGGCGGTGACGCCATTCGCGGTAATCGCGCCCGTCGCGCGGACGTCGATGTCGTCTCCGACCGTGACGCCCGTCAGGCTGGCGGTGCCCTGCGCCAGAACGAGCATGTCCTCGCCGGCCGAGGCGTTGGTGAGCGCGACGGACTGCCCGTTGACGCCGAACATCCCGGCCGCGCTGCTGTCGGTCAGCGTGACGTTGCCCGCGGCATCGACATAGATATTGCCGCCGCTCGGCAGATCGGGATTGGAGGAATCGGGGAAGCCGCCCGCTGCACTCACCGACGCGATGACATTACCGCCAGAACTCAGGAGCGCATCACCGCCGCCGCTGTATGTGCCGGTGATGTTGCCTGCCGCAGAAACGCCGATATTGCCGTCGACCGTCGCATTGCCAATCGCGACAACGCCGGTCGTCCCGATCGCCGAAAGCGAGCCGGCGCCGGTGATGCTTCCCACATCGATGGTGCTGCCAGCCAGATAGACGTCGGACCCCGCGGCGATGGAGGTGCCGGTGATCGCGCCAGGATCGGTTGCGCCCGTCGTATCGAGCTGGACATAGGCGCCCGCGTCGAGCGCGGCAAAAGCGATCGACGATCCGCCGACCTGGATATGTCCGCCGGCGGTCGAATTGCCGAGATCGACCGCGCCGACTGCGTTGATGTCGATGTCGCCACCGGTGATCAGCGAGTTGAGACCGGTGCGGAAGCTGCCGGTATTGGCGAGGAAATTCTGCGTGGCCTCGGCATGCTCGACGCTGGCGAGCCCCGCGGTGGTGATGATGATATTATTGGCGTCGAGGCGATCGACGCCGATGTTGCCGTTCACCGTCGTGGTTTGCAGCGTCAGCGTAAAGTCCGTGCCGAGCAGGGTCCCGAGCGCACCGCTGATGCTCGATCCGGCCGAGATCGCGAGATCGCCCGCGGCGAAGAGCGTCGCATTGTCGGCGCCTTCGCGATATTCGTGACGAAGATCCACCTGGTCGCCGACGACGATATCCAGATCGCCGCCAGCGCGAACCTGTCCGTCGCCTTGGGCATAGGCGCCGAACGAGCCGTCGGTGTTGAGCGTCATATTGCCGGTGGTCGAGATGGAGCCGCCCGTTGCCGCGAAGAAAATACCCGTGGCCGCCGTGTCGGTATCGTTGTTCGTCGGGTCCGCAAAGCCCAGAGCTTCGGCATCGAGGCTGGCCATCGAGATGAGGCCGTCGGTCCGCATCTCGATCCGGCCGGCAACACCGCCATTCGCCTGGATCACCGTGTCGCCAAGGCTGATCTGGCCCGGGCCGCTCGGGGTCGCGAGCGCCTCGAAGACGACGCGCCCGCCCCGGTCGAGGACCGTCGCGCCGGCCGCACCGTTGCCCCCAGATCCGGTGCCGCCGATGCCCCCGGTCCCGGAGGTGCCGTTGGCCGTGATCGTCAACGGCTCGCCGCCGGAGCTGATCGTGCCGCCGTTGGCGAGCAGATGGATCGTGCCGCCGACCCCGCCGCCGCCCGAGCCGCCGTCTCCGCCGGTCAGGCCCTGCG
>JAEWIL010000202.1 GCA_023387085.1 Pseudomonadota bacterium | reverse complement strand
GGTGACGAAGGGATAGGTGCCGTGATCGACGTCGAGCAGTACGCCCTGCGCACCCTCGAACAAGATGCGCGCTCCGGCCTTGCGGACCTTTTTCAGTCGCTTCCATACGGGCTGCGCATATTCGAGCACGAAATCGGCGATTTCAGCGAGGTCGGCCTTCAGACGGTCGCGGTCGATCGGCGGCTCGCCGAAGCCCGCGCGCAGCGCGTCGTGGTGCGCCGTGAGGCGGTCGATTTGCGGATCGAGCTTGTCGAGATGTGCTAGGTCGCAGACGCGGATCGCGCGGCGGCCGACCTTGTCTTCATAAGCGGGGCCAATGCCGCGGCCGGTCGTGCCGATCTTGCCCGCGCCAGCAGCGGTCTCGCGCAGCGCGTCGAGGTCGCGATGGAAGGGCAGGATCAGCGCGCAATTGTCGGCGATCGCGAAATTGTCGGCGTTGATCTCGACGCCTTGGCCGCGCAGCTTCGCCATTTCGTCGCGGAGCGCCCACGGGTCGAGGACGACGCCGTTGCCGATGATCGACAGCGTACCGGTGACGATGCCCGAGGGGAGCAGCGACAGCTTGTAAACCTGCTCGCCGACGACGAGCGTATGGCCGGCGTTGTGACCGCCTTGAAAGCGGACGACCGCGTCGGCGCGGCTTGCGAGCCAGTCGACGATCTTGCCCTTGCCCTCGTCGCCCCACTGCGACCCGATGACGGTGACATTTGCCATGATGCTGTCCTGCTGAACCGGGCCCTGAAACCAACCGGCGCTGGCCCGGCGCGGCCTTAGCGGATTTGGGCGGAGAGGCAACCCAAAGCGGGTCGATTTTGCGACAATATCGGGCAAGACCGATACGCCGGCGACCCGCCTGTCCTCGGCCAGCAACGGTTGGTGCGGTGGATGAACCGGCTGTTCGGGAAATAAAACCAAAGCTAAGAACCACCGGATGACAAAACCCGACGCTCCCTTTCACGCGCATATCTATTACGATCCCGCCGAACGGGCCGTGGCAGCCGCGCTGCGCGACGATTTCGGCCGCGATCCTGCGGTCCTCTTTGTCGGTAGGATGACCGATGCGGGTGTCGGCCCGCATCCGGTCGCGCAGTATGAAGTACATTTTCTTGGTGGCCATCGGCCCGCCGTGGTCGCGGCGATCGAGGCGACGGGGCTTCGCGCGCTCGTCCACCCGCTTACCGAGGACGACCTCGCCGATCACACAGGTCTGGCGCAATGGATCGGGGAACCGATCGAACTCGATCTGTCCGTGCTCGATCCACCCGGCCTCAATCAAGGCATTCCGCGCTTCGGGGTTTCGGATTTTTAGGGCAGAAAGTCCTTGCGTTTGATCCGCCAGGCATCGGCGCTTTGCGTCCAGGCATCGACCGGCGCTTTCTCGAATGGTGCCGGAAGGCGCGTCGGTCCACTGTTCGTCGCGCCGAGTCTTTTGGCGAGCGCCTGCGAGCGCGTGTTGGCGGGATCGATGCTGTGCATCAGTTCGGGCCATTTCAGAAATTCGACCGCGAAGTCGCAGGTCGCGACGGCCCCCTCGAACGCATAGCCCTTGCCGGCAAACTTCGCGCGCACGCCATAGGCGATCTCGGGCGCGGGCCAGCCGTCGGGTTCCCAAGGGCCCAGCCGGCCGACCCATTCGCCGGTGTCGCGCTCGATCACCGAAAACATCGAAAAGCCGCGGATATGCCAAGCTCCCGCCAAGGTGCACCATTGCCGCCACGCTGTTGAACGAGCGCAAGCGCCGCCGATGAAGCGCATCGTATCTTCTTCGGCGCACATGGCGGCGAAGGCTTCGAAATCTTCGGTTGCGGGCGGGCGCAGGATCAGCCGCTCGGTCACGAGCAAAGGGCCATTCAACATCGTCTCTCTCCTGCGGCGATCGGCCGACGCTTCTGCGGCAAGGCAGACGGCCGGGCAAGCCGGATATGATTGAGGGCGCCGACATGAAGCCGGCGCCCTCTCCATCACGTGTGCGGGCGGAGGGGTCTCGGACCCACACCCGGACGGGTCCCTGATCGCTTAGCGGCAGCGATATTTGTCCTTGTCGATCTCGCGGCCGAGCAGCGCGCCACCGGCGGCGCCGAGCACGGTGCCGAGCAGCTTGTCGCCGCCGCCCGCGATTTCGTGGCCGGCGAGGCCGCCGACCGCGCCGCCGATCAGCAGGCCGGTCGTGCCATTATCCTTCTTGCAGCGATAACGGCCGTCGTTGCCCCGCCAGATGCGCGTATTGTTGTTCACGCGCTGGTCGCGCGACGCGTAATAATTGCGGTTATGCTTGCGCTTCTTGTAATAGTCCGCCGACGCATCGGCCTTATGATAGCCCGAAACGGCGCTCGAAACTTCGGCGTAGGCGGGCGCTGTTCCGACAACACTTGCGGCGGCGAAGAGGCCCATCAGGCCCTTGGTGAGGGTATTCATCCTAAATCCTTTCCTGGTCTCGGCGCCTCATTCCTGTGCAGGACCGGGCGCTTCGAAGAGGAGAACGAGCCGGGTCCCGACCCCGTTGCATGAACCTGCGGCAACAAGACGAAGCGAGTGTCTGCGTCGACGAACCGAAAGGGTCTTGAAGGCGCGCCGCGGCCATGCGACATGGTGTGCATGCTTAATATCGCCTCGATCGTCATCGGCGTCATCGCGCTGATTCTGGCCATTCCCGCCTTCATCCCGCTGCTCGGCTGGGCGAACTGGGTCGTGGTACCGATTGCGATCGTGGGGCTTGCGCTCGGCGCGATGTCGAGCCGGACCAGTGGCCGCAACCTCAATATCGTCGTCATCGTCATCGGCGTGGTTCGCCTGATGCTGGGTGGCGGCATCATCTGATCCGGAACGGTTGATCCCATGGCAAAGGCAGCGGCCCCGACAGGGGGCGAACAGGGAGGCTTGCCTTATGCCCTTGCCGCTTATGGCATCTGGGGTTTCGTCCCGCTCTTCTTCAAGCTGCTCGAAAGCGTGCCGCCCGTCGAGGTGCTCGCACAGCGTATAATCTGGTCGCTGCCGCTCTGTTTCCTCATCATGGTCTTTCGCCGCCAGATCGGCGATTATCTTGCCGCGCTGCGCGATCCACGCGTGGTGCGAATGCTGCTCGCAAGTTCGCTGCTGATCGCGGTCAACTGGCTCGTCTATATCTTCTCGATCTTCACGGGGCACGTCCTCGCGGCCAGCCTCGGCTATTATCTCAATCCGCTGGTCAATGTGATGCTGGGGATGATCTTTCTCGGCGAACGCCTCAGCCGGCTGCAATTCATCGCGGTTGCCATCGCGGGCGTTGGCGTCGCGATATTGCTGGCGGGCGCGCTCGATACGCTGTGGATCAGCCTTACGCTGGCGATCAGTTTTGGCCTGTACGGGCTGATCCGCAAGATCGTGCCCGTGGGGGCGCTTCCCGGCCTTGCGATCGAGACGACCCTGCTGATGCCCTTGGCGCTGGCGGCTGCCGGCTATTATCTATGGATCAGCGACGGGCGCGGGTTCGGATCGGACGGTTCGGTCAGCTTGCTGCTGGCGGCGGGCGGGATCGTGACCGCCGTGCCGCTGCTGCTATTCGCGACCGCCGCGCGGCGGATGAGCTATGCCGCGCTCGGCTTCGTGCAATATCTTGCGCCGACGCTTCAGTTTCTGCTTAGCCTGTTCGTGTTCGGCGAACCGCTGAAGCCGGTGCAGTTCGCGTGCTTCGTGCTGATCTGGGTCAGCATCGCGGTGTTCAGCTTCGACATGTGGCGCAAGATGCGCGCCGAGCGGATGGTCCAGGCGGTCTAGGAGAGGCGCCACCCCAGCGTCTCGCCGGCGTGGAACGGGACGACGTCGCCAATGGTAGCGGGAACGACCGTCTCGCCGCGTTCGAGCGTGATCGTGCCGCCGTTCAGCGGCAGACCATAGAATTTCGGTCCATGCTCGCTGGCAAACCCTTCGAATTTATCGAGGGCGCCTTCCTCGTCGAATACCGTGACATAGGATTCGAGCGCGTAGGGCGCGTTGAAGATGCCAGCGCAGCCACACGCGGCCTCCTTGGTGTGCACCGCGTGCGGCGCGCTGTCGGTGCCGAGGAAGAATTTGGGTGAACCCGATACCGCCGCCGCGCGCACCGCGAGCCGGTGCGCTTCGCGCTTCGCGACGGGCAGGCAATAGGCGTGCGGGCGGATGCCGCCGACGAGCATCGCGTTGCGGTTGATGTGCAGATGCTGCGGCGTGATCGTCGCGCCGACATTGGCGGGCGCGCTCTTCACGAACTCGACCGCCTCCGACGTCGTGATATGTTCGAAGACGATCTTGAGCTCGGGCAGTTTTTTTACCAGCGGCGCCAGCGTACGCTCGATGAACACCGCCTCGCGGTCGAAGATATCGACATCGTGATCGGTGACTTCGCCGTGGATCAGCAACGGCATCCCGATGTCGACCATGCGTTCGAGCACGCCCATGATGTTCGCGATGTCGGTCACGCCGTGCGCGCTGCCGGTGGTCGCGTGGGCGGGATAGAGTTTTGCTGCGGTAAAGACGCCCTCGGTGTGTCCGCGCGCCATTTCGTCGGCGTCACTGTGATCCGTGAGATAGGCGACGATCAGCGGCGTGAAGTCCATCTCCTTCGGCACAGCGGCGCGAATGCGGTCGCGATAGGCGGCGCCTTCCTTTGCGGTTGTCACGGGGGGCGACAGATTGGGCATGACGATCGCGCGCGCAAACTGGCGTGCGGTATATTGCGCGACATGATCGAGCATCGCGCCGTCGCGCAGATGGACATGCCAGTCGTCGGGGCGGCGGATCGTCAGGCGGTCGGTCATCTTAATCTCCCTTGTCCCACTAGCGGGAGGGGTCGGGGGTGGGCGAGTCCGTCGCGCGCTTAGCGGATGTTGCTGCTCACCCCAACCCCTCCCGCAGGAGCGAGGGGCTTTAAGTCGTCGGCAGTCGCGCCTATTTCAAAAGCTATGGCCAATACCACCCTCAACGACCGCGCGCTTGTCCGTCTTTCGGGCGAGGATGTGCGAGGCTTTCTGCAAGGCCTCGTGACTAACGACGTCGCGGGCAATCTGCCGGTCTGGGCGGCGCTGCTCACGCCGCAGGGCAAGGCGCTGTTCGACTTCCTGATCTGGGGCGATGGCGACGATGTCCTGATTGATTGCGAGCGCGATGCGGCGGACGATCTGGCGAAGCGCCTGACCCTCTACAGCCTTCGCCGCGCGATCACGATCGCGCGCGAGGAAGGACTAGGCGTCCACTGGGCGAAGGAAGGCGACCTTGGCGTCGTCGATCCGCGCCTGTCGGATCTCGGTCAGCGCTGGCTCGCACCGGCGGATGAAGGGGAGGGTGCCGATGCCGCATGGAAAGCTCATCGCCTGTCGCTCGGCGTCACCGAAGGCCGCGCCGAGCTGGGCGACGCAGCGACACTGTGGCTCGAATGCAATGCCGCCGAACTGAACGGCGTGAGCTTCGCCAAGGGCTGCTATGTCGGGCAGGAGAATACGGCGCGGATGAACTGGCGGCAAAAGGTCAACCGGCGGCTGGTGGTCGTGCCGATCGGCGAGGCCGACGAAAAGCGGCAGGTCATTGCCTATCCCGACCTGGGTTGGTCGGTCGAGCACCGCCGCACCGAAGCGATCGATCCCGCGACAGCGCCGGGATGGATGCGCGAAGCGCTCACCGCCGATTCCGGTTCATGACAGGTGCAGGCGCGCATGATAGGTTTTCGGCCATGCGCGCGCTTTTGATCGTCTCCGCACTTGCCGTTGCAACGCCCGCCGCGGCCGACCAGCCGCTGGTGCCCGTCGAACCCGAACTCGCGTCCGAGCCCTCGATGCTGGTGCCCCTTGCGGGGGACTCCCCATGGACCGCGCGCTTCGCGGCGGCCGCAGACGAATTGCTCCCCGCGTTGCGCTCGCTCGACGAAAGCCAATGGGGGCCGCTGCTCGGCGGGCAGTGGCTCGCCGCATCCGATCGCGAGCGTGTGTCCACTCTGCTGCGCGACCGGAAGAGCCCGTTTCGCCATGCCTTGTTCGCGCAAGGCGCCACCCATCGCGTGATCCTGGGCTGGCAGCCCCCGGCGACGCTGAGCGCCGGCGACCTCGCCGCCATCGCTGCGCGGCCCGAGGCAGAGGCCATCGTGTGCTGGGCCTCCGGCGGCACCGCGGAATCGCAGTCGTGGCCGCGCACTGCCGCCGAAGCGGACAATGCGCCGGGCCGGCCCCATGCTTGCGTGCGCATTGCCTATAGTATCCGTGGCGAAACACCGAGTTGGCGCGCCTTCGTCGAACGCGGCTGACTTAACCATTCTCCAACGATGATTTGCGACAAGTGCGCCATGTTGGGGCGTTTCATGAGCTTGGCCGCGATGATCGCGGTCGGATCGATCGCGGTGGCGGGCCTCGCCGGTCGGCAGACCGCCCACGCGCCGAAGGCGCCGGTCGATCCCTATGCCGGTGAAAGCAACTGGACGACCCAAAGCCGGGACACCGCCGCTGTGGCTGCCGCCGATGCCGCCTCCCGGCAGAGCGAGGTCCGGATCCGGCGGGCATCCGATTCACATTTCTATGCCGACGCCCAAGTTCAAGGCCGACAGGTTCGCATGCTCGTTGATAGCGGCGCTTCGCTTGTCGCGCTGACGCGGAACGATGCCGAGGCGATCGGCCTCGACGTCGACGATCTGCCCGTCGGCGGCACTGCGCAAACCGCCGGCGGGCCGGTGCCGATGCGGATCGTGGTCCTCGATAGCGTCGAAGTCGACGGGATCGTCGTTCGCAACGTCCAGGCGGCCGTGATCGACGCCGATATGGGGGTATCGCTGCTCGGCCAGAGCTATCTGGCGAAGCTTGCCGCAGTGAATGTCGAGGGTGACACGATGACGCTGCGTTAGCGGCGGCTTTTGGTGGTGAGCGGACGTTGAGCCGCTCATTTTCGTCATCCCGGGCTTGACCCGGGATCCACTGCGGCACCGAAGTCATGGACCCCGGATCAAGTCCGGGGTGACGATGCAAGGTACGATCCTCCCTGTCGCGTAGCGATGGGGAGGGGAACCGCCGCCGCAGGCGGGGGTGGAGGGGCCGCGACCTTGCGCTATTGCCCCTCGGTCAGCGCTTCGCGCTGCCACCTCCCCATGGCTTCGCCACAGGGAGGATTTTATGTCTTCAATCGGTCGTTAGCCAGCGGACCTTCCCGTCGGTACCGCCGCAGTCCCGCTCTTGCCAAATCGGCGCGCTTTGCCCACATCCACGGCCATGAATGCTCCCAATCCTCCGCTCAAGGCCGCGATCGTGCCGGTCACCGCTTTCCAGCAGAACTGCACCCTCCTTTGGTGCACCGAAACGAACAAGGCGGCCTTCGTCGATCCCGGCGGCGATCTCAACAAGCTCAAGGACGCGGTGCGGCAGACCGGGGTCGAGGTCGAGAAGATCCTCGTCACCCACGGCCATATGGACCATTGCGGTCAGGCGGGGATGCTGGCGAGGGAACTCGGCGTTCCCATCGAAGGCCCGCACGAGGACGACCGCTTCTGGATCGAGCAGTTCGCCGAGGACGGCGCGCGCTTCGGCATGGTCGGGGAGGCGTTCGAGCCCGACCGCTGGCTTGTCGATGGCGACAAGGTGACCGTCGGCAAGCTCGAGATCGATGTTATCCATTGCCCGGGGCACACGCCGGGCCATGTCGTGTTCCACCACGGCCCCTCGAAGCTGGCGATCGTCGGCGATGTCATCTTTCAGGGTTCGATCGGGCGCACCGATTTCCCGCGCGGCAACCACCAGCAACTGCTCGATTCGATCACGCAGAAGCTGTGGCCGCTCGGCGGTGACACGATATTCCTGCCCGGCCACGGCCCGCATAGCAGCTTCGCGCAGGAACGGCGGACGAACCCCTATGTCGCCGACGGCGTGGTCGGCGGCTGATTATCGCGGTGCGACGACCTCGGTCTCGACAACGTTCGTTGCCGTGAAGGTGACGGGCGTCGCATAGACCGAGTAAATCGCGAAACCGGCAAGGCCGAACTGGGTCAGCATCGTGACGATCGTGCCGGCCATGCGGCCCCACATCATGCCGTCCATGCCGATCGCGTGGAGGATGCGGCCGACCAGGTAAAGCGCGCCCACGGCCCACAGCCAGATCGACGATCCGGTCCCGAGTTCGATCAGCGCGAGCAGGATCAGAACGAAGGCGGTGTTTTCGACGAAATTGCTGTGCGCGCGCATGCGCCGGATCAGCGGTTCGCTCCCGCCGTCGCCGATCGATACTTTTTCCTGTCCGCGCACGCGCCCGACGCGAATCGTGAGCCAGATGTTGAGAAGCGCCGCCCCCGCGGCAATCGTCAGGCTGATCGGCAGGATAATCATTGGCTCTTCCCCCAAGCTATCGGTGGCATATTTACCGAACGGTCGCGAACAAGGTGTGGCATTGCGCGAGGGACAGGGCAAGGGCTGCCGACGGGCGTGACGAGAGAAGCATGTGTCGGGGCTTGCCTTTGCGGGCGAAAACGCTATAGCCGCGCCCGATCCGGCACCCGACACCAACAGGCGTTGAGGCACCCTCCGGCGGAAGATTTCCGGTCGTTTTTCAGGCGATAACGGACCTTCGGCAAGGAGGGCGGGCCAGTCATTTCCGGCGACGGAAGCGATATGTCCGGGTTCGCCGATTCGATTAAACATTTAGGATTGCAGGAAATAAAATGGCCGTTCCCAAGCGAAAAACCTCGCCCTCGAAGCGCGGCATGCGTCGCAGCCACGACAGCCTGAAGGTCGAAGCCTTTCAGGAATGTCCCAATTGCGGCGAGCTGAAGCGTCCCCACAATCTCTGCAACGCCTGCGGCCACTATAATGGCCGCGAAGTGATCGCCGGCGCCTAAGCCTAGCCGGAGGGCGCCAGAATGAGCCTTACACCGCGAATCGCGATCGATGCGATGGGCGGTGACGTCGGTGTGCGCATGATGCTCGCCGGCGCCGCGATGGCGCGCCACAAACATGACGGGCTGCGTTTCCTCCTCGTCGGCGACGAGGCGCAGATAAAGGCTGCGCTGGAAAACCACCCGAATCTGCGCGCGGCGTCCGACATCATCCACACCGATGGCGTCGTGACGGGCGAGGACAAGCCCAGCCAGGCGATCCGCAAGGCGAAGAGCACCTCGATGGGGCTCGCGATCGACGCGGTAAAACGCGGCGATGCCGGCGGTGCTGTTTCGGCGGGCAATACCGGCGCGCTGATGGCGATGGCGAAAATCGCGTTGCGGACGATGCCGGGTATCGACCGGCCGGCACTCGCCGCGCTGCTGCCCTCGCTCGGCGACAACGACGTCGTCATGCTCGACCTTGGCGCGAACACCGAGTGCGACGCGAACAATCTCGTCCAGTTCGCCGTTATGGGTGCGGCCTATGCGCGCACCGCGATGGGGCTGGAAAGGCCGCGCGTGGCGCTGCTCAACATCGGCACCGAAGAGCTCAAGGGCACCGACGAAATTCGCGACGCGGCGGCGCTGCTTCGCGATGCCAAGGGCCTGCCGATGGAGTTCACCGGCTTCATCGAAGGCGACAAGCTGTCGCGCGGCGATGTCGACGTCGTTGTTCACGACGGTTTCTCGGGCAATATCGCGCTCAAGACGATCGAGGGCACGGCGCGCTTCGTCACCGACCTGCTCCGCCGCGCCTTCACCAGCTCGACCCGCTCGAAGATCGGCTTCCTGATCTCACGCCCCGCGACCGAGCTGCTGCGCCACCATCTCGACCCCAACAATCATAATGGCGCGGTGTTCCTCGGCCTCAACGGCGTCGTGCTCAAGAGCCACGGCAGCGCCGATGCCAAGGGTGTGGCGAATTGCGTCCACCTGTGCGCCGAGTTGATCGAGAAGGATATTACGCGTCAGGTGACCGAAGATCTCGCCAATTTCCGCGGGAATGCCGCGGCATGACGTTGCGTGCGATTCTGGCTGGCACCGGCTCCGCGCTGCCGCGGACGCGTGTCTCGAACGCCGAACTGGCCGAGCGCGTCGACACCAGCGACGAGTGGATCGTCGAGCGCACCGGAATCCGCTTTCGCCATATCGCCGAGCCCGACGAGACGACGGGCACGCTGGGTGCCGAGGCGGCGCGCGAGGCGCTGAGGGCGGCGGGACTCGAGGCGTCGGATATCGGCCTGATCATTGTTGCGACCGCGACGCCCGATAACACCTTCCCGGCAACAGCTACCAAGATCCAGGCGCTAATCGGCGCGCCCGATTGCATCGCTTTCGACGTCGCGGCGGTCTGTTCGGGTTTTCTCTATGCGGTCTCGGTCGCCGACTCGATGCTCCGCACCGGCGCGGCGAAGCATGCGCTGGTCATCGGCAGCGAAACCTTCAGCCGCATCCTCGACTGGGAAGACCGCACGACCTGTGTCCTGTTCGGCGATGGCGCCGGAGCGATCGTTCTTTCGGCGGAAGAGGTCGAGGACGATCGCGGCATATTGTCGACGCGACTTCATGCCGAGGGCAAATATTGCGACATGCTTTATGTCGACGGCGGCCCCTCGACCACCGGAACTGTCGGCAAGGTTCGCATGCAAGGCCGCGAGGTGTTCCGCCATGCCGTCACGAACCTCGCGTCGGTCCTGAGCGAAGTGATGACCGACGTCGGCCTGTCAGCGGACCAGATCGACTGGGTCGTCCCGCATCAGGCGAACAAGCGCATCATCGACGCGACGGCCAAGAAGCTGGGCCTGCCTGCCGAGCGCGTTGTCCTGACCGTCGACCAGCACGCCAACACGTCGGCCGCCTCCGTGCCCTTGGCGCTCGACCTTGCGGTCCGCGACGGACGCATCAAGCGCGGCGACCTGGTGGTGCTGGAGGCGATGGGCGGCGGCTTTACCTGGGGCGCGGCGGTCCTGCGCGTTTAGGTCGGTGCTCCGGCCGCTCCGGTCCCTTCGCGACGCCCGCGAGCTGTCCCAAAATCCGTCGCATCAACTCCTCGCTCCATCCAATTCAGTTTGGAGGATTTATTCGCTTTTGTTACAGAAGCGCACGGGACTCGTGACGGTGGGGGCCTTCCGGGAACCTTTGGGTTGCATCCGCTTCAGGAGGGGAAGGGAACAATATGACTTCAGGGACGCTTACGCGCGCGGATATTGCGGCAAAGATCAACCAGCAGATCGGGCTTTCGCGGAACGAGGCCGCGACGATCGTCGAATCGATTCTCGACCATATGTCCGACGCGCTGGCCGACGGACAAAATGTGAAAATTTCCGGCTTCGGCACCTTCGTGCTGCGCGACAAGGCACAGCGCATCGGCCGCAATCCCAAGACGGGGATCGAAGTTCCGATTCTGCCGCGCCGCGTCATGACCTTTCGCGCCAGCCAGTCGATGCGTGCCCGCGTCGCCGGTAAATAGCCCGGGCATGGGCCATGGCTGATTCCGACACGGGGACGGATGGCGGCAAGGTAGCCGGCGCGATGCTGGCGATCGGCGAGTTGGCGGACCGCATCGGCGTTCCGACGCATGTGCTGCGTTATTGGGAAACGCGTTTTCCGCAGCTTCGGCCGCTTCAGCGGTCGGGGCGTCGGCGCTATTACCGCGCCGAGGATGTTGCGCTGGCCGAACGGATTTATCACCTGCTGCATGTGCAGGGCTTCACTGTCGAGGGCGCGCGCAAGGCCTTGTCGGAGAAGAATGGCGCCGGGGCAAGCGAAGCGCCGCCCCCCGAAGCCATGCCGGTTGCCGTGGCGCAACCGCGCGGCATTCCGGTAGAGGCACTGGTCGCACTACGCCAGCGACTGGCGGCCGCGCTGCGCTGAACGGGCCGGCTAGCGGTCGATTGTGGCCATATTCCTCCCTGTCGCGACACGACAGGGAGGACTTATACGTCCGCTTCCTACCCCAACGTCGACAATCGCTCTCAGTCGTCGTCCATCGCCGGCGCAAGTCCCGGATCGAGGTCGCGCGGGCGGATGAACGCGGTGATCCGTGCCATGTTGATATCGAGCGCCTGCCAGTCGGCGATATCGAGTTCGAGCCGCACGAGCGCCGAGGTCGGCAGCTTTTCCTCGACCGATTCCCTGAGTTCGCCGCCGTCCGCTTCGGAGACGAGCATCAGCACCAGATCCTCAAGCCCCGGATTGTGGCCGGAGATCAGCAGATTGGCTGCATCCTTGCCGGTATCGCGGATGACATCGATCAGGGTGGCGGCCGAAGCGAGATAAATGCGCCGGTCCCAGACCGGTTCGATCGCGTCGAGATTGGCGGCCGGTTGGAAGATGTCGAGCGTTTCGGTCACGCGCACCGCGGGCGAAGCGACGATGCGATCCACCGGCAGCGCCTGCCGCCTCACATACTGCCCGATGATCTCGGCGCCGCGGCGCCCGCGGGCGTTGATCGGACGGTCGAAATCGCGCTCGACCTGCACGTCCCAGCCGGATTTGGCGTGGCGCAGGATGGTCAAAGTCTTCAAAAAACGCTCCCCGCGTTATCCTCTATCCCCTCAATCAAACGCTCTCTGCCGCAATCTCATGACGGTGAAAAGGCAGGAAAGGCGGTTTTTCTTTGCTCGACGTTTGCGGCGGCGACATGATTGACCGCTTCGTCGAGCGGCAGGCGGCGGATAGGGGTGCCTTCGGGGAACGCGCTCAGCAGCCTTGAGGGAAAGCTGGGGGAGAGCATCACGAACTGGCCGAAATCATCGGCGCGGCGGATCAGGCGGCCGAAGGCCTGGCCGATGCGGGCGCGGATGACGCTGTCGTCATAGGCGCTGCCACCCTGCGCGGCGCGGCGCGCGGCGTGCAATATCGTCGGGCGCGGCCATGGTACGCCCTCCATCACGACAAGCCGCAGCGAATCGCCCGGAACGTCGACCCCGTCGCGCAGCGCATCGGTGCCGAGGAGCGATGCATGCGGATCGGCGCGAAAGATGTCGACGAGCGTGCCGGTGTCGAGCGGATCGACATGTTGGGCGTAGAGCGGAAGGCCGGCGCGCGCGAGCCGGTCGGCGATGCGCGAATGGACGATGCGAAGACGCCGGATCGCGCTGAACAGCCCGAGCGCGCCGCCTCCCGATGCCTCGATGAGCCGGCTGTACGCACCGGCAAGCGCGGGGAGGTCGCCGCGGGGGATATCGGTGACGATCAAGACCTCGGACTGGCGGGCATAGTCGAAGGGGCTCGGGACCGCGAAATGCCGGACACCGCCGTCCATATGGCGCGCGCCGGTACGGATATCGGCGTCGGCCCAGCCACCCCCCGCGTGAGCGTCGCTGCGGAGCGTCGCCGAGGTGACGAGCACGCCTTGGGCGGGGCGATAGACAATGTCGGCGACGGGCCGCGCCGGATCGAGCCAGTGGCGGTGGAGGCCGAGGTCGAATTCCCGCCCGTCGTAGCGATCGACCGCCAGCCAGTCGACGAAATCGGGATCGGCCGGTCCGCCGACGCGCCCCAGAAGCGACAGCCAGCCGCCGAGCGTGTCGATCCGCGTGCCGAGGCTGTTCCGCGCGCCATCGACGCGCGCGCGCGCTTGTCCATCGAGCCAGTCGGGCGGATCCTCGACGAGCGCGTCGAGCCGCTTGCCGAGCGCCATCAACGGGCGGAGCAGCGCCTCGATCGCATCGCTCGCGCCAGCGGCGGCGGTCACCAGCTCGGGATCGGGATCGGCAAGTTCGGTTTCGAGGCCGTAGCCGCTGTCCGCCGTGCGGGTGTCGACGCTACGCGCATAGGTCATCGCGCGCACGGCGACGAGCAATCGCTCGATCGCGCCCCATGGTTCGCTTTCCGAAATCCGGCCGAGCCAGCCATCGCCCGGCAATTCGCCTGCGGCGTGGATCGCCGCCTGAATCGCCTTGTCGCCTGCCTCGTCATAGCTTGCGACATCGGCGAGCCTCGCGGCGAGGCCGCGCCGCCGACCGCGCGATTTGCCCTCGAGGCCAAGGACCCAGCGGCGGATTTCGACCGCTTCCTGCCCGGTCAGCGCCGCTGCGAACATCGAATCGGCGGCGTCCCAAAGATGATGACCCTCGTCGAAGATCAGCCGCGTCGCGGGGGCGCCGCCGTCGCGCGGACGCGCGGCCTGCACCATCGTCAGGGCATGGTTGGCAATGACGATATCGGCCTGCGTCGCCGCGCGCGTCGACCGTTCGATGAAGCATTTCCTGAAATGCGGGCAGCCGGCATAGATGCACTCGCCGCGCCGGTCGGTGAGCGCAGTCGTTCCGTTGCGACGGAAGAGCGCAGGCAGCCAGCCGGGCAGATCGCCGCCGACCATGTCGCCATCGCGGGTGTATGCCGCCCAGCGCGCGACGAGCTGTGCGAGGATCGCAGCGCGCCCTGAAAAGCCGCCCTGCAACGCATCCTCGAGATTGAGCAGGCAGAGATAATTTTCGCGCCCTTTGCGCACGACCACCTTCTCGCGGTGCGTCGCGGCGTCGGGGTAGAGCTTCTCCGTCTCGCGCGCGAGCTGGCGTTGCAATGCCTTCGTATAAGTCGAAATGCAGATCGCGCCCGCCGACTGGTCGATCCACTGCTTGGCGGGGGCGAGATAGCCCAATGTCTTGCCAATGCCAGTGCCCGCCTCGGCGACGAGCATCTGCGGCATGTCCCTGCGCTCGCGCGGGGCGAAGATCGCGGCGGCGGCGCGGGCATAATCCTGCTGCCCTGCGCGCCGCTCGGCGCCGTCGCCGGTCAGCCGGTCGAGCCGCGCGCGGACGTCATCGGGATTGACCGTTACCTGCCGCGGCTGGGGGCGCGGCGGCGCCTCCTCCCATTCGGGCAGCCGCGCGAAAAGCCAGCGGTCGGCCGTGTCAGGCGGTCCGAGCCGGGGCTGGAGAAGCGAGGCCCACGGCCAGCGCTGGCGGCCAAGCGATTGCAGCCCGTGCCATGCGCCTT
The DNA here is from genome assembly GCA_023387085.1 of Pseudomonadota bacterium. Classification (GTDB taxonomy): domain Bacteria; phylum Pseudomonadota; class Alphaproteobacteria; order Sphingomonadales; family Sphingomonadaceae; genus Sphingopyxis. Next base: position 14,047 of record JAEWIL010000202.1, on the reverse strand, counting down.
CGCGCTCGGGCCAATCGGGATTGTCGAGGGTTTCGAGCATCGTCGCCGCGGACTGCCGCAGGAAGAGCACAATATCCTCCTCGGTCTTCGGCGCGCCGAGGCCGATCGCCGCGGCGATCCCCGCCGGCGTCGGCACCGCGAAGCGTGCCGGATAGAGAAAGGCGAACAGCTCGAGCAGGTCGAGGCCCGAGAGCTCTGGATAGCCGAGCCGGTCGCCGGTCAGCGTCGCGTTGAGCAACAGGTGCGGCGTTGCCGCGACCGACGCAATCGCCTCGCCACGTCCGACGCGCTGCACGCGGCCCGAGGAATCGGCGATCCAGATACCGACATGGCTGGCGTGGAGGGCGGGCAGGGCAAGAGGATCGACGCGAGGGAGCATCGTCATACGCTAGGGACAAAAGGCGAACGCGGCAAGGCGGCCGCGATGGATGGTTCAGTTGAGGCCGCGGCGTCCGAACACTGTCGTTCGCTGGCTCAGGAATGCCGATGGCATATCGGTCGGGTTGACCCTGCGCGCGTTCTGGAGCGCGTTGTAGAGTGCGCCGTGCGTCAACTCATAGGGAAAGCGCACTCCCATGCGGTCGAATTCGGACCACATCACGACCGCGTAGGTGACCTCGCCCGCATAATGGATTTCGCAGCGCGACCGCGCCGGCATGCTCGCGCCGTCGATGCGTGCGCCGCCCTCCGACAGGTCGCAAATGCGGCCGTCGACGAAGTTCAGGACGCCATTCACCATGACATCGATCGAGACCGGGGTCCGCTTGTGGCTGCGCGCCATGGGGGTACGGAAATTCGTCATGAGGGAAGGCTAAACCCGCCATGGTAAATTTTCCGGTAATGATATTGGAAAGCTGTCGCGCCCGCGAAGGCAGGGCTTTCCTACATTCTCCCGTCGTGCTTCACTTCTTCCGATGCAACGATCCGGTGCCCCCGAAGCAAAAAGCCACAAAAGACACAAAATGACGGCGTGCATGCGGGTCTTTTGTGGCCTTAAGCCCGGCCGCGGCATCGCGGGAGTGCGATTCCCGTGTGAAGTTACGCGGTTTTCCGCCCTTCTTCCCATCGAGCGATCTTGCCGCTATGGGCGCAGCCATGACTGACTTGCACCTTCATCCGTCGCTGCGCGAGCCCGCGCAAACGTCCAAGGCTTGGCCGTTCGAGGAAGCGCGCAAGCTGGTCAAACGCTATCCCGACGGCAAGCCCGGCGGCGAGGCGGTGCTGTTCGAAACCGGCTATGGTCCGTCGGGCCTGCCGCATATCGGCACTTTCAACGAAGTGCTGCGCACGACGATGGTCCGCCGCGCCTATGAGGCGCTGACCGGCGGCGCCGCGACACGCCTCGTCGCGTTCAGCGACGATATGGACGGCCTTCGCAAGGTTCCCGACAATGTCCCCAACGGCGATATGCTGCGCGAGCATCTCGGCAAGCCGCTCACCGACATTCCCGATCCGTTCGGCAAATATGAGAGTTTCGCGCATCATAACAATGCGATGCTGCGCGAGTTTCTTGACCGCTTTGGCTTCGACTATGAATTTGTGAGCTCGACCGAGCGCTATAAGTCGGGGGCGTTCGACGAGGCGCTGAAAAATGTCCTGCGCCACAATCAGGACATTCTCGACATCATGCTGCCGACGCTTCGTGCCGAGCGCGCCGCGACCTATTCGCCGATCCTGCCGGTCAGCCCGAAGTCGGGAATCGTCCTGCAGGTGCCGGTGACTATCGTCGATGCCGATGCGGGGCTCGTCTCGTTCGAGGACGGGGGCGAGACGATCACGCACAACATCCTTTCGGGCGGTGCGAAGCTGCAGTGGAAGGTCGACTGGGCGATGCGCTGGGTCGCGCTCGGCGTCGATTATGAAATGTACGGCAAGGATCTGACCGACAGCGGCGTCCAATCGGGCAAGATCGCGCGCGCCCTCGGCGGTCGCAAGCCCGAGGGGCTGATCTACGAGATGTTCCTCGACGAAAAGGGCGAGAAGATTTCGAAGTCGAAGGGCAACGGCCTGAGCCTCGAGCAATGGCTGTCCTACGGGAGCGAGGAAAGCCTGGCCTTCTTCGCGTACCGTGAGCCCAAGGCCGCAAAGCAGCTTCACATCGGCGTCATCCCGAAGGCGGTCGACGAATATCTCCAGATGCGCGGCAATTATCCGGCGCAGGAAGGCGATAAGAAGCTCGGAAATCCAGTGCATCACGTCCATGTCGCGCGCGGCGAGGACGTACCGTCGGCCGGGCTGCCGGTGACCTTCGGATTGCTGCTCAATCTGGTCGGGGTGATGGGAGCCGATGCATCGAAGGACCAGATCTGGCGCTACCTCGGCCAATATGTCGGGGGCGCGAATGCAGAGACCTATCCCGAACTCGACGGGCTGATCGACAATGCGATGGCGTATAACCGCGACTATGTCGCGCCGACGCTGCATCGTCGCAAGCCGCAGGGCAGCGAAGGTGCTGCGCTGAAGGAACTCGACGACAGGCTTGCCGCGCTGCCTGCCGATGCCTCGGCCGACGATATCCAGAATATCGTGTATGAGATCGGCAAGAACGAGGTCTATGCTTTTGAAAATCTGCGCGATTGGTTCAAGGCGCTCTATGAAACGCTTCTTGGATCAAGCGCCGGGCCGCGCATGGGCAGCTTCATCGCGCTGTTCGGGATCGACAACACGCGGCGGCTGATTGCCGAGGCGCTCGCATGAGCGACGTCATCGACATATTCACGACCGGCGGGACGATCGACAAGGTCTATTTCGACGCGCTCAGCGAGTTCCAGATCGGCCCCGCCGCGATCCCCGACATGCTGCGCGAGAACAATGTCCACGTCCCGCACCGCGTGACACAGCTGATGCGCAAGGACAGCCTCGAGCTGACCGACGCCGACCGCGAAACGATTCGCGCCGCCGTGTCCGCGAGCGATGCCTCGCGCATTCTTGTGACGCACGGCACCGACACGATGGTCGTCACCGGGAGGGTGCTGGCGGCTATCGCGGACAAGACGATCGTGCTGACCGGCGCGATGCAACCCGCGTCGGTGCGTGCGAGCGATGCCGAGTTCAACGTCGGCTTCGCCCTCGCGGCTGTGCAGACGCTGCCGCCGGGCACCTATGTCGCGATGAATGGCATGATCTTCGATCCCGAAACGACGGTGAAAGACCGCGAAGGCCAGCGGTTCGTCCGGGAATAGGGTTCAGCCTCGCGCGGTAACCTGACGCAGGACCGTGCGATAATCGGGCGCGATCGTCATGGCCTCGTGCTTGCCCTGTTCGCCCAGCATCGCGTGGACCGCGGGCAGGCGATAGCAGGGCACGCCCATGAACAGATGATGTTCGGCGTGGTAATTCACCCAATATGGGGCGACCGTGGCGCGCGCGATCCAGCCGGCGTGCGTCGTGCGCGCGTGGGTGAAGGGGTCCTGGCTGCCCGTCGTCGTGCAGGCATGTTCGGCGATGTTGCGGATACGCAGATAGAGCTGGAACGTCGTTGCGAGGCCCGCGATCCACAGCAGCCACGGCGTCCAGCCGTAAAGTATCAGCGACGCCGCCAGCAGCACGGCCTGAACGACCAGAAACCGTCCAACCGAGCGCGTTACCGCCATCGCGCCGGCGACGTCGATCGTCGGTGACGTCATGCCGTCGTCGGACTGCTTGTTGAACGGTGTTCCGGCCTTGGTGCTGGCGCGGCCCTTGTCGGCGGTCTCGCCGCGAAGCATCGCTTTGAGGCCCTTGAGCGCAAATCCGAACTGCGCGACGCGCTGCTTGAAAAAGGTCTGGCCTGTCAGGTCGCGAAATATCTTGCGTCCCAAACTCGCGCGCGTGGTCGGGAAGGGCTTCGACAGCGACAGGTCGGGATCCTCGGGCTGCTGGGTATATTTATGATGCTGTAGATGATAGGTGCGATAGGCAATAAGGTCCGATCCCACGGCCGCGCCGGTCAACCATTGGCCAAGGAAATTGTTCACTTTTCTGTCGGGATGCAGCAGGCCGTGCGCCGCCTCGTGCATCAGGATTGCAAGGCCAAGCTGGCGCCCGCCGACGACCACGATAGCAAGCAGCCAGGCGAGCGGATTGCCGCTCCACGCGGCCAGCCCGACCGCGGCGATACTCACGATCCATGCATGCGCGACCAGCCATACCCCGCGCCAGCGGGAGGCCGTGGTGATTGCGGACCATTGTTGGCGGTCGAAAAAGCGGTCGGGAGGCAAGAGGCGTACAGCGGACATGATCGCATTCTAACAAGGTTGCGATCCGAAACCAAACTCCTTCCGTTTTGGCACAGGAACGGTGGCAATCGACAGCAGCGGGTAAGGATTTGGTAACCTGCCGGGCCACAGGGAGCATGTTCGACCAGACGAGCGGAACAGGCGGAAATTTGGGGGTGCAGCGACATATTTTACGGTCGGCAACCGGAGAGTTGCCCGAGGGGGAATCGCTGCTCGCGACCCCCGAATTCGTGGCGCGCTTGCTGCGCGTCGCGCAGGTATGGCATTATGTCCTTGTTGCTCGCGTGCTCGCCTTTTTCTCTTTCGCCTTTTTCCCGGGCGTCGGAGGGTTTCTTTCTCGCCCGTCGGAGTGGCTGGTGATGGTGGCCGGTCTCGGCTGCGACCTCGTGCTCACGGTCCTCGGTCAGGCGTCGCGGCTCACGCCGCTGCCGTCCGGCCGCTCGTTGCTGCACTGGGTCCGCGGCTGCTTCGCGCTGCTGGCCGTAGGAACGCTGTTCAATTCGGCGGCGACCTTCGCGGCGGTCGCGGTTCCGGACGGGCGCATCTATTATTTCGCTTTCCCGGCGGTCAAGCTCGGACTGATCCTCGTGACCGCGTCGGCGGCGGCGATTGCCCGGCCCGTCCTCTTCGCCGTCGCGGGGGCAATCGTGCTCGGCGGTGCGATCGGCATCGCGTCGTGGCCTTTCGGCTTGGCCGGCGTGCTATTCCTCGCCTTGCTCATCGTGATGCTACGCGAGGACGTCCGGCACCAGAATCGTGCGACGCGGACCAGCCGGCTTGCGATCACCGAGCAGCAGCGCGCCCTTGGCCTGCTGCGCGATTTCGAGCGCGCGGGACGTGGCTGGTTCTGGGAAACCGACCGTAACGGACACCTCGTCTATATTTCGCCGACCGTCGTGGCGAAGCTCGGCATGCCGCAGTCGACGCTGCTCGGACGCCCGTTCACCGACATCATCCGCAAGCGGGTGAGCAATGACGAGAGCGAGGAACGCACGCTTGGCTTCAGCCTGTCATCGCGCACCCCGTTCAGCGAACTGACCGTACAGGCGGCGATCCCCGGCGAGGAGCGCTGGTGGTCGATCTCGGGACAGCCGATCAGCAACGAGCTCGGCAACTTCCAGGGGTTTCGCGGATCGGGAACCGACCTGACCGACAAGAAGAGGTCGGAGCGCGAGATCAACCAGCTTGCCCGGTACGACACGCTCACGGGTCTCGCGAACCGGCTCCACATCACCGACCTGCTCGAACGCGCGCTTCGCAACCATATGGGGCAGCCGCAGCCATGTGCGTTGTTGCTGATGGACCTCGATCGCTTCAAGGCGGTCAACGATACGCTGGGCCATCCGGTGGGCGACCAGTTGCTCCAGCAGGTCGCCGGGCGCGTCACGCAGGTCATCGGCGACAAGGGACAGGTCGGACGGCTCGGGGGCGACGAATTCCAGATCGTGCTGCCGCAGATCGTCCAGCCGGAAAAACTGGCGGGCATCGCCAATGCGATCATCCTCAGCCTTGCCAAACCGTTCGCGATCGAGGGCGAGCAGGTCCGTGTCGGCTCGTCGATCGGCATCGCCGTATCGGAAGGTCAGGGGGTGAGCGCCGCCGCGCTCGTTCGCAACGCGGACCTTGCGCTCTACGCGGCGAAGGATGCCGGACGCGGCGTCTGTCGTTTCTACGCCGATGCGATGCACAACCAGGCGAGCGAGCGCAAGGCGATCGAGGATGCGCTGCGCGATGCGCTCGGCAAGGATGAATTGCAGTTGCTTTACCAGCCGATCGTCGATGTGAAGCAGGAGCATATCTCGGGATTCGAGGCGCTGATCCGCTGGAGGAAGGATTCCGCCGAGACGATCAGCCCGGCGAAGTTCATCCCGATCGCCGAGGAATCGAACCTGATCATCCCGATCGGCGAGTGGATTATCCGCACCGCGTGTGCGACGATCGCACGGCTCGGTCCCGGATATCGCGTCGCGGTCAACGTGTCGCCACGCCAGTTCGCGAACGAGAAGCTGCCCGCGACGATCCTGAGCGCGATTGCCGCGGCGGGGATCGAGCCCGAACAGCTCGAGCTCGAGATCACCGAGGGCGTGTTCCTTGACGAGAGCAGCGAGAATCTGGAGATGTTCCAGAAGCTGAAGCGCACGGGTGTGCGGCTCGCGCTCGACGATTTCGGCACCGGCTATTCGGCGCTCGGCTATCTGAAGAAGGCGCCGTTCGACAAGATCAAGATCGACCAGAGTTTCGTGCTCGGGGCCGCCGACAAGAGCAGCATGAACGCGGCGATCATCTCTTCGATCGTCGGGCTCGCAAGCGCACTCGACATGGAGACAACGGCAGAAGGTGTCGAGACGCATGACGACCTCGCGCTCGTACGGCGGCTGGGATGCAGCCATATCCAAGGTTATATCTACGGGCGTCCGATGGAACTGGACGAGGTGCTTGCGTTGCTGGCCGAGGGCGGGGGGCGCGCGGTCGCGAGCGGTTTCAAAAGCGCCCGCGAACCGCGGATGCGGACTTTTCGCAGGATCCAGGTGGCGAGCGGCGGCTATCGCTACGAAGCGATCGTCCGTAACATGTCGTCGCGCGGCGCGCTGATCGAGGGATTGTGGAACGTGCCCGACGGCACGCCGCTGACGCTGGAACTGGCGCCCGATCTTCGCGTCGACGCAGAGGCGCGCTGGTCGACGGGAAATCGCGTCGGGGTCCGCTTTGCCGAGGCGATCGACATGACCCAGCTCTCTGGCCCGCCCGCGCAGCCCAGAGCGTTCAGGCAGCGCGCCTATCGCGCCGCCTGACACTCGCGATCAGTCCGCAACCTTCCCGCGAACCATAACCCAGCCGACCGTTTCCAGCGTCGTCACATCGTTCAGGGGATCGCCCTCGACCGCGATCATGTCGGCCGACAGGCCGGGGGCGATGCGGCCGATCTCATCCTCCATCGACAGGACGCGCGCCGCAACCGTCGTTGCGCTCGCCAGTGCCTCGCGCGGGGTCAGCCCGGCTTTGACGAGCAAGGCGAACTCGCCGGCGTTGCGGCCATGCTCGAAGACACCGGCATCGGTGCCGAAGGCGACGGGAACACCCAACGCCTTTGCGCGGCCCACCGCCTGTCCGACGCGGCCCAGCGTCATGCGAACCTTTTCCTCGACGGTCGGGGTATAGATGCCCTTGCCCAGCCGCTCGCGCACACCCTCGAACGCCATCAGCGTCGGAACGATATAGGTGCCCTTCGCCTTCATCACCTTCAACGCCGCGTCGTCGGCGAAAGTGCCATGCTCGATGCTGTCGATTCCCGCGGCGGCTGCCGACTCGATCCCCCGCGCGCCATGCGCGTGCGCCATCACCTTGAGCCCGAGTGAATGTGCGGTGTCGGCGATGCTTTGAAGCTCGGCGGAGGAGAAATGGCCCTCCAGCCCGCGCCCCTGCTGCGACAGCACGCCGCCCGTCGCGGTAATCTTGATGACGTCGGCGCCCGCGCGCGACGCCTTGCGAACCTTTTCGGCACATTCGACCGCGCCGGTGCAAGTGTAACCCTGATCGAGCACCGCGTGAATATCCTCACGAAAACCGGTGGTGTCGCCATGGCCGCCAATGATCGACAACGGCGGCCCCGCGGCGATGATGCGGGGGCCCTCGATATAACCCTCGGCGGTTCCGCGGCGCAGCGAGAAAGCGGTATATTGCGCCGATCCGGCCTCACGCACGGTCGTAAAGCCCGCGCGCAACGTGACGCGCGCGTTCTTCGCACCGACGACGACGCCCCATTCGTCGGGATCGACCGCCTCGCTGCGATAGTCGCCGCCGGGGTCGCCCGTCAGATGGACGTGGAGGTCGATAAGTCCGGGAAGAAGCGTCCGGTCGCCCAGATCGACGATGTCGGCTCCGTCGGGTGCCGGCGCGCGGCCGGCGTCGATCGACACGATACGGTCGTCCGTGACCACGACGGTCGAGGGACCGAGCGCCGGCTTGCCGGGGTCGGCGATCACGCGCCCGGCATAGATGACGGTGGTTTTGGTGAAAGCGCTGCTGCCCAGCAGCGCGAGGGTCGCCGCAGCGACAAGTCCGACTTTGCGCATGATCTCTCCCCTGACCGGATCTGCATCGTGACGGGCATGGCGGGGGAGGGCAAGCGCATAAAAAGAGGGAGCCGATATGCCGGCTCCCTCAGTTTCTCTTCTGACAACCGAAAGGATATTACCAGAAGAAGTCGTAGATCACGTCGACCACACGGCCGCTGTAGATATCGACGAGCAGGGCATCGTCATAATAGCGGATCCAGCGATAGTCGCCGTAGGCCGGCGGCAGGCGATAGTACCAAGGGTCATTGATCCAGTAGCGCTGGCTGTAGAACAGCGAACTCAGGCCGAATCCGATGCTGAACCGCGTATAGCTGCGCCCGCGATACGGATTGTAATAGCGCGGCATCCGGTAATGGCTGCGATTGCGATCGCGGTAGCTGCGCCAGTCGTAGCGACGGTCGGCGCGCCATTGGCGATTCCAGTTGTTGTTGCCGCGATTGTCGCGATAGCGCCGGTCGACCTGGCCGTTGCGGTTCCGGTCCCACTGGCGGTCTACCCGGCCATCGCGGTTGCGATCCCACTGGCGGTCGGTGCGGCCGTCACGGTTGCGATCGTAGGTGCCGCCGCGCTGACGCTGGTCGTTGTTCCGCTGCCACTGGCGCTGCTGGGCCTGGCGTTGTTCGATCTGACGCTGTTGAACCTGGCGTTGATCGTTGCCGCGCTGACCCTGCCACTGGCGCTGGCCATCGCCGCGCTGGCGATTCCAGCCGCCCCGATCGCCGCGCGGTGCCTGCGGCTGTGGTTGCTGCACCCGTTGCGTCTGGGGTTGCGGCTGCGGACGCTGGCGCTCGACGCGCTGGCCGCCATTCCAGTCGCCGCCACGTCGCGCCTCGGGACCGCGCGGTCCACGGTCGCCGCGATCACCACGCTCGCGCTGGGCGATCTGCACGCGCTCGCCATTCGCCTGCGCGGCGGCGGGGGCGATCGGGGTAAGAATCGTCGCTGCGACCAATAACCCTCCGAACATCTTCTTCATCTCGGTACACTCCATGTCCCACCCGGCACCCAGCCGATCGGGAAGATGAATCGAAAGTTACCGGAGGCAAGATGCATCGTCGCTGACCCGATCGTTGCCTGCGGTTCAGCTAGATGAACGGCTATCGCTCCGGTGGCGGCTTGAGTGCAGGAACCGCGCGGGCGGCATCGACCGGACGGATGCCCGGCGGCGGCGCGGCGGCGATGCGTTCTTCGCCGCGCAGCACACGTCCCGCGCGGCGGATCGCGCCGCGGATGCGCGGATAGGTGCCGCAGCGGCACATGTTCGTTATCGCCGCGTCGATCTCTGCGTCGCTGGGATTGCTGTTCTTCCGGAGCAGCGCGGCGGCGGCCATGATCATGCCCGACTGGCAGAAGCCGCATTGCGGAACTTGATCGGCGACCCAGGCTTGCTGCACCGGATGGCTGCGATCACGGGTCAGCCCCTCGATCGTGGTGACGAAGCGGCCCTCGCATTCGGCGATAGTGACGATGCAGCTGCGAATCGCCTCGCCGTCGATATCGACGGTGCAGGCGCCGCATTCGCCGGTGCCGCAGCCATATTTGGTGCCGGTCAGGTTCGACGCATCGCGGAGCGCCCAGAGCAGGGGCGTTTCGGGGTCCATGCGATATTCGACCGGGCGATCGTTGACCGAGAATTTCGTCATGTCGCCGGTCTTAGCCGAACGGGTGGATTAGTCACGCCAGCTTGTGTCGATCTTGTCGACCTTGCGGACCATCGCGTCGAATTCGGGCTTGCCCGCCTGGCCGGGGATGGCGGCCATGTAGAGGTCGCGCTGGTGGACCGCGATCACCTCGTCGGGGACGGTGATCGGCTTGCCCATGCTCATCGTCGCAAGCTGGATTTCGCAGGCGCGCTGGAGCGCCCAATATTTGATGAAGGCTTCGGTCAGCGTCTTGCCCATCACGACGGGGCCGTGGTTCCTGAGCATCAGGATGCGCTTGTCGCCGAGGTTCTGGACGAGGCGCTCGCCTTCTTCCTCGCGCACCGTCACGCCCTCGAAATCATGATAGGCCAGCTGGCCGGCGAAGTTGCAGGCGTAGAAATTGACCGGCTGCAGCCCGCCTTCGAGCGCGCAGACCGCGGTCGTCGCGGTGGTGTGGGTGTGGATGATCGCATGCGCGTCGGGCAGGACGCGGTGGAACAGGCTGTGCTGGACGAAACCCGCCTTGTTGACGTGCCAGGGATTGTCCTCGTCGACCTTGTTGCCGTCGATGTCGATTTTGATCAGGCTCGACGCGGTGACTTCGCTGAAATGCATGCCATAGGGATTGATGAGGTAGCTGCCTTCCTCGTCGGGCACCTTCACCGTGATGTGGTTGAAGATCATTTCGTCCCATCCCATCATCGCGAAGATCCGGTAGCAGGCGGCAAGCTCCTGCCGCGCCGTCCATTCGGCTTCGCTATATTTGCTGTTGCGCTTGAGCTGGGTCGCCATGGCCTGTCCCTTTGTCATGTTAGTTTCGTCCTGCTACCTATGCCACAAGCGACGGGGCGGGCACAATCCCGCGAGCCGGCGGGGCGGTTCGATAGCGCGACCCGTGCGCTTCGCCGCGCGGGGGCTTGCTTTTCGGCGCGAATCTCTCTAGTTGGCGCTGTATCGGAACGTCGCGTGATCGCGGCGCTCTTTTTATTGCCCGAATATCGGCGGTTTACGGCAAACCGGAGTGTCCCGGTGGCCCAATCGTTTGGACGAACAGGAGACGACACGGCGTATGCAGATCATCGTTCGCGACAATAATGTCGACCAGGCCCTTCGCGCGCTCAAGAAGAAGCTGCAGCGTGAGGGCGTGTATCGCGAAATGAAGCTGCGCCGTCACTACGAGAAGCCCAGCGAAAAGCGCGCGCGCGAACGCGCCGCCGCTGTCCGCCGTGCCCGCAAGATGGAGCGCAAGCGGATGGAGCGTGACGGGATCAAGTAAGACCGTCTCCCGTTCGGGATCCTGATTCGAGAAAAAGGGCGCCGCGGCAACGCGGCGCCTTTTGTCGTTGCGCGAGTGGCGAAAGTCGGCGGAAAAATCTGCAGCAGACTTCAAGCCGATCTGTTTCGAGGGCGGAAGGAAAAAAGGCGCGAGAGCAATGCTCCCGCGCCCTTGATACTCTCGATCCTTTGGGGATCAATCGGCGGGCTTCGCCGTCGTTTCGGCATCGGCGGCCGCATCGGCGTCGGCCACCGCGTCGGACGGGGCGCTCGGGCTCGCGCCGGCTTCGGCCACAGCAGCGGCAAATTGCTCAGCGGTGAAGCTGGTTGCGAGACCCTGTGCGCCGACGAACAAAGCTTTGCGCGGCAGGCGAACATCGCCTTGGGGGGTCGTCACCACGACGCCTTCGGCGTCGGCCGACTTGACCTTGCCGACGACCGAATTGCCGTTGACGCCCTTGATATCTGCGCCGGGCTGGAGTGCGGCGGTGAGCTGCGCATCGAGCGCCGCGTTCTGCTGTTCGAGCGCGGCCGTGAGCTGCGCCAGGGTGAGCGTGATTGCCGTGCCCTTGTCGGTCTGCATGAAAGCATTTGCGGGAAGGGAGGCAGGATGGTCGCCGACGGTAACAACGACCGTGCCGCCTTCGGCGCTCGCGATCGGACCGATTTCCTTGCCTTCGCTGTCATAGACGATCGTGCCGGGGGCAAGGTTCACGCTCGCAGCGGCGGGGACCGGCGCCTGTTGGGCCAGCGCGGGTGCAGCCGCAGCCATGGCAAGGGTAAGCGACGTGAAAAGGCCTACGTATTTCCGCATTTTCCCATTTACTCCTGAGATAGTTGAAGTGGTCATGGCCCCTCTAACGCGAGGAAACCGGTTGAGATCATCCCAGATGGCCGAGCCGTGGCCGGCGCGCGATGAGTCGAAATTCCGCGGGCAAGAGCTCGATGACTGCGTTGACACCGGACACCCCAAATCCTATATCGTGGTCACACCTGATCGTCCGAGATAGAGCCTGACTTTGCGCAGCGGGCTGTACGGATAGGGCGTTCGGATTTCGAGATGCGTTGGAAAGCTGCGGTAAACCGGCAACGGTTGCTTGCGGCCTTTTTGCGTCTCTCCCGCGCTCGCGAGCTATTTTCACAAGGCGAGACAATCACTTATGGCGACCAAGGCGAAGTCGGTGGGCAAGGCCCTCGAGGCAACCGCAAGCAAGCGAATCCGCAAGCTGTTCGGCAACATCCACGAAGCGGTGGAGATGCCCAACCTCATCGAGGTGCAGCGCGAATCCTATGAGCAGTTCCTGCGTTCGGATCCCTCGATCGGTTATGTGTCGGGTCTGGAAAAGACGCTGCGCAGCGTTTTCCCGATTCGCGATTTCGCCGGCACGGCCGAGCTCGACTTCGTTCACTACGAACTCGAAGACCCGAAATATGACGTCGAGGAATGCCGTCAGCGCGGCATCACCTATGCGGCGCCGATGAAGGTCACGCTGCGCCTGATCGTCTTCGAAGTCGACAGTGAGACGGACACCCGTTCGGTCCTCGATATCAAGGAGCAGGACGTTTACATGGGCGACATGCCGCTCATGACCGAGAACGGTACCTTCTTCGTCAACGGCACCGAGCGCGTTATCGTGTCGCAGATGCACCGTTCGCCGGGTGTGCTCTTCGACCATGACCGCGGCAAGACCCACTCGTCGGGCAAGTTCCTGTTCGCGGCGCGCGTCATTCCGTACCGTGGTTCGTGGCTCGACTTCGAATTCGACGCCAAGGATATCGTGAACGTCCGCATCGACCGCAAGCGCAAGCTGCCGGTCACCAGCCTGCTGTACGCGCTGGGCATGTCGGGCGAGGAAATCCTCAACCATTTCTATGACCGCCTGGTGTTCGAGCGCGCCTCCGACGGCTGGAAAGTTCCGTTCGTCGTGGAGAATTGGCGCGGTTCGAAGCCGGCGTTCGACGTTGTCGACGCCAAGACCGGCGAAGTCGTCTTCGCCGCCGGCCACAAGATCAGCCCGCGCCTTGCCAACAAGGCCGCGAAGGACGGTCTCGACACGCTGCTGATCCCGACCGAGGAAATCTTCGGCCGTTACAGCGCCTATGATCTGATCAACGAATCGACCGGCGAGATCTATATCGAGGCCGGCGACGAAGTGACCGCCGAGAATCTCGAAAAGCTCGACGCCGCCGGCATCGACAAGCTCGTCCTTCTCGACATCGATCACAACAACACGGGGCCCTGGATCCGCAACACGCTGAAGGCCGACAAGGCCGAGGACCGCGACCAGGCGCTGAGCGACATTTACCGTGTCATGCGCCCCGGCGAACCGCCGACGCGCGAGACCGCCGAAGCACTGTTCGGCGGCCTGTTCTTCGACCCCGAGCGTTACGACCTGTCGGCCGTGGGCCGCGTGAAGCTCAACATGCGCCTTGGTCTTGACGCCGAGGACACGGTCACGACGCTGCGCAGCGAGGACATCCTCGCGGTGGTCAAGGAGCTGGTGAACCTGAAGGACGGCAAGGGCGAAATCGACGATATCGACAACCTCGGCAACCGTCGTGTCCGTTCTGTCGGCGAACTGCTGGAGAACCAGTATCGCGTCGGCCTGCTCCGCATGGAGCGCGCCGTGAAGGAGCGCATGTCGTCGGTCGATGTATCGACCGTGATGCCGAACGACCTGATCAATGCGAAGCCCGCGGTCGCCGCGGTGCGCGAATTCTTCGGCTCGTCGCAGCTTTCGCAGTTCATGGACCAGACCAACCCGCTGTCGGAAGTGACGCACAAGCGCCGCGATTCGGCGCTCGGGCCGGGCGGTCTGACCCGCGAGCGCGCGTG
>JAEWIL010000183.1 GCA_023387085.1 Pseudomonadota bacterium | reverse complement strand
CTATCGCTCCGACCCCCTCGACAGCGACCCATCGGGGCGCTTTTTCCACGAAGCTGTCCGCATTTCCGACCACGCCTTTCTTCTGTTGACCGAGCTGGCGCCCTCCGAAGCAAAGACTTATTCGCAGATCGTCGAAGGCGCCGACTGGCTGCATATCCAGTTCCGTTTCCTCGGGACGGGGCGCGAGGAGATCGCCGAACGATACAGCGTCGAGACGCCCGAGCGCTCCTGCCTCGTTTCGCGATATCCCGAAGGGTCGATCGTCAATCGCGAGATCGAGAAGGCGACGAGGTGGAAATATGCCTGCCTCTATCTACGGCCCGAAACTTTCACCGACATTCTCGACGTCGATCCGAGCGACCTTCCCGCCGCGGCGAACTGGCTTGCCGATCGAGGGGCCTCCGACTTCCGCTGCGACCAACTGCCCCTCACGCCACTGATGATGGCACCGCTCGGCGACATCTTCTCGTGCGATTTCCGCGGGCCGGTCCGCCGCGCATATATGCGAGCCAAATATCTCGAGATATTGGCGACGCTTGTCCACACGCTCGATCGTTCCGGAAATGCGGAAAGGGACGAACAGGTCAAACTGAGCTCATCGGACCTTATCAAACTGGCGGCGGCCCGCGATATCATGCACGAGGATCTGGAGAATCCGATTTCGCTGGCGGCTCTTGCCCGCCGTGTCGGTCTTAACCGCACGAAGCTGGCCACGGGCTTCAAGTCGAGGTTCGGCGAAAGTGTCCATGCGCATTGGCGCGATATTCGCCTCGCGCGTGCAAGAGAAATGCTGCAGTCGGGCGAAGTGAGCGTCACCGAGGCTGCGCTGAGCGTCGGCTATGCGGATATTTCCGCCTTCACGCGCGCGTTCACGAACAAGTTCGGAAACCGGCCGAAGACCTTCAAGCCGAAGGCCTTGTAACTATCGCACGTTCGGCGTCCGGAATCTGCCTGCCTGTCCGTGTCGCCATGGTGCGAGCGAAAAAGCGATATCTTGGGTTGCACCGCGATTGGAGCCGGGGATCGTCAACCTCTTCAGTGCGCTGTTCTCGGCTGTTTCACGCCTGATCTATGCTTGTGGGCGACCATTTGGCGCCGCCGGAACGAGATGCCTGCCCGGCGTGGGTGGGCCCCGCGTCCGCTCTGGCGGTTGCGGGCTCCGCCCCCTTCGTTGTCGAACGGCATGAAAACGGTCTCAATCTCCCGCACTGCAAGCAAGGCCAGGCGCGCAGCGGGGGTCGGAAATCGCCGCGAGCGGACCAGATTCAACGGCGAGCAACGTATCGGGAAGGCAAGGCATCCGCCAATTGCAGTGGCAGGATATTTTATCGTTGCGATCTGTCGCGCTTGGAGAATGCATCAACAGATTGGCACAGCAGACCAAGACGTGCCAAATATCAGAAATTTCCCTTATTTTTCAAGGGGTATGGTGCGGTCGAGAAGACTCGAACTTCCACGGCCTTTCGGCCACAACGACCTCAACGTTGCGCGTCTACCAGTTCCGCCACGACCGCACATCATGATGGTCCGGGCAGGCCGGCACCAGGTAGGAGCGGGCGCCTAGCAAAGCTTTTCAGACGATGCAAGCGAGCTTCGCCGCTTTTATTATTTGCACGTGCGAAGGCGCAGACCTGCGCGCTTTTGCCGATGTCACCGAAACGTCCCCGAAGAGTCACGCATCTGTCATCGCTCTGGCGTCAGACCGTCATCGAATCACCCTAGTGGCGTCGTCACCGGGGGCGGGGCGGCTTGTGATCCTCCTTCGTTCGCCGGTGGTTTTTCAGCAGCGCCCTGGATGCGCACACCGGGAACGGAGACTTTCATGGCGGCTTTCGCACGCGTTCGTTTGATCATGCTTACCAGCGTGGCCTGTTCCACCCTTGCCGCCTGCGGTGCCGACGGTGTCGCATCGCCGGGCGGTGGTGGCACGATCATCATCAATCCGACGCCGACTCCCACGCCGACGCCGACCCCTACACCTACACCGACTCCCACGCCGTCGGTATCTCCCGCGGCCGGTTGTCCGACGATCTCCGATCCGAAGGGCCTTACCGACAGCGGCACGATCACCAACGCGGCGGTGGGTTCGTTCCGCGTCTGCACCTTGCCCTCGGTGATCGACAAGAGCATCACGCTGCCCAAAATTGCCGGCCTGGTCTATCGCATCAACGGCCGCGTCGATGTCGGCACCGACAAGGGCGCGACGACCACCGGCACGACCAACACCGTGCTGACCATCGAGCCTGGCGTCATCCTTTACGGCGAATCGGGCCCGTCGTGGCTGAATGTCACGCGCGGCAACTCGATTCAGGCGGTCGGTACGCCGACCAAGCCGATCATCTTTACCAGCCGTGACAACGTTCAGGGCCTCAACACCGAGAATTCGTCGGGCCAGTGGGGCGGCGTCGTGCTGAGCGGCCGCGCGCAGATCACCGACTGTGCGGCTACCGGCGCGACCCCGGGCACCACCGCCTGCGAACGTCAGACCGAAGGTGCGGTCGATCCCGCTCTCTATGGCGGCGCGAACAACACCGAATCGAGTGGCCGGATGAGCTATTTCCAGATTCGCTATTCGGGTTACGTCCTTTCGGCCAACAGCGAACTCCAGTCGCTGACGCTTCAGGGTGTCGGATCGGGTACGCAGATCGACCATTTCATGTCGTACAACAGTTCGGATGACGCGATCGAGGTGTTCGGCGGCCATGCGCATGTGAAGCATTTCATCGCTGTCGGCGCGGAGGACGATAACCTCGACACTGACGTCGGTACGAAGTCGAACTGGCAATATGGCATCGTCGTTCAGCGCCCGAACATCGGTGATGCGCTGATCGAGGCTGACACCGACAATGCGACCGACGGCGACACGCCGCGCCAGAACACCCGCGTCGCGAACTTCGTCTTCTACCAGAATTCGAACAACACCTCGTCGGACCAGGCCTCGATCCTGTTGCGCGGCGGCACGGACTATTCGGTCTACAACTCGGTCGTCGTCAGCCCGAACAACAGCTGCCTTCGCATCAGCCGGGCGCAGACCGCGTCGGGCACGCAGAATATCGCGATCGACGAATTCGGCGCCCCGATCTTCCGGTCGGTGCTGATGCAATGCTCGGGCACCAAATATATCGGCAGCAACAATGTGACCGCGGCCGAGGTGCAGGCGATCTTCGGCACCGGCACGAACGGCAACAACGATGCCTATACGCCGACGCTGACCAGCCTCTACATCAACGGCGCGACCGAATCCGCGGTGACGCCGTTCGACGTTTCGACGCTGAACGGCCAGACGTTCAACGGTATCGAACTGACCCGCGCCGGCTTCTTCGACAAGCCGACCTATATCGGCGCGGTGAAGGATGCCAACGACACCTGGTTCCAAGGCTGGACCTGTAACAGCGCTACGGCGGACTTCGGCACCGGCAACTCGGGTCTCCGCACCTCGCTGCCGACCACCTGAGGCCTTTTGCTTCGATGGGAGGGGGCGGCGTTCGCCGCTCCCTCTCGCATATCTCACAGATTTCAAGGTTTTCAGGAACCTAAGGGGTGACCGCCATGACCAAGCCGCTCCGGCTCGTCAGCATGTTGTTGATTTCCACGGCGCTTGTCGCCCCCGCTGCGGCGATGGCGCAGTCGGCTGCTCCGTCGGACGCCGCGGCGGAAACGACCGCGCCGCCGCTTGCCGACGCGGCCGATACGACGGGCGCCGAGCCCGCGGCTGACGAGACGGAGGTGTCGATCCCCGGCGCCGACATCGTGGTCACCGGCCGCCGCAACGCCAACATCGAACGCACCGCGCCGCAGGTCGTCTCGGTTCTCGGCGCCGCCGACATCGCGCGCACGGGCGAGGGCAATATCGCCGGCGCGCTCGGCCGCGTCACCGGCCTCAGCGTCGTCGGCAATGGCTTCGTCTATGTCCGCGGTCTTGGCGACCGCTATTCGCTCGCGCTGCTGAATGGCTCTCCGCTGCCCAGCCCCGAGCCGCTGAAGCGTGTCGTGCCGCTCGACATCTTTCCGTCGAGCATCATCGCCTCGTCGCTCGTCCAGAAAAGCTATTCGGCGAACTTCCCCGGCGAATTCGGCGGCGGCGTGATCAATCTGACGACGAAGGCGGTTCCGCGCGAGCCCTTCCTGCAAGTCGGCGGCCAGATCGGCGGCAATTCGGAAACGACTGGCCAACTCGGCTACACCTATTACGGTACCGGCAGCGACTGGACCGGCTTCGGCGACGGTGGCCGCAATCTGCCGCCCGCCTATGCCGCATGGCGCGCCTCGGGGCTCAGGATCAACGATCCGGGCGTCAACCAGCAGGCGATCGCCGGCCAGTTCGTCACCGCGCGCAACGCCCTGCTCCAGCGCAACGACAATATGCCGGTCAACTGGGGCGCGAATATTACAGGTGGCAAGGCGTGGGATCTCGGCGGGGTGGAACTCGGCCTGGTCGCGACTGCCGGCTATACGAACAAGTGGCGCAGCCGCGACGTCACGCAGCAGACCGCGAACGCGCTCGACCTGTCGTCGCTCAACACCAACGTCCGCCGCGTCATCACCGACAATCGCATCGTCGCGAACGCGCTGCTCGGCCTCAGCGCCGAATTCGGCGAGAACAAGATCCGCTGGACCAATCTCTATATCCGCGACACGATCAAACAGGCCCGCCTCGGTGCCGAAGACCGGCCCGACACGGCAGACGCCAACCCCGGTGTCAGCTTCCAGTATCAGGACACCGCATGGTACGCCCGGCAGTTGATCAACACGCAGCTCGTCGGTGAGTTCAAGCCTTACGACGACTTCGATATCGACGTCCGCGCAAGCTATGCCAATTCGCAGCGCGAGGCGCCGTTCGAGCTGAGCTTCCTCTACAGCCGCTCAAACAGCCCGACCGACCCTTATGGCCAGTTCTTCACGAATACGCTGAACACGGGGCAACGCCCGGGCAGTGCGACGATCGCTTTCTCCGACCTCAACGAGAATCTCTATTCGGCGGGGATCGACTTTACCTATGAGATCACGCCGCGCGTGAAGGCGGTTTATGGGTATGCCTATAGCGACACCAACCGTGTGACCGAGCGCCGCGATTTTCTGTTCCAGGGCAACAACAATATTCCGCTCGGGGTTTCGCTGCTTCGCCCCGATTTGTTGCTCTCGCAAACGGTCATCTGCTTCCCGCCGCTCGATCCACCGGTCAACCCCAATTGCCCCGCGAACCCCAGCCCGACCGGCATCAGCCTGGTCGACAGCACGGGGTCGAACCCGACCTTCCGCGCGATCCTGCGCGATCATGCGGCTTATTTCCAGCTCCAGGCCGATCTGCTCGACCAACTCAACGTCAATCTCGGCGTCCGATATGAAACCGCGGTCGAGCGGGTGTCGCCGGTTCAGGTCTATGACGTCAGCCCGTCGCTGCCGCCGGCGACCAACCTCAGCCGCGATTATTTCCTGCCCGCCGCGACGCTGACATACGAGATCCAGCCGCAGATGCAGGTGCGTCTCAGCGCGTCGAAGACGATCGCGCGCCCGCAGTTCCGCGAACTGGTGTTCCAGACCTATTATGACCCCGACACCAACCGGACGTTCCAGGGCAATCCGCAGCTGGTCGACAGCCAGCTTTACAACGCGGAAGGCCGCTTCGAATGGTATTTCGCGCCCGAACAGCGCGTGTCGATCGGCGGCTTCTGGAAGAAGATCAAGAATCCGATCGAAACCTATGCCAGTTTCGACGGCAACAACGTCACGACGCGTTTCGCCAATGCGCCCGAGGCGACGCTGTACGGCGTGGAGTTCGAGGTTCAGAAATTCTTCGACCTCAGCGGCTGGGGCGATTTCTTCGCCAATCGGCGCGGCGTGTTCATCGGCAATTACACCTGGTCGCAGTCGAAGCTGAAGGTCGGCGCCGACGATCCGGTCCGCGCTTTTCCCTTCACCGGCGCGACGCTGGCAAGCCAGTTCTTCCGCGATGGCGCGCCCCTGACGGGACAATCGGATCATCTGGCGAACGTCGAGTTCGGTCTGGAAGACACCGAAAGGCTGTCGCAGCAGACGATCCTGATTTCCTACGCGTCGGATCGCGTCACGCGGCGCGGTCCGTCGGGCCAGCCCGACATCTTCGAACGCCCCGGCTTCCAGATCGATTTCGTCGCGCGGCAGGGCATCATGCTCGCCAGCAAGGAATTCGAGCTGAAGTTCGAGGCCCGCAACCTGCTGGGCACCAAATACAAGGAAATGCAGCAGAGCGGTGACAACAGCATCTACTATAATCTGTACAAGCCCGGCACGACCTTCTCGCTCAGCGGGTCGGTGAAATTTTAGTGCCCTGACCCTAAATGTCCCTTGCGCTCCATCCCGGTCTGCACCGGGGTGGAGTCTGCGACCGGCCGGTGGCCGCCGGACTCGCCCCTCTGTCAAAAAACTGTAATCTCTTCGTCAGCTGATTGTCACCGATCGCCCCTAGGCGATTCGCGAGACGCTTTTCGGTCTGGGGGACAGGTAGGATTTCATGGCAACGCTGATGTCGGGATCGGCCATTCGGCTGCCGCGCGCGCTGCCCGCATGGGTGCGCGTGGGCAAAAGGTCGCCGCGCGACCTTGCGCCGCTGCTCCTCGTCGGCCTGCTCGGCGCCTTGCTGATCTGGCAATGCGTCCGCCTGTTCTGGACGTTGGTCACGCCGCTCTCGCCGCTCGGCGCTTGGCAGCCGCAGACGGCGGTGATCGCTTCGCCGGCCGAGCGGCGCGCCCTCTTCACCAGTATCGATCCCTTTTTTCGCGGCGCTGCACAGGGCCCGGCGGCGGCAACCGTCACCTCGGCGGGACTGACGCTGTTCGGGGTCAATATCAACGAGGCGACGGGCGGTGGCTCGGCGATCATTGCCGGCGAGGACGGCGTGCAGAACAGCTATGCCGTCGGCGACGAGATCGCGCCGGGGCTGAAGCTCGTCGGAGTCGCGTTCGATCATGTGCTGCTCGATCGCGGCAGCACGCGCGAAAGCCTGTTTCTCGACCAGAGCGGCGAGGCGCCCGTCGCCGTCCCCGCATCGCCGCTGCCCGCGCCGACGCCAGAGCCCGGTGCTGCCGCGACGTCCGCGTCCGGCGAACTGTCGCCCGCCGCGATCAAGGCCGGCATCGGCTTCGCGCCGCGCGCCGAGAATGGCAAGGTCACGGGCCTCGTCGTCCAGCCGCAAGGCGACGGCGCCGTGTTTCGTGCCGCGGGGCTCAAGCCGGGCGACGTCATCCGCTCGGTGGGCGGTCGTCCGATCGGCTCGGCCGCCGACGCCGCCAGTTTCGCCAACCAGCTGACGCCGGGCGCGCGTATCTCGCTCGAGGTCGAGCGCGGCGCCAGCGTCGTTCCTGTCGCCATCTTTCTGACGAAATAGGGTTTATGCGTCTCAAACTGTCCCTGATGCTCGCTGCCGCGCTCGTTTCCGCTTCGCCGGGGCCGGCCTTCGCCCAATATACGCTGAACGTCCGCGACGCCGACATCCGCGCCTTCATCCAGGACGCGGCGCGGATTACCGGGCGCACCTTCGTCATCGACGGGCGCGTCAACGGCAAGGTGTCGGTCGTCACCGACCGCCCGTTGTCGCGCAGCGAATATTTCGAGATTTTCCTGTCGACCTTGCGCTCGAACGGGCTCGTGGCGGTGCCGGGACCGAACGGGGCCTATCGCATCCAGCCGATCGACGGCGCCGCGTCGCAGCCCGGCCGCATTGGCAGCGACCGCGCGGCGCAGAACCAGTTCGTCACCGAGATCATCCGCCTGAAGCATATCGACGCTGTTGCGGCCGTCGAAACGCTGCGTCCGCTCGTCAGCGCGCAGGGCTCGCTGACCGCGAACCGCAACGCCAACAGTCTGGTCGTCGCCGACTTCGCCGACAATATCCGCCGGATCCGCGCGCTTGCGGCGAGTATCGACCGCGACAGCTCGTCGAGCCAGATCGTGACGCTGAAGAATGCCGGCGCGCGCGAGATCGCGGCCGCGCTCACCGCGCTTGTTCCGGCGGCGGGCGAGGGCGCGCGGGCGCCCATCGCGATCGTGCCGATCGACAGCAGCAACGCGATCGCGCTGCGCGGCGATCAGGCGCTTGTCGCGCGCTTCGTCTCGATGGCGAACGACCTCGACCAGAAAGCAGCGGGCGGCACCGAATTGCGCGTCTATTGGCTCGAACATGCCAATGCCGAAACCTTGCTGCCGACCCTTCAGCAGCTCGTCGGCGGCGGCAGCGATCCGGCGCAGAAGGCGGGGTTGCCGCCGGCCTCTTCTTCGACATCAACTACCGGCGGCAGCACGCCCGCGCCGGGTGCGGCACCCGCCACGACCACGCCAACCTCGGTCAGCGGCTCGGGCGGCAGCATCGCGACGCGCGGCCCGGCGATCGTCACCCGCTATGAAGGCGCCAATGCGATCATCGTCGCGGCGAACAGCGACGTGCAGCGCATGCTCGGCGAGTTGATCCGCCAGCTCGACAGCCGCCGCGAACAGGTGCTCGTCGAGGCAATCGTGGTCGAGATCGGTGACGATGCGGCCAAGCGGCTCGGCGTCCAGTTCCTGCTCGGCGGGAAGAATATCCCGTTCGTCGCGACCAATTACAGCAACGCCCAGCCGAATATCTTCACGCTTGGCGGCGCCTATGCGGCGAACCGGCTGTCGCAAGAAACGACGACGGTCAACGGCAACACCACGGTCACCCAGACGAACAGTGCGCTCGGCAACAGCCTGCAGGAGGCGGCTGCGGCCTCGCTGCTCTCGGCCACCGGCGGCTTCGCAGGCTTCGCCGGCGATATCGGCAAGAACACGATCTTCGGTGCGATCATCAATGCGGTCAAATCGGACACGACGTCGAACCTGCTCGCAACGCCGCATATCGTCACGCTCGACAATCAGGCCGCGAAATTCCTCGTCGGGCAGGAAGTGCCGATCACGACGGGCGAGGCGCTCAGCGATAATTTCGACAATGCCTTCCGCACCGTCCAGCGCGAGGAAGTCGGCATCAAGCTGGAGGTCACGCCGCAGGTCAATGGGGCGGGCGAGGTCAAGCTCTTCCTTCGCCAGGAAGTGTCGAGCGTCGCCGGCCCGGTGTCGTCGCGCAACAGCGACCTCATCCTCAACAAACGATCGTTCGAGACGGTGCTGACCGTCGATGATGGCGAGATCCTCGCGATCGGGGGCCTGCTCAACGATGACGAGCGCAAGACGATCGAGCGCATCCCGCTGCTCAGCGACATTCCGCTGATCGGCGAACTGTTCAAGTCGCGTAGTCGCAGCCGGTCGAAGACGAACCTGATGGTTTTCATTCGCCCGACGATCCTCCGCAACCGCGAGGATAATGCGGCGCTGACCGCACGTCGCTATGGTTATATCCGCGATTTCCAATTGCAACGGAACCCGGATGAAGAGCCGGCGATCGATACGCTCGTGCGCGATTATATGGGAACGACGCCGCCGATTCCCGCAGCGCCCACCGCGAATGATGTGACCGTCGGTCCGGTCGATCTGCCCGCGCTACGCGGGCAGGGCGGCACCGTCGCTCCCGCCGATGTCCCGCCTTCGCTCTCGCAGGCGCCTGCTCCCCCGACCGGAGACAATCGGTGACCGATGCCGGAGCGGCCGCGCTGTCCCCGGCACCGGTCGACATTCCCTATGGCTTTGCGCGCGCGCATGGCGTCGTCATCGCACAGGACGAGGGCGGGCGCTGGCTCGCGACGCTGCGCGAGGGCAGCGATCCCGCCGTGCTGATCGAGGTGAAGCGTTATCTCGCCGCGCCGATCCGCGTCGCGACCGCGAGTCCGGCCGACTTCGACCGGCTGCTTTCCGACCATTATGCCGTCGATGCCTCGGCGGCGGCGATGGCGGGTTCGGTCGGCGGCAGCGACCTCGAAGTCGGCATTCCGAGCGCCGAGGATCTGCTCGACAGCGCCGACGATGCGCCGGCGATCCGGCTGATCAATGCGATCATTGCAGAGGCGGTACGACAGGGCGTCAGCGATATCCATATCGAACCCTATGAAAGCGGTCTGGTGGTCCGCATGCGGACCGACGGCGTGCTGCGCGAGCATCTCCGCATGCCGCCGCACGTCGCGCCCGTCGTCGTGAGCCGTATCAAGGTCATGGCGCGGCTCGACATCGCAGAGCGCCGCGTGCCGCAGGATGGCCGCATCGCGCTGACGCTAGCGGGCAAGGCGGTCGACGTCCGCGTTTCGACGCTGCCCAGCCGCGCCGGCGAGCGCGTCGTGATGCGCATCCTCGATAAGGACACCGCCGGAATCGATTTCGACGTCCTCGGTCTGTCGGGCGAGGCCGACCGGATTTTGCGCGAAGCGCTTGCCGAGCCCAACGGCATCATTCTCGTCACCGGCCCGACGGGGTCGGGCAAGACGACGACACTCTATGCGGCGCTCAAGCAATTGAATGACGGTCAGCGCAACATCCTGACCGTCGAGGATCCGGTCGAATATCCCGGCGACGGCATCGGCCAGACGCAGGTCAATGCCAAGGTCGGGCTCGACTTCGCGGCGGGCCTTCGCGCGATCCTGCGTCAGGATCCCGATGTCGTCATGGTCGGCGAAATCCGTGACCGCGAGACCGCGGATATTGCGGTGCAGGCGTCGCTTACCGGCCACCTCGTGCTCTCGACCGTCCACACCAACGACGCCGTCGGCGCGATCACGCGCCTCAAGGATCTGAAGGTCGAGCCTTTCCTGCTCGCCTCTACGCTGCGCGCGGTGCTCGCGCAGCGGCTTGTCCGCAAGCTCTGCGAGCAGTGTCGCGAGCCGGTGCAAGCCGACAATAGCATCGCCGCCGTCCTCGGTCTCGACATCGGTACCGTCGTCTGGCGGCCGAAGGGCTGCGACCAGTGCGGCCAGACCGGTTACAAGGGCCGCATCGGTGTGTTCGAGGCGATCAAGATCGACGAGACCGTGCGCCGCTACATCTACGCCGGCGGCGACGAGGCGATGATCGCGAAGCATGCGTTCCTGAAAGCACCAACGCTCGCCAGCGCGGCACGCGCAATGGTCGGGAAGGGGCTGACGACACCCGAGGAAGCAATCCGCATCGCGCGGCGCGAGGATGTTGATGCCTGACTATCGCTATGTGGCGATCGATCCGCAGGGCCGCGAGCGCAAGGGGCGGCTGACCGCCGCGAACGACGATGCCGCGCGCGCCGGCTTGATCGCGCGCAAATTCCATATCGTCGCGGTCGAGGAGGCGGGGGCGAAGCCCGCGGGCCGCTCGCTGCTCGCTTTCCGCAAGGACAAGCTTGGCCACAAGGAGCTCGCGCTCTTCACGCGCCAGCTCGCGACGCTCGTCGAGGTCGCGCCGCTCGAAGAGGCGCTGCGCACGCTGACGCGCCAGAGCGAGGCCGAAAGCGCGCGCGCGGTGATCGGCGACGTTCACGCGGGGCTGCTCGAAGGGCTGCGCCTCGCCGATGCGATGGCGCGCCAGCCGGGCAGCTTTCCGCCGCTCTATCGCGCGATGGTTGCGGCGGGGGAGACGACGGGCAGCCTGACGACGATCCTCGCGCGTCTTGCCGACCTGCTCGAACGCCAGGCCGAGGTGCGCGGCAAGCTGATCGCGGCGCTCGCTTACCCCGTCGTGCTTGCTTTCGTCGCAGTCGGGGTCGTCGCGGCGCTGATGATCTTCGTCGTCCCGCGCGTCGTCGAGCAGTTCGACGATGTCGGGCAGCAATTGCCGTTCCTGACCCGCGCGGTGATCGCGATTTCCAGCTTCGCCGCGAACTGGTGGTGGCTCGCGCTGCTGCTGATCGCCGGTGCCGTTTTCGGTTGGGTTCGTGCGATGCACCGTCCCGTGTTCAAGGCGGCGATCGATGCGCGGCTGCTCCGTCTGCCGCTGATCGGCCGGCTGCTCCGCGACCTTTATGCCGCGCGCTTCGCCCGCACGCTCTCGACGATGGTGTCGAGCCGCCTGCCGCTGGTCGAGGGGCTGCGGCTCACCGTGCCGACGATCCGCAATGCGGCGCTGGCGACCGCGACCGCGGGCATCGTCGATCAGGTGCGCGCGGGCGGTAGCCTTTCGGCGGCGCTCCGCGATGCGGGCGTTTTCCCCCCGCTGCTGGTTTACATGACGGCAAGCGGCGAAAGCGCGGGGCGGCTCGAGCAGATGCTCGAACGCGCCGCCGACTATCTCGAACGCGAGTTCGACCGCTTTACCGCCGCGTCGATGGCCCTTCTCGAACCTGTCATAATTGTCGTTATGGGGTCGTGCGTCGCGCTCATCATCCTTTCCATCCTGCTTCCGATCCTTCAGTTGCAGAACCTTGCAGGTCTATAATATCATGTCGCTGATGCAGCTTTTCGTCCGCCTTTTGCTCGATCCGTCCCGGCCTGCCAACCGGCGCCAGCGCGACGAGCGCGGCTTTACGCTGACCGAACTGATGGTCGTGATCTTCATCATCGGCCTGCTTGCGACGGTGGTGATGATCAACGTGCTGCCCAGCCAGGACAAGGCCATGGTGACCAAGGCGAAGACCGATATCGCGACGCTCGAAAGCGCGCTCGAGCAATATCGTCTCGACAATCTGGCATATCCCGCGACCACCGACGGGCTCAACGCGCTCGTCACCGCGCCGCCTGCACTCGCACAGCCCGAGCGCTATCGCCGCGGCGGCTATATCAAGAAGTTGCCGAGCGATCCGTGGGGCCGTCCCTACAATTATCAAGCGCCGGGCCAGAACGGAAAAGCCTTTGACGTCTGGTCGCTCGGCGCCGACGGCGCACCGGGCGGAACCGACGACAATGCCGACATTCACGGAGAAGGTTGAGCGTCCCTCCGGCGAACGCGGCTTCACGCTGGTCGAGCTGATGGTCGTGATCGCGATCATGGCGCTCGCGGCGACCGCCGTCGTGCTGACCATTCCCGGCGAGGAACGCACGGTGCGAAGCGAAGCCGACCGGCTTGCGGCGCGGCTAGCGGCGGCACGCGATGTCGCGGTGATCGAAGGGCGCAGCGTCTCGGTCAATTTCGCGCCCTCGGGCTATGGTTTCGAACGCCGCGTCGAGGGCGCATGGCAGCCGCTGCCGGGCCGCGCCTTCGAGCAGCGCAGCTGGCCGTCCGACGTCCGCTTCGTCGCGGGCGACGGGCAGGGCGCGGCGCGCATCCTCTTCGACCGCATCGGCACCAGCCCGACGCCGCAAGCCTTGGTGCTGACGGGCGGCGATGCGCGCGAGATCGTGCGCGTCTCGGCGACGGGGGAGGTTAGTCGTGGCGAGTGACGATGTCGCTCGTCGTTCGCCATCCGGCGAAGTGGGCTTCACCCTGCTGGAAATGCTGGTGGCGCTGAGCATCATCAGCATCGCGGCGCTGACGCTGGTGCGCCTCGATGCCTATGCGGTGCGCACCGCGGGCGATCTCGACGAAAGCACGATGGCGGGGATCGTCGCGCAGAACCGCGCGGTCGAGCTGTGGACCGACCCGTCGCCGCCGACGATCGGCAACAGCGCGAGCAGCGTCGCCAACGCCGGACGCAACTGGCGGATCGAACAGCGCGTCGCGAAGACCGCCGACGACGGCCTGCTCCGCATCGATCTGATCGTCCGGCCCGAGAGCGGGAACGGGCAGGCTGCGCTCACGATTATCCGGCCGTCGCGATGAGAGACGAGCGCGGCTTCACCCTTGTCGAAATGCTCGTCGCGCTGTCGATCTTCGCGATGATCGCGGCGATCGGCGTCGGGTTGCTCCGCAGCAGCGTCGACACGCAGGATGCCGTGCAACAGCGCCTGAAAGGCATGAGCGGAATCAACCGCGTCCGTGCGGTGATGGCAAACGATCTTGCCCAGGTGGTGCAGCGCCCGACGCGGGGCGTTTCGGGAGAAACCGTTCCGGCGTTCATCGGTTCTTCGACCGGCTTTGCGTTCGTCCATGCCGGCGCGGGAGCCGAGGATGGCAGCGCGCGTCCCGACGGCGAGCGCGTCGGCTACGCGCTGACCGGCGGCGAATGGCGCCGCGCGACGCAGCCGATGCTCGATGGCACCGCGCTCTCTGATGGTGACCGGCTCGTCGGCGAGGTATCTGCCGCCGTCGTCCGCTATCGCGACGAGCAGGGTAATTGGTCCGAAAGCTGGACGAGCGACCCCGGCGACCGCTTGCCGCGCGCGGTTGAGGTGCGGCTGACCCGCGGCGGTCGGGCGCCGCTCACCATGGCGTTTCTGACCGCCCCGGCGGTGCCGCCGCCGGTTCCGCAGGTCCCAGTACCATGAACGCGCGCAATCCCGAAGAACGCGGCGCGGCCTTGCTCGCGGTGTTGCTGCTCGTCGCGGTGATGGCGGTGATCGCGGCGACCGCACTCGACCGGCTGATGCTCGCGACGCGGATCGCCGGTAGCGCGGCGACGGTCGACCAGGGGCGGGCCTATGCCTTGGCCGCCGAGCAGATCGCGCTGCGCCGCGTCGCCACTCTCGTGTCGCGCGATCCGGCGCGGCTGACGCTCGATGGCGGCTGGCTGGGGCGCGATTTCACCCTGCCGCTTCCCGGGGGGGAGGGGACGGCGCGGCTCACTGATGCGAATAATTGCTTCAATCTCAACAGCCTCACCGCCGAAGTGACGCCGGGCAAGTTCAGCCAGCGCGCGGGCGCGGTCGCGCAATTCGCCGCGTTGATGAAGCTGGTCGGGATCGACGAGGGCGAGGCGCGGCAGATCGCGGGCGCGACCGCCGACTGGATCGACAGCGACAGTAATGACGGGCCGCTCGGCGCCGAGGACAATGTCTATCGCGGCATGCAGACGAGCTACTTGCCCGCGAACCGCAAGATGGCCGACGTCAGCGAACTGCGTGCGGTGCGCGGTGTGACGCCCAAAATCTACGCGCGGCTCAAACCGTGGATTTGCGTGTTGCCCGTCGCCGAGCCCGTGAAGATCAACGTCAACACGCTCACGTCCGAACAGGCGCCACTGATCGCGATGCTGATGCCCGGCACATTGACCATCGCCGACGCGCGCGCCGCGCTGGCGGCGCGCCCCGCCGGCGGCGATGGCAGCCGCGTCCGATTCTGGGAGGGGCGTGTGTTCGAAGGGCGCAAACCGCCGCAGGATGTCGCAGAGCAGGCGGGGGTTAACAGCCGCTGGCTGACGTTGACGACGCATGTGACGATGGGGGACGGGGTTTTGACGGCAAGGTCGCTTATCGATGCCAATGGCGGCGCGGTCTCTGCCGGGCTGGCGCCGCCTGTTATCGTCCGCCGCAATTGGAGCGAGAGCGACTGACGTGACGCGAACCCTGATTCTCTGGCTTCCCTCGGTGGCGGCGCTCGAGGGTGAAGATGCGGTTCGTCCCGCCTGGCTGCGCGTCGACGACGGCGTGATCGTCGATTCGGGGCAGGACGATGGCTGGGTCGACGCTTGGGAACGACCGCAGGACGACGCCGACGACGACCGGCTGATCGCGCTCGCGCCGGCGGCCGATGTGCCGGTGCGCTGGTATCATTATCCCGATGCAGCGCCCGCGCAGGCCGCTGCGGCTGCGCGTCTCGACGCGCTGCGCGACAGTCTGGGCGAGGTGCCGGCGCTGCACGTCGTGGCGGGGCAACCCGCCGAAGCAGGACAGGTGGTGCCCATTGCGGTGACCACGCACGCCGCCATGACCGCATGGACCGAATGGCTGACGGCGCAGGGCCTGTCGCCGGCCGCGCTGATGCCATCCGCCGCGACGGTTCCGCCGCCCGAGCCCGATACGCTGTGGGTGGCCGATGTCGGAAGCGAAGCGATTGTTCGCACGGACGACCGCGCCTTTCTGTCCGATCCCGAACTCGACCCGCTCATCGCGGGCGATCGGGTGATGGCGCCGCTCGATCCCGAGCGGATGCGCGAGGCTCTCTTGCTTTCGCTCGCCGCGCCGCCGATCGATCTGCTCAGCGGAGCGTGGAAACCCAAGCGGAGCTGGGCGATCGATCCTGCGCTGCTGCGCCTCGCAAAACGACTGCTGATAGCGCTTGTCGTCGTCAGCCTGCTGATCCCGATCCTTCATGCGATCCGGCTCACCGCCGATACCGGCCGCGCCGACGAGGCCGCTGTCGAGACGGCCAAAAAGGCGGGCGTGACGGCATCGGATGCCGAAGCGGCGGAGGCCGAACTCGACCGGCGGCTCGCCGCCGCGGGGGGCGGGCCGCTCGCCTTTTCGGTTCCGGCGTCGGCGCTTTACAATGCGCTGCGCGATACGCCCGGCGTGTCGCTGAAAACGCTGTCGCATCGCACCGATGGCACGCTGACGACGACGCTGGCGGCGCCGCGCGTCGATGACATCAACAAGGTGCTGCTCGCGCTCCAGGCGCATGGCTATCGCATCACCGCGCAGCCGATGGCGGGCCCCGACGGCCAGCAGATGGCCAGTGTAACGATCCGGGCGGTGCCATGAGGGATGCGGTGAAAAGCTGGTGGAGCGGGCTGTCGATGCGCGAGCGCTGGCTTGTCGGCGTTGCAGGCGTACTTGCGCTCGCGGTGCTTGGGTGGGCGCTCGGCCGTCCGGCGATCGCCGCCTTCTTCGATCTGGAGACCCGTCACCGTGCGGCCATCGAGCGCGAGGGCCGGGTTGCGGCGAAAGTGGCGCTGCTTGCCCGGCGGCCGGCGAAATCGGTCGCGGCGGCGGTCGACGCAATCCGGATCGACCAGTATCTTGCGCAATCGGCGGGGGAGATCGGCCTGACGCTCGACCGCAACGAGGCGCGGGGTGACCGGCAGGCAACCGTCGCCATCGCGACCGCCAAGGCGCCGGTTCTGACCGATTGGCTCGCGGGGCTCGAAGGGCAGGGGTTCGTCGTCGATCAACTCACCATCACGCCCGCCGCCGACGGCACCGTAGGTATGACCGCCGAACTCAGAAAGGCCGGCCAATGAGCTCGCGGCGGCGCTGGACGATCGTTGCCGCGTTGCTCGCGGTGGTCCTGGTCATCGCGACCTTTCCGATGCGGCTCGCGCTATCGCTCGCGGGAGCGGGCGATGCCGGTATCGCCGCGCGCGAGATTCGCGGGTCGGTGTGGTCGGGAACGCTGGTCGATGCACGACTCGGCGCGCTGCCGCTCGGCACGGTGCGGGCAAGCCTGTCGCCGCTCGCCCTGCTCGGCGGCGACACCGAATTGAGCTTCGCGCGCACCGACGAGCTCCTCGGTGCGCTGTCCGGTCGGCTGCACGGCAGCGACCCGCGCGGCATGTCCGACGTCAATGGTCTGACCTCGCTTTCGGGCGGGCTCGGTATCGTGCCGGTCGACACGATCCGGTTCGAAGGCGCGTCGCTGCGCTTCGACGGCGCCGGCAAATGCGTCGCGGCGTCGGGGCGGCTGCAACTGATGGTGAACGCGCCGATCGCCGGCCTCGACCTGTCGCGCGGGCTGTCGGGGCCGCTGACCTGCGCCAACGGGCGGGCGCAGGCGGCGCTTGCGAGCCAGTCGGGCATGGAGCGGCTGACCTTGTCGTTCGACGGCAAGGGCGCCTATCGGGCGCAGTTCGCGATCAATGTCGATCGCGATCCGGCGATGGCCGCGGCGCTCGCGGTGCTCGGGTTCAAGCCCGGATCGAACGGATATGTGCTGACGACGACAGGCCGGTTCTGACGTGCCCGCTCTCGACGCCTTGCCGGCCGGGGTGGGCGTTCTGCTCGCGGGGGTTGTCGGCCTCATCCTCGGCAGCTTCATAGCGACGCTCGTTCTGCGCTGGCCCGCCGGACGATCGGTTCTCGGACGTTCGCAATGCGACGGCTGCGGGGGACAACTCGGCGCCGCCGATCTGGTGCCGCTGCTTTCGGCTCTCGCCTCGCGCGGGCGCTGCCGGCAATGCAATCGATCGATCGATCCCTTTCACTGGCGCGTCGAACTGGGGGCCGGCCTGATCGGTATGGTCGCCCTGACCTTGATGCCGGGGACGGCGGGCTGGCTCTGGGCGCTGTTCGGCTGGATGCTGTTGCCGCTGGCGCTGCTCGACGCGCGCCATTTCTGGCTGCCCGATGGCCTGAATGCGATGTTGGGTGTGACCGGACTGGTGATCGCCGGACCGATGCTTGCGACGTCGCTGCTCGACCGCTGGGTTGGCGCGGTGATCTGCGGTCTGACGCTTGCGGCCCTCGCTGCCTTTTATCGAAAGGTCCGGCTTAAGGACGGAATGGGCGGTGGCGATCCGAAGCTTGTCGCGGCGATCGGCGCGTGGATCGGCTGGCAAGCCCTGCCGCTGATGCTGGTGCTTGCCAGCCTTGGCGGTATTCTTTGGGCGCTCGCGACCCAACGAAAAAGGGACCAGCCTCTCGCCGAGCGGCCGGTCCCCTTCGGATTGTTCGCCTGCATCGCGGCGTGGGCCGCTGTGCCGATCTGGCTGTGGATCAGTTCCCGATAACGACGGTCACCGCGCGGCGGTTCTGCGCCCACGCTTCCTCGTTCGAGCCCACCGCCGCCGGGCGTTCCTTGCCATAGCTGATCACATTGATGCGCGACGGGTCGATGCCGAGCGTCGCGAGATAATTTTTCGCGGCGTTGGCGCGGCGCTCGCCGAGCGCGATATTATAGTCGCGTGTGCCGCGCTCGTCGGCGTGGCCTTCCAGCGTGACGCGGACAGCGGGGTTGCGCGCGAGCCACTGCGCCTGGCTCTGCAAGGTCGCCTGATCCTGGGCGTCGACGTTATACTGATCGAAATCGAAGAAAATCCGGTCCGATGAAACATTTGCGATAAAGTCTTGCTGCGATCCGGGGACGACGCCGCCCGTATCCGACCCGGTATCGGTGCCCGTTCCTTCGGGAGCGGGCGGAAGTACTTCCGGTGCCTTCTTTGCACAGGCGCCCACAGAAAGCATGGTGATCGCCGCGATCATCGCGGTTGTTTTGCGTATCGTCATGTTGTCTGTCCTCTTGTTGTTGCGTTTTTCAGTCGTGACCGCGGAGCATTAACCTGCATTGAATGCGCAGAGTCAAACCCCGTGGGATTTCCTTTGGTTCCGCGCGGTGACGGTCAGGGCAGAATCGGGCCCCAGCTCGGATCCGACCCGTCTTGCGGGGTTGGCAGTCGGCGCAGGTTCACGCCGGTCAGATCGACCTGCCACAGCGTTGATTTCCCTTCCTTGCCCGCCGTGGTGCGGAAGAACTGGATCACGCGACCGTTCGGCGACCAGGTCGGGGCCTCGTCCTGCCAGCTGTTGGTCAGCAGGCGCACACCGCCGCCCGATGGAGTCATCACTCCGATGCGGAACTCGCCGCCGCCCATCTTGGTAAAGGCGATGAGGTCGCCGCGCGGTGACCATTCAGGGGTTGCATAGCGTCCGCCGCCAAAGCTGATCCGCTGCTGGTTCGATCCGTCGATGTTCATCGTATAGATCTGCTGGCTGCCCGACCGGTCGCTTTCGAACACGATCTTCTTGCCATCGGGTGAGAAACTGCCGCCGACATCGATCCCGGGCGCACTGGTCAACCGCACGGGCGTGCCGCCGTTGGCCGAGATGCGATAGATGTCGGTGTTGCCGCCGACCGCCATCGAGTAGAGGATCTGCGTGCCGTCGGGCGACCAGCGCGGCGCGAAGGTCGCGTTCTTGCTCTCGGTGACCAGCTTTTGCGTACCGGTATTGACGTCGTAGATAAAGACGCGGACGCGATCGTTCAGATAGCTGACGTAGACGATCTTCTTGTAATCGGGGGAGAATCGTGGGCTGAGCGCCAGCGCCTGGCCGTTGGTGATGAAGCGGTGGTTGCCGCCATCGCTGTCCATGATCGCGAGCCGCTTGATGCGGTTCCCCTTGGGGCCGCTCTCGGCGATGTAGGCAACGCGGCTGTCGAAGAAAGGCGATTCCCCCGACAGGCGCGAGTAGATGGCGTCGGCGCATTTATGCGCGGCGCGGCGCCAGTCGCCGGGCTGAATTTCATAACCTTGCCGCACCAGTTCGCTGCCGAGGTCGGTATCGTAGAGATAGCAGCCGACGACGAGTCCACCCGTGCCGCTCGCCTGCACGAAGCCGTGGACGACGTTTTCGGCGTTGCGGGCTTTCCAGTCGGCGAATTGCGGCGCGCGCACCTCGCCCATGCTGATCGCGCGGACGCTGCCGGGACCGAGCGGAGCATAAAGTCCGCTGCGTTCAAGATCGGCGGCGATCACTTCGGAAATCTGCTTGCCGAGGCTGCTCGTGTTGAGGCCCGCAACGTTGACCGCGGCGGGCGTCGCGAAGGCGGGAACCGCGATGACGGTGCGGTCTTGCGAGAGGGTGCCCTCGATCGTCTCGCGCGGTTCGGCCGGCGCGGGCACGGCGGGAGGATTGACCTGCGCGGAGGCCGAAGCGGCACTCAGCGCTAGAACGAGCGAAAGGGCGATGGGGCGCAGAAGCATCTCTCTCTACCTTTTGATGAAATCGAGCGTGTAATTCTGCCAGAAGCTGTAATTTTCCTCTGGCAGGTCGAAAGGAGCGGCAAGTTCGATCGCACGTTTCGCGCATTCCTGGTGCCGCTGGATCTGAAAGCGGTTGCTGTCATTCTCACCCGTCGTCGTCACGCTGGTAAACCCTGCGAGCGCACCCGACTGGGTCAGGCGGAATTTGACGACGGTCTTGAGTTGATCGACATCGACGCCGCTCACGCGGCAGCCGTTCCAGCGCGGGCCGACCTTCGCCTTGATGCTGACGTCGATCGAGCGCCGAACCTCGGCGGAGGTCGCTGCGGCCGGGGCGCCTTTGGTCTGGGTCGATCGGGTGGGGCCCTTTGCGAGGCCATCGACGATGCCGTCGAGCCTGCCGGTCGGTCGCGTCGCCTTTTGGGGAGGCGTCGTCGACTTTGGCGTTGCCTTCGGCGCGGCCTTTGGCGCTGCGGGCGGCGGCGCCTTGGGCGTGGCAACGGGCCGGGCGACCTGCATTGGTGCCGGCGCCGGGGTCGGGCGAACGACCGGTTCGGGCACCGGAGGCGTCGGTACCGGTTCGGGGGCCGGGATATCCTCGGCATATTCGTCGCCCAGCCGGGCGGCGGGCGGCGTTTCGGTGATGACCGGCGCGCTCGATTGGGCAGCGGTCTCGGCGACCAGATCGACTTCCATCGGCGGATTGTCGAAGCGCCGGTCGCCCGCGGTCCATTGAACCGACAGCAATCCGATCACGACGACGTGCAGCGCCACCGCAATCGCGATACCGGTCTTCTCGTTCCCCCGTGGTGCCGTTTGTGCAGCCATCGTGCGTGCCTATTGCGCCGCGCCTGAACCGTCGGTGACCGCCGCTTCGGCCGGTGCAGCGCTTTCCGATCCTGTCGTGACGAGCGCGATGCGCGTCAGACCGGCGCGGTTGAGTTCGCCCATGATCCGCATCACGCGGCCATAATCGAGCCCCTTGTCGGCGCGCAGCATGATCTGGCGCGGCTTGTCGCCGTCCTTCTGCGCGCCCGCGATCGCATCGAGCCGTGCGGGAAGCTCGGTGTCGGGCACGACCTCATCGCCGATATAGATGGTGTCGTCGCCGTTGATCGACAGCTGCACCGGCTCCTGCTCCTCGGTCTCGACCGGCTTTGCCCGGCTTTCGGGCAGGTCGATCGGAACGGCCGAAGCCAGCAGCGGCGCGGTGATCATGAAGATGATCAGCAGCACCAGCATCACGTCGACGAGCGGAGTGACGTTGATCTCCGCCATCGGCGCGCGCCGATTGGCGCGTCCGCGCCGTCGGCCCGTACCGCCCGAAGGCCCGGTCATCGCCATCAGGCCTCGACCTCCAGTTCGCGGCTGAACATCGCATGCAGCCCGTCGGCGAAGCGGCCGAGCCGCGATTCGAGCCGGTTCAGGCGCTGGGAAAAGGCATTGTAGGCGATCACGGCAGGAATGGCAGCGAACAGGCCGATCGCGGTCGCGAACAGCGCCTCGGCGATGCCGGGAGCGACGACAGCGAGACTGCTGTTGTTGGACGCGGCGATTGCGGTGAAGCTGCGCATGATGCCCCAGACGGTGCCGAACAGGCCGACGAAGGGCGCGACCGCGCCGATGGTGGCGAGCGTGCCGATCTTCTCGGCCAAACGGTCGACTTCGCCGGCGACGGCGCTGTTCATCGCGATCCCCAGGCGTTCGCGCGTGCCTTCGCGGTCGACGTTCCGGCCCTTGGTCGAGCGGCGCCATTCGCCGATCCCGGCGGCGAGAATCTTCGCGCTCGGCAGTTCCTCACCGCTGTTCTTGTCATAGAATTTGTCGATATTGTCGGCGCGCCAGAAATCGCGCTCGAAGCTTTCCGACGCGCGCATCAGCTTGCCGACGCTGCGGCCGTGCGTGATGATCACCGCCCAGACGTAGATCGACGCGAGCAACAGCCCGATCATCACCGCCTTGACGATAATGTCGGCCTGGATGAACAGCGCGATCGGGGACAGCGTCGCCGCGTCGGCGGCCAGCTTGATATTGTCTAGCAAGGGTTGGTCTCTCCATTCATGATGGCGGTGAAGCTGTCGGCCCAGCCCGCGGGCTGGCGGCGCGGCCGGCCTTCGGGGGACAGGAAGGCGGCGGTAACACGCCCGACTGTTAACTCATGCTGACCGCGAAGGATGCGCTGCGAGATGATCACGCTCGCGCCGCGCACGGCCTCGACGGTGCTGACGACGAGCAGGTCGTCGTCCAGCTTGGCGGGACTGCGGTATTTGATGGCGAGGTCGGTGACCGCCCATGCACCTTCTCCCGCTTCCATGGCGGCGCGCTGGTCGATGCCGGCGAGGCGCAGCATGTCGGAACGCGCGCGCTCCATATAGCGGAGGTAATTGGCGTGGTAGACGATGCCGGACAGATCGGTGTCCTCGAAATAAACGCGCGTCCGGTAATGATGCGCGGCCCCGACGAACGCGCCGGGGATGAAGGGGGGAGGAACGTCGACCATGTGGTTAACCGATAGCGGCGCATCGACTCGCCGCAAAGCCCTCTTCAACGGTTCGTCGCAGCTTGAAGCCGGTTGGTGGAATGAAAGCCGCAGGAATCCGGGCTATTTACCCTGGTCGAAAAGCCCGTCCTGCGAGCCTGCGGGCGGATGGAGCCCGAGATGTTTCCATGCGCTCGCGTTGAGCATCCGCCCGCGCGCGGTGCGGGCGATCAGGCCGATCTGGAGCAGATAAGGCTCGATCACATCCTCGATCGTGTCGCGCGGTTCGCTGAGCCCGGCGGCCATCGTCTCGACCCCGACCGGGCCGCCGCGATAGATGTCCGCGATCATCGTCAGATAACGCCGGTCCATCGCGTCGAGGCCGAGCGCGTCGACCTCCAGCCGGTTGAGCGCGGCGTCGGCGGCCCTGGCATCGACGATCTCGTGCCCCGCAACGGTCGCGAAATCGCGCACGCGGCGTAGCAGACGACCCGCGATCCGCGGCGTTCCGCGCCAGCGCTTCGCGATTTCCAGCCCACCGTCGGCCGCGATCGGCAGCGCGAGCAGCCGCGCGGCGCGCGTGATCACCTGTTCGAGTTCGGCATGGGTATAGAAGTTAAGCCGGACCGGAATGCCGAAGCGGTCGCGCAGCGGCGTCGTGAGCAGACCCTGCCGCGTCGTTGCGCCGACGAGAGTGAATTTGGGCAGGTCGATTCGCACCGACCGCGCCGAGGGGCCTTCGCCGATCATGATATCGAGCGCCCGGTCCTCCATCGCGGGATAGAGGATTTCCTCGACCGCGGGCGACAGGCGGTGGATCTCGTCGATGAACAGGACGTCGCCGTCCTCCAGATTGGTGAGCAGCGCCGCAAGGTCGCCCGCCTTGGCGATCACCGGGCCGCTGGTCGAGCGGAAGCCTACGCCGAGTTCCTTGGCGACGATCTGCGCCAACGTTGTCTTGCCGAGCCCCGGCGGCCCATAGAAGAGCACATGGTCGAGCGCATCCGACCGCGCCTTCGCCGCCTCGATGAAAATTCGCAGATTCTCGCGCGCCGCCGCCTGGCCGACAAACTCGGCGAGCGATTTGGGCCGCAGGGCGGCGTCGGCATCCTCGGGGATGCGGACGGGGGTGGTGAGGGCCGGCTCAGTCATGATGCTCTGTTGCCTCGCCGCTGATCGAAACCCAAGGCTCCTTGCGTTCCTCATAGACCGAATAGTCGGGGACGAAGCCGTGGCCGGGCGCGAAATTGCCGAGCGGGATCGCATAGGCGTCGTAATAGGGCCGCGCGCGGTACCAGACGCCCGCGCCGCACGTGGCGCAAAAGAAAAAGTCGGCGGTGTTGCCGCTGTCGCCGGTATATTGCCACATCCTTGCGTTCGCTTCGCCCTCGATGCGGACGTGATCGGCGGGGAAGCGCACCTGCGCGGCAAAGGCACTGCCGCTCCGCGCCTTGCACTCGCGGCAATGGCACACCGACACGCGGATCGGATCGCCGGAGCAGGCGATGCGGATCTGGCCGCAGCGGCACGAGGCGTGGCGGGTGCGGTCGGTCATTTGGCAGCCCTTTTCAGAGCCGCGCGAACGAGCGCGTCGAGGCTCGCACCCGCGCCCAGTTCCTCGCTCGCTGCAGCGACCGCCGCGCTCGCTTCGCCGGGTTTGAAGCCGAGCCCGGTGAGAGCGGTGACAGCGTCGCCGAGCGGGCCCGATGCGGTGGAGACGGAGGGATTCGAACCCCCAATACCACCCAGCGCCCCCGCCTTGTCCTTCAGCTCATGCGTGATACGCTGCGCCAGCTTCGGCCCGACGCCGTTGGCGCGCGCGATCATCGCGCTGTCGCCGCCGGCGAGCGCGCGTTGCAGGTCGCCGATCTCGAGCGCAGAGAGGATCGCGAGCGCAACCTTGGCGCCGACGCCCTGAACGCTGGTGAGCAGGCGGAACCAGTCGCGTTCCTCGGCCTTGGCGAAACCCAGAAGGCGCAGAAAATCCTCGCCGACGAGCATTTCGGTGTGGATGGTCACGTCGCCGTCGACCGCGCCGAGCGCATCGAGCGTGCGCGCCGAGGCCTCGACCAGATAGCCAACGCCGCCGACGTCGATCACCGCATGGCCTGCGCCGCTGCTGTCCAGCCGTCCAGTGAGTTTCGCGATCATGGGCGAAGGTCCGGGCAGCGGGGCGGCTTGGCTTGGGCGGTGATCTGGCGGCGCATCATCCCCGGTACATAAGCGGAACATGGCCCGCTAGGGAAGCGAAATTCCTGTCAATTCTGTACAGCGCAGGCGGTCGTCCACGGATCAACGATCGGGGTGCCGTTGGCGCGGCGATTTTCCTCCAGATTGAAATAGACCGCCGGTGCGCCACTGTTGTCGGGGCGCAGTTCGCCGACGGCGCCAGCGTAAACTCCGCTGGTGAAGCGGATGCGGTCGCCCGCGACGGTATAGGCACCGGTGGCGTTGCGGGTGCGATAGGTTCCGCCCGACAGTGTCAGCGATACCATCGACGACGGTCGCGTCTCATAGCGGGGCGGGTCGCCTGCGACATTGCCGCCGACGCGCTCGCGCACGGCGCACATCAGTTTCGCGGTCGGCACCACGCCCTTCGCGGCAGGCTTTGCCGCAGCCTTGCCCCAGCGCAGCGTTCCGGCGAAGAAGCCATCGAACGTCCCATGCCGGTCGAAATAGCCGTTGATCCGGCCCGGCCCGAAGGCGGTGGGGCTGCATTTGCCGCTCAACTCGAAGCGATTGCGGCCGTTTTCGCCCTTGAGGATGCAATTGCCGTTTTCGTGAAAGGCATTCTTCATCTCGACGGTCATCGCTCGCTCGCCGAGCGTCATGTTGATCGTGCCGGTGAATTCGCCTTTTGCGAGATTACCGGTCAGGTTCCAGGTGCCGCGATTGCCGTCATTGTCGTTGAGCGTGCCTTCGCCGCTGACCGGGCCGGCATTGGGATTGAGCTGTGCCGTCGACGGCTGGGCGGCAAAGGCAGCAGCGGACGCAAGAATGACCGAAAGAACACGCAATGAATCAACTCCCCCCGAAGTTCGCTCGCTTAATAGGGCGAAGACCGCGTGCCGCAAGCTGTTGCTTTTAACGGGGGAGGGCGCTCGAGAGCGGGCGATGGTTGGCATGGCAGATCGCGACCGCCAGCGCATCGGCCGCGTCGGGGCCCGTGACCTTCGCGCCGGGCAGTAGCACGCGGAGCATCGCCTGTACCTGCTCCTTCGCCGCGCCGCCGGTGCCGACGACTGCCTTCTTGACGAGTCGCGGGGCATATTCGCCGACCGGCAGGCCCGCGCGTGCGCAACCAAGCAACACGACGCCGCGGGCATGCGCGAGCTTCAGCGTCGATTGCGGATTGTCGTTCACGAAGACCTCTTCGACCGCTGCGCATGCGGGCGCATGATCGGCGATCACCGCTGCGAGAGCCGTATCGAGATGTGCCAGCCGGTCGGGCAGGGGAGCCTTTGTGTCGGTCTTCACCTGCCCGTTGGCGATATGGCTGATCCGGCTGCCCTCGACGCGAATGACGCCCCAGCCGGTGCAGCTGAGCGAGGGGTCGAGGCCAAGGATGATCATCTTTATGATCCTTCCTGTGCCGCAGGCATGGGGAGGTGGCAGCGCGAAGCGCTGACGGAGGGGCCAGGGCGCAGTCCCTCCACCACTCGCTTCGCGAGCGGTCCCCCTCCCCATCGCTTCGCGACAGGGAGGATTTGGCTCAACCCAGTTTCTCCATCACCGCGTCGGGAATTTCATAATTGCCCCATACGGTCTGGACGTCGTCGTCGTCGTCGAGCGTGTCGATCAGCTTGAACAGCGTCTGCGCGATTGCCTCGTCGGCGACTTCGCTCTTGAGCGTCGGACGCCACGCGAGCTTGACGCCTTCGGCCTCGCCGAGTTTCGCTTCGAGCGCCTTCGCGACTTCATGCAGGCTGTCGACGCTGGTCCAGATTTCATGGCCGTCCTCGGACGATTCGACGTCGTCGGCGCCGGCGTCGAGCGCGGCTTCGAAAACCGTGTCGGCGTCGCCCGCGCTCGCGCCATAGCTGATCATGCCGAGCCGGTCGAAGCCGTGGCTGACGCTGCCCGACGTGCCGAGGTTGCCGCCGTTCTTGCTGAACGCGGTGCGGACGTTGGTCGCGGTACGGTTGCGGTTGTCGGTCAGTGCCTCGACGATGAGCGAGACGCCGCCCGGGCCATAGCCCTCGTAGCGGATTTCCTCATAATTATCGCCATCGTTACCGGCGGCCTTGTCGATCGCGCGCTGGATATTGTCCTTCGGCATCGACTGCGCCTTGGCGGCGTTGACCGCGGCGCGCAGGCGCGCATTGGCGTCGGGATCGGGCAGGCCCATCTTCGCCGCGACGGTGATTTCGCGGCTGAGCTTCGAAAAGAGGCTGCTGCGCTTTTTGTCCTGCGCACCCTTGCGGTGCATGATGTTCTTGAATTTGCTATGGCCGGCCACGGCCTATCTCCTCAAAGGAAAAATCTGGCGCCGCCCGTAGCGCGAAGCGCGGTATCAGACAACCACGGCTGTCCCGCTGGCGGAGACCATCAGCATCGAGCCGTTCTGGCCGAGCACTTCATAGTCGAGATCGACGCCGATCACCGCATTGCCGCCGAGGCGCGTCGCTTCGGCTTCCATCTCCTGGATCGCTTCCTTGCGGGCGCGGGCGAGGACATCTTCATATTTGCCCGAGCGGCCGCCGACGATGTCGGTGATGCTCGCGAACAGGTCGCGGAACAGGTTTGCGCCGACGATCACCTCGCCGGTGACGATGCCCAGATAATCGCGGACCGGGCGGCCCTCGATGGTGTTGGTCGTGGTGCTGAACATCGTCACTCTCCCGTTCTGGGGGCTGATCGGTTAGGCTCAGACGATGCCGAGCGCCGATTTGTAAACGTCGAGGATGGCTTCCATTTCCTTGCGGTCGTGGACAGGCATTTTACGCAGGCGCACAATCTGGCGCATGATCTTGGGATCATAGCCCTGCGACTTCGATTCCAGATAGACGTCGCGAATGTCGTCGGCGATGCCCTTTTTCTCTTCTTCCAGCCGCTCGATGCGCTCGATGAAAAGGCGCAGTTGTTCGTCGGACACGGTGGCTTCGCTCATTTTGGACTCCGCTGAAGATTGGATTTTGGTGGCGAGAATCGCCTCGGGGGTCCACCTAGCGGCGTCAGGGATTCTTGGCCATGCTTTCTTCCATCCGCGCAAGTTGTTCGGGTGTCGCGGCAACATGATGTCGCGCTTTCCATTCGGCCGTCGGCATGCCGTGAACGATCGCGCGTCCGGTCTCCTTGTCCATGTCCGCGGCCTCGGCGATCCAGTCGCCCAGGCAGTTGCGGCAGAATCCGGCAAGGCCCATCAGGTCGATGTTCGCGGCGTCGCTGCGATGCTGGAGCAGCCGGACGAGACGGCGGAATGCCGCTGCGGCGACCGCGTCGTCCAGCGTATCGAGACTATTGTCGGGGTGGGCGATCGAGTCGTCGCTGCAGGACATGCTGGCTCCTTCGAAGGTTGAATAGCTATACGGTTGTTGCCTTGATCGTATCAAGACGGCATTGCCCTAGCGTCCCCCAGCCATCGGAGCATTTGTGGTTCAGAGCTTTATTCCCCGGCAGCGCAAGGTGCGCATCCTGGCGACCCTCGGCCCCGCCAGCGCAAATCCCGAAATGATCGCCGCGCTGCATCGCGCCGGGGCCGATGCGTTCCGGGTGAACATGAGCCATGGCGACCATGCGGGGCATGCCAAGGTGATCGCCGCGATCCGGGCGCTGGAGAAGGAGACGGGACGTCCGACGACGATCCTCGTCGACCTGCAAGGACCGAAGCTGCGTGTCGGGACGTTCAGGGACGGGCCGGCAGAGCTGGCGAAGGGCAACAAATTCGTCCTCGATACCGATAAGGCGCCGGGCGATGCGACGCGCGTCTATCTGCCGCACCCCGAACTGTTCGCGGCACTTGAACCCGATACGCGCCTGCTTGTCGACGACGGCAAGCTGGTGCTCCGGGTGAAGAGCGTGGCGAAGGATCGCATCGAGACCGTCGTCGAGGTCGGCGGCAAGATTTCGGACCGTAAAGGCGTCAACGTTCCCGACGTCGTGGTCCCGCTCGCCGCGCTCACCGAAAAGGACCGCAAGGACCTGACCTTCGCGCTGGAACAGCATGTCGATTGGATCGCGCTGTCGTTCGTCCAGCGCCCCGAGGATGTCGCCGAGGCACGGCGGCTGATCGGCGGGAAGGCCGCGCTGCTCGTCAAATTCGAAAAGCCCGCGGGCGTCCAGCGGCTGGAGGAAATCCTGGAGATTGCGGATGCCGCGATGGTCGCGCGCGGCGACCTGGGGGTCGAACTGCCCCCCGAGGCGGTTCCGCCGCTGCAGAAGCGGATCGTCGCGACCGCGCGGCGCATGGGCAAACCCGTCGTCGTCGCGACGCAGATGCTCGAATCGATGATCGTTTCGCCGTCGCCGACGCGCGCTGAGGTGTCGGACGTCGCGACCGCGGTCTATGACGGTGCTGA
Organism: Pseudomonadota bacterium; assembly: GCA_023387085.1. GTDB lineage: Bacteria > Pseudomonadota > Alphaproteobacteria > Sphingomonadales > Sphingomonadaceae > Sphingopyxis. The sequence goes on along the minus strand of JAEWIL010000183.1, from coordinate 3,364 downwards.
CGCGATCATGCTGTCGGCGGAGACCGCGGCAGGCGCCTGGCCCGTCGAAGCGGTCACCATGATGGATTCGATCGCGCGCTCGGTCGAAAGCGATCCCGACTATTTCCGCCGCCTGCATTTCACCGAAACTGCGCCCGATGCGACCACCGCCGACGCGCTCGCCGAAGCCGCCGGCACGATCATCCAGACGATCGCCGCCGATGCAATTATCTGTTTCACCGCATCGGGATCGACCGCGCGGCGCGTCGCGCGCGAACGGCCGAACGCGCCCCTGCTCGTGCTGACGCCGAAACGCGACGCGGCGCGGCGCATGGGACTGTTGTGGGGTGCGCACGCGGTGCCGACGAAGGACATCGGCAGCTTTGAGGAAATGATCGCCAAGGGCAAGCGCATGGCGCTGCGCCACGGCATCGGCCGTGCGGGCGCGAAGCTGGTGATGATGGCGGGGGTTCCGTTCGGGACGCCCGGGTCGACCAACGTGCTTCATGTGGCGACGCTGACCGGCGACGAACTGCGCGGATATAGCTGATCCGATTCAAATCGGCACAACAGTTACCGCGCGATTCAGAAAATTTTGCGGTTGATTCAATCCGGAACAAACAAAAATGGTAAACGGTCTTTGCACCATTGACCGGGCGCGGCATATTCGCTGCAAGTAGCGCGTCGGGACCCGACTGGGGGGCTCCGCAACCGCAAGTCCGGAGGTTTGTCTCGCGTGTCCGCACCGTTCCGTTTTCCGCGCTTTTTCGTCACCAGCCCGGCGCCCTGTCCGTATCTGGAGGGCAAGACCGAGCGCAAGGTCTTTACCGAACTTAACGGCAACAACGCCAACGAACTGAACGACGCGCTCGGCCGCATCGGTTTCCGGCGCAGCCAGTCGGTCGCCTATCGACCAAGCTGCGCCGACTGTTCGGCCTGCGTGTCGGTGCGGGTGTCCGCCCATGAATTCACGCCCAGTCATTCGCAGAAGCGGACGATCCGCCGCAACCGTGATCTCGTCGCGACGGCGTGCAAGCCGTGGGCGACCGAGGAGCAATATGCGCTGCTGCACGCCTATCTGGGCTCGCGCCATCCCAATGGCGGCATGGCCGACATGGACGAGCAGGATTTCGCCGACATGGTCGAACAGACCCCGGTCGATTCGTACATGATCGAATATCGCGAGCCGGCGACTGACGGCGGCAAGGGCCGGCTTGTCGGTTGTTGCCTTACCGACCGGCAGGGTGACGGCCTGTCGATGATCTACAGCTTCTTCGATGCCAACCATCCGCTGCGCGAAGGGCTCGGCACCTATATCATCGCCGACCATATATTGCGCGCGGCGAAGGCCGGGCTACCCTATGTCTATCTCGGCTATTGGATCGAGGGGTCGGGACGCATGGCGTACAAGGCGCGCTTCCGTCCGCTTGAAAGGCTCGGTCCGGACGGCTGGTCGCGCTTCGAGCCGGCGACGTCGGAGCGCATCGCGGCGATGTTCGAACTCGCCTGATCCCGATCGGCTTCGCGCTGTTGACGCGAAACTCTTTCGATTGCATTGTTTTTCCGCGGGAATTCAGGGTGGGGAACGAAGGAGATCGCTTTGTTCCGGAAACCTGCTGCTATGCTGGCACTCAGTTCGCCCCTCATTCTTGGCCTTCTTCTGGCTACTCCTTCGCTGGCCGTGCAGCATGATCGAGGCACGGGAACACGCGACGGGTCTTCGGTCAGCGGCGTCGATCAGGCGCATGATGTCGATTGCGGCGGACGGCCCGCCAAGGTTTCCGGATCGGGCAACCGGATCAATTTCACCGGCGATTGTCCCGGCCTGGTGGTGAGCGGTGTCGATAACCAGGTCGCCATCAGCCTGCGGCCCGGTGCGTCGATCCAGGTATCGGGTGCCAGCAATGTGATTAGCTGGCGGATTGCGGGGGGCGGCAAGCCGCGCCTGACGATAAGCGGCGTCGACAACCAGGTACGTCCGGAACGATAGAGCGCCGGCTGTTTGTATTTCCGGCCTTTGCGGACCGGCAACGCGATGCGTGGCGTTGAACTGCGGGACGGTCGATGCAATTGCGAACGTCTCGCAGCAGCCGAAAACTCCGCGGTCGCCGGTTGACCTTTTCCCGCTTTCAAGGGCATAGCTCTGCCTCCAGGATATAAATCCGGGGTCGCATCCATATTGTTCGCCTAGGGGTAGGCGATCCGGGGGGAATAGGATGCCCGTTCGCGCGTTCGTCAGCATCAGGACCGAACCTATCCGCTCGGCCGGGCCGGGTGCGCGGGCATGAGCGAGACGTTCAAGGTTGCGATTATCGGTTCGGGGCCCGCAGGGCTCAGCGCCGCATCGCGCGCGGGTCAACTCGGTCTGAGCCATGTCCTGCTCGAAAAGACCGATCATCTCTCCGACACCATCTATAAATATCAGAAGGGCAAGCGCGTCCTTGCGACGCCCGACCGGCTCGACCTTAGATCGGACTGCCGGTTTGCCGAGGGCGCGCGCGAGTATATTCTCGGCAATTGGGACGAGGATGCCGCGAACAACAAGGTCAACGTCGCCTATCATGCCGAAGTCGCCGAGGTGACCGGCCAGAAGGGCGCGTTCGAAATCAAGACGACCAAGGGCGACGTCTTTCACGCCGAGACCATCGTGCTGGCGATCGGGACTCAGGGCAATCCGAACCGGATGCGCTGTCCCGGCAACGACCTGCCGCACATCATCTACACCGTCGACGATCCCGAAGATTTCAAGGACAAGCATATCACCGTCGTCGGGTCGGGCGATGCGGGAATCGAGAATGCCTTGGGTGTCGCCGAGGAAGCGCTCGAGAATACGGTCACGATCCTCAACCGCTCGAAGGATTTCGCTCGCGCCAAGGCGAAGAACGTCTCCGACATGATGGAGGCGGGCGAGAATGGGCTGATGACTATCCGCACCGAGACTCAGCCGAAACTGGTCGAGCCCGGCTGGCTGACGCTCGAAACGCCGACGGGCGACGAGAAGATCCAGTGCGACGTGATCGTCGCGCGCCTTGGCTCCGTCGCGCCGCGCGCTTTTGTCGAATCGATGGGGATCGAGTTTACGGGGCCGGACCGCGAAGCCTTTCCGAAACTGTCGCCAACCTTTGAGTCGACGGTTCCCGGCATTTTCGTGATCGGTGCGCTCGCGGGCTATCCGCTGATCAAGCATTGCATGAACCAGGGCTATGACGTCGTCGAGTTCATCAATGGCAACACCAGCCTGACCCCGGCCGACGAGAAGGATCTTGCGGCGATCTTTGCCAACCTGCCGCAACAGAAATCCGTCGCCGAATGGCTGGATTTCCTGCGCGAGCGCGTACGGATTTTCAGCGATGTTTCGCCGCTGCAGATGCGCGAGTTCATGCTC
>JAEWIL010000147.1 GCA_023387085.1 Pseudomonadota bacterium | reverse complement strand
GCTTCGACCCCGCGCGAGACGCGGCCGAACAGGTCGACTTCATAGCCGACGGTCAATCCGGCATCGACTTGCCAGCCCTCGCGGTCGGCGCCCGGAGGCACCTGACCCTCGCTGACGCGGCCATAGGTTGCGCCGGCGCTGAGGTTCGTCGAGGGCAGGCGGTCACCGCGAACTTCGCGAAGCGAAGCCCGTGCCTTGGCGATCCGCGCGGTCGCGACGCGGACGTCGGTGTTCGCCGCGAGCGCGTCGGCGACGAGGCTGTCGAGCACCGGATCCTTGTAGAGGCGCCACCATTCGGCGTCGGCGGGGGCGGCGCTGGTGGCTCCGGCCTTGGTGGAGAGGAAGGGGCCGGACGCCGTCACAGGGGGAGTGGGGGCGACGAAGTCCGGCCCGACCGCGCACGCGGCAAGCGTGAACGCGGATACGGTGGCAATCAGAAGAGTACGCATGAGCATTCTCCTTATTCGGCGGGCTGCAGCGCGGGATCGGCGCGACCGCCACGACCACGCAGCGTCGCGATACGGTCGCCGAGCGCGCGGCAGACGACATAGAAGGTGGGAGTGAAGAGCAGACCGAACGCCGTCACGCCGATCATCCCGAAAAAGACCGCGGTGCCGAGCGCCTGACGCAGTTCCGCCCCGGCGCCGCTGGCGATGAGGAGCGGCACGGCGCCGAGAATGAAGGCGAAGCTCGTCATCAGGATCGGGCGCAGGCGGTCGCGGGCGGCGCGTACCGCGGCCTCGACCGGCGACAGCCCGTCCTGTTCCTCGGCCTGCTTGGCGAATTCGACGATCAGGATCGCATTCTTCGCCGCGAGCGCGATGAGGACGACGAGGCCGATCTGCGTCAGGACATTATTGTCCATGCCGCGCAGATTGACGCCGACCATCGCCGCGAACAGACACATCGGCACGATCAGGATGATCGACAGCGGTAGTGTCAGGCTTTCATATTGGGCCGCCAGCACGAGGAAGACGAACACCACTGCCAGCGCGAAGACGAGCGCCGCCGTGCTGCCGGCCGCTTTCTGCTGAAAGGCGATGCCGGTCCATTCGGTGCCATAGCCCTGCGGCAGCGTATCGGCCGACAGCTTTTCCATCGTCGTCAGCGATGCACCCGAAGAATAGCCGGGCGCGGTGTCGCCATCGACCTCGACCGCGGGGTAGAGGTTATAGCGGACGACGCGGTAGGGCCCTGTCTTGTCCTTGAAGGTCGCGACCGAGCCGATCGGCACCATCTCGCCCGTGTTCGAGCGCGTCTGGAGGTTGGCGATGTCGGAGACCGACTGGCGGAAGGGCGCGGCGGCCTGCGCGGTGACGCGGTAGGTGCGGCCCAGCAGGTTGAAGTCGTTGACGAACGCCGACCCCAGATAGACTTGCAAGGTTTCGAACACGCGCTCGGGCGGGACGCCGAGCAGGTTCGCCTTCGCCCGGTCGATGTCGGCATAGACGCGCGGGGACCCGGTATCGAAGAAGGTGAAAACCTGCGCCAGACCCGGGGTCTCGTTCGCCTTGCCGATCAGCTTGCCCGATTCCTCGGCGAGCTTCTGATAACCGTGACCGCCACGGTCCTGCACCATCAGCCGGTAACCACCCGCCGAGCCGATGCCCTGGATCAGCGGCGGCGGGATCACGATCACGCGCGCTTCGGTGATATCGGCGACGTCGGCGCGGGCTTCGTTCATGATCTCGTCGAAGCTGACGCCGAGCTTCTTGCGTTCCTCGAAGCTCTTGAGCGGGAAATAGGCGGCGGCGGCGTTCGGAGCGAGCGTCTGCGACGGGCCATCGAAGCCGGCGAGCATCACCGAGCCGAGGATACCCTTGTTCGGCAGGATGCGCGTGGCAACCTTGCGGAGCGTCGCGTCGGTGCGTTCGACCGAGGCGCCGGGCGGCAATTGCACGACCGCGAGGAAATAGCCCTGGTCCTGCGCCGGGATGAAGCCGGTCGGGGTCGCCCAGAACAGGCCGGCGGTCGCCGCGATCAGTCCGCCGTAGGTGATCATCATCCGCTTCGGCCGCCGGACGAGCCGCGCGGTGAGCGCGGCATAGGCGGCGCTCATCCGCTCGAATGCGTTGTTGAAGACATCGCCGGCGCGGGTCGCGAGCTCGCGGAGGCGCGAGGGCTTTGGGGGCGCGGCATGCGGCTTGAGCAAGATCGCGGCGAGCGCGGGCGACAAGGTCAGCGAGACGATCAGCGAGATGATCGTCGCGGTCGAGATCGTCACCGCGAACTGCTGATAGAAGGCGCCCGACAGGCCGGTAAGGAACAAGGTCGGCACGAACACCGCGCACAGCACGAGGACGATCGCGACGAGCGCGCCCGACACCTCGTCCATCGAGGTTTGCGCGGCTTTCAGCGAAGACAGGCCGCGCTCGAGATTGCGCTCGACATTCTCGACCACGACGATCGCGTCGTCGACGACGATCCCGATCGCGAGCACGAGCCCGAAGAGCGAGAGGCTGTTGAGGCTGTAGCCAACGGCAGCGAGCACCGCGAAGGTGCCGACGAGCGACACCGGGATCGCGACGATCGGGATCACCGCTGCGCGCCATTTCTGCAGGAAGACCAGGATCACGATCACGACGAGGACCATCGCCTCGAGCAGCGTGTCCTTCACCGCGTCGATCGACTGTTCGATGAACTTGGTGGGATTATAGATGACGCGATATTCGAGACCTTTGGGGAAGCTCTTCGATGCGGCTTCCATTTCGGTCTCGATGGATTTCGCGGCTTCGAGCGCATTCGATCCGGGGCGCTGGAACGCCGCGAGAATCACTGTCGGATCGCCCGACAGATAGGTGTTGCTGTTGTAGTCCGAAGCGCCAAGCTCGACGCGCGCGACGTCGGCGACGCGCACCTGTCGCCCGTCGGCGTCGGTGCGGATCACGACATCGGCGAATTGCTGCGGGTCGGCGAGGCGGCCCTGCGTTTCGACGTTAAGTTGATAGGCGTTGCCGTTAGCATAGGGGGGCTGGCCGAGCGAGCCCGCCGCGACCTGCACATTCTGCGAGCGCAGCGCCTGGACGATTTCGCCGGCGGTCAGGTTGAGCGCCGCGGCGCGGGTCGGGTCGATCCACACGCGCATCGCATAGTCGCGCGCGCCGAACAGGCGGACGTCGCCGACCCCGTCGATGCGGCTGAGCCGGTCCTTGAGCTGGGTCAGCGCATAGTTGGAGAGGTACGCGCGATCGAGCGACTTGTCGGGCGAGACGAGGTTCACGACCATCAGGAAGTCGGGCGAGGTCTTGCGCGTCACGACGCCGAGCCGCTGCACTTCTTCGGGTAGGCGCGGCACCGCGATCGCGACGCGGTTCTGCACCAGCACCTGCGCGGCATCGAGGTCGGTGCCGATCTTGAAGGTGACGGTGATCGTCACCGCGCCGTCGCCGGTCGACTGGCTCGACTGGTAGAGCATATTGTCGACGCCGTTGATTTCCTGTTCGATCGGCGTCGCCACCGTCTCGGCGACGGTCTCGGCCGACGCACCGGGATAGCTGGCGGTGACCGTGACCGTCGGCGGGACGATGTCGGGATATTGCGAGACGGGCAGCGACCAATAGGCGATCGCGCCGACAAGGGTGATGATCACCGCGATGACCGCGGCGAAGATCGGGCGAATGATGAAGAAGCGCGAAAGACGCATGGCCGGCTCCCCGGATTGGAGGATCTTTGAAAATCGGATCGAAATCATCGCTCCCGTCGGGAGCGGATGCGGCGGGTGGGAACCGCCGGCGCAACGTAAAACCGCCGGTTCCCACCCCCACCCCTCCCGCGAAGGGAGGGGCTAGCTATGTCATTTTGCGAAGGTCGCTTCGCCGACCAGCGCGGTACTCGGCGGTGCGGCGGCTTCGACGACTGGCGTGATCTTGCCGGCGCGCGTCTGCACCTTGCTGCCGGGCTGCGCGAGCTGTGTTCCCGTAATGACGATGCGGTCGGTCGGCGCGATGCCGCCGCGCACGACGCGCAGGCCATCGACCACAGGACCAAGCTGGACCTCGCGCACTGCGACCTGTCCGTCCTGGCCGACGACCAGCAATGTCTTGCGCGCCTGGTCGGTCTGGACCGCCGCATCCGGAACGAGCAAGGCCCGTTCCTTGGCGCCGCTCGACAGGCGCATGTTGCCGAACATCCCGGGTGACAGGAACAGGTCGGGGTTGGCGATCACCGCGCGGCCGCGGATTGTCCCCGAACGCGGGTCGATGCCATTGTCGGTGAAGTCGAGCTTGCCGGTGCGGCTGTAGCTCGCCTCGTCCTGCAGTTTGACCTGAACGTCCGATCCCTTGGCGCCTTCTTCCTGCGCGCGCTTCGCTTTCAGGAACAGGCCTTCGGAGCCGTTGAAGCTGAAATAGATCGGGTCGAGCGCGTTGATCGTCGTCAGCAGGCTCCCGGCGCTGCCTTCGCCCGCGGCGACGAGGTTGCCGGCATCGACGCGGCGGTCGGAGATGCGGCCGCTGATCGGCGCGCGGACCTGCGTGAATTCCATGTCCCGCGCGCGCGAGCGGACGCGCGCCTCGGCCGCAGCGAGCCCTGCCGAGGCGGCGCGCAGCTTGGCCTTGAGCTGGTCGAGATCGCTTTGCGAGACGGCGTCGTCGGCGACGAGCCGGTTCGCGCGGGCGAGGTTGGTCTGCGCGAGCGCCAGGTCGCTGCGCGCGCTCGCCGCATCGGCGCGCGCTTCGGCGAGCGCGGAGCTCATCATCGTGTTCGCGAAGTAGTCGGCCGCGGTGCGCTTGGGGCCGTAGGCCAGCAGCATCACCGACGACTGCGCCGCGTTCGGCACGTGGACGAAGAAGATCCGGCCCTTCAT
>JAEWIL010000139.1 GCA_023387085.1 Pseudomonadota bacterium | reverse complement strand
CCCGTGATGCTGCGCCGCGCCGGCAAAGCGCTCGATCTGCCGGGCGCCCTTGCGGCGGTGACGAAAGCGCGCATAGCGCGCGCGCAGGGCCAGCTCGAGGAAGCCGAGCGGCTGCTGCGCGAGGCGAGGTCGCGGCTACCCGAACCGGGCCTTGCGACGGCCGTGGTGGACGCCGCGCTCGGCCGTGCCTGCTATGAACGCGATGCCTTCGAGGAAGCGGCGGACCTGGCCGCAGCGGCGTTGCCGCATCTGGTGAACAGTGCTTTCCAGGATGCGCTGATCAGTGCTTTTCTGGTCGCCATTCGCGTTGCCGTTGCGGCGGGGAAGCGCGATATCGCGGCGTCGTTGATCGATCGCGCCGAGTTGATCGCCTTTGGACGGCACTGGGCCCCGCTCAAGGCGCTGTGTGTCGTCGAACGCGCGCGCCTTCGCCTGCCGCACACGATCGACGTCGAGGCGATCGTCGCGATCGGCGATGAGGAGGCAGCGACGCTCGACCCGCTCTCCTCGCAGGCGCGGGCCTTTGCCATCCTGTCCGAAATGCGCGCCTATGAGGCGATTGCGAACGGCGATCGTCCGCGGCTGACAGCGGTTGCAGCGCGGCTGCTGCGACTCGCGTCGAATGGCGATGACGCCGAGCTGCGTGCCACGGCCACGCTGTTCAATATCCTGCCGCAACTGAGCGGTCGCTGCGACAAGATGGTCGAGCTCGAAACGGTGCGCTTCCTCAATCATGCCGCAAGTTCGGGTTTCCGGCGCACGATCGTCGATGTCCTCGATGTCACCGGCGTTCGCGCGGTGCAGAATTTCTGCAGCGAAGCCTATAGCTCCGACTGCTTTCTGGCCTTGCTGAAACTGGCCGAACCGTCGCGGCGCAATGCCGATCTCGAAGGCGGATATAGCGCCGCGCCGGGGGAAGCCTTTTCGTTTCTCACCGAACGCGAAATCGAGATTCTCAGCGCCCTCAAAGCCGGCGAGTCCAACAAGGAGATTGCCCGGACATTGCGCCTCGCGCCGGAAACGGTGAAATGGCACCTCAAGAATATCATGCGCAAATTGCGCGCCGGCAGCAGAGAGGAAGCGGTATCCAACGCCGGCACGCTGGGATTGAAGCTGATCGAAGGTGCGCGTCCGCTTGGATAGATTTCGCGCGCGTCCATTCGATCGGATGGCAGGTCTTTTTAATTGTAATTGAGAATCGTTCTCGATAATGGCGGGGTCTCTTCCACGCAGACCGACCGCCCACGATGCATGCACCCCAGACTCAACGACACAAGGCGAAGAAGGGCCGAAAATCCTTTTGGCTGAAGCAGCTACATATGTGGCACTGGATGAGCTCGGCCATCAGTCTGATCGGGCTTGTGCTGTTCGCGGTCACGGGTTTCACGTTGAATCACGCGGCGGATATCGAAGGATCGCCTGTCGTGACCCCAGGTGCGGGGCAGATGCCGCCGGCAATTCTGCGCCAACTTGGCGCAGAACCGGCGGGCGGCAAAGGCCGCTTGCCGAAGCCCGTGGCGAGCTGGGTCGAGGCGCATTTTCCGGTCAAGGCGACGGGCGAGGCCGAATGGTCGGCCGACGAGGTTTATCTGGCCGCGCCGCGGCCCGGCGGCGATGCCTGGGTTGCGATCGACCGCGCAACCGGCGCGGTGACGAGCGAGATTACCGACCGCGGCTGGATTTCCTATCTCAACGATCTTCACAAGGGCCGCAACTCGGGCAGCGAGTGGAGTCTGTTCATCGATATCTTCGCCTTCGCATGCATGGTTTTCGCGATCACAGGGCTGTTCCTGCTGTGGCTGCATTCGGCGAAGCGAAAGAGCACTTGGCCGCTGGTCGGCGCCGGACTCGTCCTGCCCGCCGCTCTCATCCTCGTCTTCATTCACTAGGAGCCTCTCTCATGCACTCCACTTCGCGTGTCATTTTGATCGGCGGTTCGCTCAGTACCGCCCTTGCGGCGCCCGTTCTCGCCGCCGCGCCGGCGACTATGGACGTCACGATCAATATTCCGCAGCTCAAGGTCGCCGAATATCACCGACCCTATGTGGCGATCTGGGTCGAAAAGGCCGGCGTGCCCGCGAAGACTGTCGCGGTCTGGTACGACTACGACATGAAGAACAATGAAGGGACCAAATGGCTGCGCGACGTGCGCCAGTGGTGGCGTGCCGCAGGGCGGACGATGACCTTTCCGGCGAACGGCATCACCGGTGCGACCCGCGCGCCCGGCGCACAGAAGATCTCGTTCAGCCGCGCGCAGCTCGGCGCCACGGCTCCCGGCGCCTACACGCTGGTGATCGAGGCGGCGCGCGAGGTCGGCGGACGCGAGCTGCTTCGCATTCCGTTTACATGGCCGGCGAAGGCGGGCGCGGGTGGCCGTGCCGCCGGCAAGACCGAACTCGGCGCCGTCACCGTCGCTTTCCGTTGATATTCGAAGGGGCAAGGCAAATGAAAAGGCAGATTTTGGGCTTCGCAGCGACGCTTGCACTCGCGGCGCTGGTAACGGTTCCGGCGAGCGCGCACCGTCAGTGGATGCTGCCGTCGGCGACCGTCCTGTCGGGCGACGATGTCTGGGTGACGGTCGACGCCGCGGTGTCGAACGACCTCTTCTATTTCGAACATCAGCCGTTGCGGCTCGACGCGGTCAAGGCATGGGCGCCCGACGGTACCGAGGTTGTGATCGAGAACAAGGCGACGGGTCGCTATCGCAGTACCTTCGACGTCCATCTGACGCAGAAGGGCACTTATCGCATTTCATCGGTCGCTGACATGCTGATGGGCAGCTACGACCTGAACGGCAAGACCGAGCGCTTGCCGCGCGGCACCACGGCCGCCAATCTGGCGGAAAAAATCCCGGCCGGTGCGACCAATGTGCAGACCGCCGAGGCAAACAACCGCAACGAGATTTTCGTCACCGTGGGCGAGCCTACGACCAACTTGTTCAAGCCGACCGGCAAGGGCATCGAACTGGTGCCGGTAACTCATCCCAACGACCTGGTGGCAGGCGAAGAGGCGACCTTCCAGTTCCTTCTCGATGGCAAGCCGGCTGCCGGTCTGCCGGTGACGGTGATTCCCGGCGGGATCCGGTATCGCGACCAGCTTGGCCAGATCGATCTCAAGACCGGGACCGACGGCAAGGTCGCGGTCAGCTGGCCCGAAGCGGGCATGTACTGGCTGAACGTTACGACGCCGCAAGCCAGCGGCGCGGATGAAGGCGCGCTGCAGCCGATTGCGCGCCGCGCAAGCTATGTCACGACGCTCGAGGTGCTTGCGCCCTGAGCGACCGCATCCTGATCCCGCGCGCGCTGACGCCCGCCGCTTTCGCGGCGCGGGTCGCGAGCGCGGGTATCGAAACCTTTAGCGGCGAGGCGATGGGGACGAGTTGGTCCCTTCATGCCGTGTCGCCGCCAGCCGACGCGGCGGCGATGGTGCAGGCGGCATTCGGGCGCGTCGTCGCGCAAATGAGCCAGTGGGAAGCGGCGTCGGACCTGTCGCGCTTCAACCGCGCGCCGGCTGGCGGCTGGCACGCCATCCCGCCCGAGTTCGCCGGGGTCCTGGCGGCGGCGCTCCGGATTCGTGACGCGAGCGGGGGGGCATTCGATCCCGCGCTGGGCGAAATCACCGAGCGCTGGGGCTTCGGCAGTGCAGGGCCGGTCGATGGAGTTCCCGACGGGACGGATCGCAGGAACCGTGCGATCGATTATGACGTCGCCGGTTCGCGCATCCGGCGCGGCGAAGGTGCCGCGCTCGACCTGTCCGGAATTGCCAAGGGCTATGGCGTCGATCTGGCGGCCGAATGGTTGCTCGGGCAGGGCGTGCGTCATTTCCTGCTCGAACTCGGCGGCGAATTGCGCGGCGAGGGAATCCGGCCCGACGGCCAGCCTTGGTGGGTCGACGTCGAAATGCCACCCGGGGCCTCGTCGCTTCCACCTTGGCGAATCGCGCTCCACGATCTGTCGGTCGCGACGTCGGGCGATTATCGGCGCGGCTTCGCAGTGGATGGACGCTATTATTCGCACAGCTTCGATCCCGCCACCGGACGGCCGATCGTCAGCAACGTGTCCTCGGTCACGGTGCTGCACCGCGAGTGCATGATGGCCGACGGGTGGGCGACCGCCTTGACCGTGTTGGGACCCCAGAAGGGGATCGCGCTGGCCGACGCCCAACGCCTGGCGGCGTGCGTGATCGTCGGGAATCGCGAATATCTGTCGCGCGAATGGCGCACGATGCTCGGCTAGCTGTCGGCCCAGCGCCGCAGCAGATTGTGATAGACGCCCGTCAGGCGTACCACGGTCGCGTCACCCTGACCCATGGCAGCGGCGGCGCCCTGCACCCCCATGTCGAGATCGAAGAGCAGGTTGCGTTGGCCCTGATCGCGGACCATCGACTGAATCCACATGAAGCTTGCGACCCGCGCGCCCGCGGTGACGGGCTCGACTCGGTGGACGGTGGTCGACGGATAGAGGACCATATGCCCGGCGGGCAATTTCAGCCCGGGCGCCTCGGTAAAGCCCTCGACGACCAGACCGCCGCCTTCGTAGCTGTCCGGATCGGCAAGAAACAGCGTCGCGGATAGATCCGCGCGCATCCGGAAATCGCTGCCGCGGCGCATGCGGATCGCGTTGTCGATATGGTCGCCAAATGTTTCGCCGCCCCCGTAGCGGTTGAAATAGGGCGGATAGATTTTGAGCGGAAGTGCCGCCGCGATGAACAGCGGGGTGCGGCCAAGCGCGTCGATCACCAGCCTTCCGGCCTCTGAGGCAGCCTCGCCGAATTCGGGGAGTTGCTGGTTGCGCTTGGCCAGCGCCGCTTGCGGCCCCGACGTCTCGTTGCCGTCGACCCAGTCCGCCGCGTCGAGGATCGAGCGGAGTTTGGCGACACCGTCGGCGTCGAGCACATCGGGAATAATACGGATCATACGCCGCTTTTAGTCGGAAAAAGGCGGGAACGGCAATCGCCGCGCCCGCCCGTTGGTTCAGAAGTTGTAGAAGAGGCTGAACACCGCCGAGCGGGCTTCGCCCGGGGTTGCCCAGCCGCCGGTGACGGCACCGCCGCCGACCACGCCGGCGCCGGAGATCGTCGCCGCGCCGACGTTGTTGCGCACGCCCGTGTAATAATCCTCGTTGGTGAAGTTGCTGATGTTTAGCTGGGCCACCAGACCGTTCTTGAAGTCGTACGACACGAACGCGCGGTGGATCAGATAATCGTCGACCATGAACTGCGTGCGCTGCGCCAGGTTGCGCTGGTTCGTCGCGAATTTGCCCTGATAGGTAAGCCCATAACCGACCTGCAGACCGAAGGGGAAAGAATAGGTCGTGAACAGGCTGCCCGAATGTTTCGGCGTCTGGATCAGGCGATCGCCGCGCTGCGGATCCGGAATGGCGACACTGTTGAGGCACCCCGTCGCGCCCGGCGTTGCGAGGCAGAAATCGGAAACGCTCTGGCGCACTTCGCTGTCGAGATAGGTATAATTGGCAAAGATCGCCCATTCGGGGGTGACATTGCCGCTGACGCCCAGCGCCACACCGTCGACGCGCGAGTGACCGTCGAGCACCTGCAGCGCGTTGGGCTGCGCCGGATCGTTTGACGGCGTGCGGAAGTTGGTGCGTTCGTTGCGGAACAGCGCGGCGGTCAGCAACAGCTTCTTGCCGAACAGTTCGGCCTTGCCGCCGACTTCGAAGGTGCGGGCCTTTTCGGGGGCGACGGCGCACGGATCGGCGGCGCCAGGTGCTGTCGGCAGCCCGCAGCCTGCGCGCACGGTGGCGGATGTCGGCGTCTTGGCGTTGCCATAGGCGGCGTAGAGGCTGACATTCTCGACCGGGTGGAAGACCGCGCCGGCCCGCCAAGAGAATAGATTCTCGTCGCTGACCTGTTCGGCACCGCGGACATAGACTGCGCCGGTCGCCGGTGTCGTTACGGTGTCGGCCCGGAAGACCGTCCGTACGCTCTCATAGCGGAGGCCGGCATTCAGCTCGAACATCGGTGAGATTTCCAGCGTGTCGAACGCATAGACGGCAAGGTTGCGCGTATCGCCATAGTTGTTGCCCGTACGGATATAGTTCACCGGGCCGGTCCAGACCGTGTTCGGGTTCGACAGGCTGATCGGCGGCTGGGCCGGATTCGGCGTCGCGCCGCCCGCGTTGCGCAACAATTGTGCGTTCTCGATCGAATAGTCTTCCTGCGTGTAGGACGCTCCGACGACGAGTGTGTTGAACATGCCGCCTCTCGCGCCGCTGACGACGGTGAGGTCGGTCTGGTTGTGGATCAGATCGTTGACCTGATCGCGGACAAGCCCGCGCGGGCCGGCCGGGTAATAGGAGCCCGGGGTGTTCTGGCCGGCGGGGCAGGGGATCCCGATGGTCGCGTTGGCGCCCGCGCCGATCGGTTGCAGGCCGTTTGCGAGGCAGAAGACGCCCTGCGGCGCGCTGGTCTGGCTATATTGCGCGACACGCTGCCAGCGGGTGAGATTGCGGATCGAGACATTTTCGCTGAACGCGTGGCGGAAGGTTGCGGTGAAGCGGTCGACCTTTGTCTTCTGCTTGTCGAGATTGACGATGCCGAAATAGTCGCTGTCGTCGACGCCCGCCAGCGGACCGTCGTTCACGCCGCTGAGGAAGAAGGGGACGCCATAGATCGGGGTATTGTCGTCGTCCTGATGGATATAGGCGAGCGTCAGGCTGGTGTCGCCGTCGACGCCGATCGTGATCGACGGCGCGACGCCCCAGCGCTGGTAGGATTCGACGTCGCGGCCCGGCACGTCGTTTTCATGGTACATCGCGTTCAGGCGCACGGCGATCAGGTCGCTGACGCGCCAGTTGCTGTCCACCGAGGCGCGGTAATAATTGTCAGTGCCGACGGCCGCCTGCACCGTGGTCGCGCTGCGGGCAAAGGGGATCTTGCTGACGAGGTTGATCGTGCCGCCGACGCTGCCCGACCCGTTGAACACCGAATTGGCGCCGTTGTAGACCTCGATCTGTTGCAGATTGAACGGGTCGGTACGGCTGTACTGGGCGCTGTCGCGGACGCCGTCGACGGTCAGATCGTTGTTCGCCGAATAGCCGCGCAGGTTGATCGAATCGCCGTAACCGCCGCCGCCTTCGCCGGCGCCGAAGGTGATTCCCGGAATGGTCGAGAGCGCGTCGCGGAGCGTCAGCAGGTTCTGCTGACGCAGCTGTTCCTGGGTCACGACGGTGATCGTCTGGGGCGTGTCGACGAGCGGTGCCGTCGATTTCGGCGATTCGACCTCGTTGGCGAGTGTGCCCCAGACGACGATGTCGTTGCGGCCGCCAGGCGCATCCTGCGCGGTATCGGCTTCGGCGGCGATCGCCGGAGCGCTGATCAGGCTGCCCACGCAGGAGAGCGCGAGGAAGGATGCGGAAGAGTTTTTCACGGAATACCCCTTTTGATTTAGTCGTCCGTGCCGCTATTGCGAGTCGTTCGCACTGTCAATGATTATTGATAATCATTCGCGATATTGTCGCACCGTTGTCGCAGTATCGACGGTGCCGCAGTCCCAAGGAAGATCATCGGCGCCTTTCGAGCCACCAGCTCTGGCGCCAGCCATAGGCGCTCGCAATCGGCTCGCCTGCGCCATTTGTCGCCGGCTTGAAGCGGAATCGCTCCTCGATAAGGCGACAGGTTGTCGTATCAAGCGCGACATCTCCGCTCGACCGGGTGACTCGGCAGCCGGTGACCCGGCCCGTTGGCTGGATGGTGAAGCGCACCTCGACCTCGCCACCAATCTTCGCCGCGCTCGCGGTCCTCGGGTAATCGCTGTCGCGGATCGTGCCGCTGCGCCACGCCGCCCGGGTGCCGCCGCCCGTGCCGTTTCCCGACCCGCCGGCTCCGCCTCCCGCGCCGTGGCCGCCGGCTCCCGACCCCGGGCCGGGATCGGGCGTGGCGCCCGCCGAGGCTTCGTCGCCGGCACCGGGGGGGGGCGCCGCGATGATCGGCG
>JAEWIL010000050.1 GCA_023387085.1 Pseudomonadota bacterium | reverse complement strand
CCTCCACCATCCTTCGGATGGTCCCCCTCCCCATGCCTGCGGCACGGGGAGGATCGTTTAGGCCGACCCATCCATGACCGCCAAACACCGCTGGTTCGACGCGCTGGCGTGGACAGCGCTCGCCGCGCTGATCCTCACCACCACCGCGCACCTGTTCACGCGCCCGCCGGCAATGCCCGATTACGCCGCCGTGCGCGCGGACTGGAAGCCGAGCGAGGCGTGGCTCTATGATCGCGACGGCCGCCTGCTCGACAGCGAACGCGTCAATTTCGAACGCCGCCGCCTTGCCTGGGTGCCGCTGAAGGACATCAGCCCCGCCGTCCGCGACACCGTCATCGCCGCCGAGGATCATCGTTTCTGGTCGCACGGCGGGGTGGACTGGCTTGCGATCGCGAGCGCGGTCAAGACGCGCTGGACCGGCGGCAAGTCACGCGGCGCCTCGACGCTGCCGATGCAGCTCGCCGCTTTCCTCGCTCCCGAGCTGGCGCAGCCGGGCCAGCGCGGCTGGTTGGCCAAGATCCGCCAGATGCGCGCGGCGCAGGCGCTGGCATCGACCTGGACGCACGAGCAGATGCTCGAGGCCTATTTCAATCTCCTGCCCTTGCGCGGCGAAGCGCAGGGCATCGGCGCGGGTGCGCAGAGCCTGTTCGGAAAGCGGCCGGCCGAAATGAACCGCACCGACGCCGCGCTGTTCGCCGGCCTGCTGCCGAATCCCGCCGCGAAAGCCGAAACCCTCGGCAAGCGGGCCTGCCGGATCGCCAAGGCGGCCGACTGCGGCGCGATCGACGCCGCGGCCGCGACGCTCGTTTCGGGCGAGCAGGCGGCGCGCTTCGACCCCGCGCTCGCGCCGCATCTCGCGACGCGGCTGCTCGACAAGCCCGGCAAGCGGGTGATGACGACAATCGACCGCCGCATCCAGATCGCTGCGATCGTCGCGCTCCGCCGCCAGCTCGCGGGCCTCGGATCGGATCGCGTGCGCGACGGCGCCGTAGTCGTTCTCGACAATGCCACCGGCGAGGTGCTCGCCTATGTCGGCGGTGTCGGGCTCAAATCGACCGCCGCCGCGGTCGATGGCGCCAACGCGCGGCGGCAGGCGGGCTCGACATTGAAGCCGCATCTGTACGCGCAGGTGATCGAGCATGGCTGGCTGACCGCCGCATCGATCCTCGACGACAGCCCGGTGCAGCTCGATACCGCGTCGGGGCTGTATGTCCCCAAGAATTACGACCACAGCTTCAAGGGGCCGGTCAGCGTACGGAACGCGCTCGCCTCGTCGCTCAATGTTCCGGCGGTCCGTGCGCTCGTCATCGACGACGTCCAGGAGTTCCGCGACCGCCTCTGGGCCCTCGGCTATCACGGCCTTGTCGAGGACGGCGAATATTATGGCTTCAGCCTCGCGCTGGGCTCGGCCGAAGTTTCGCTGGTAGAGCAAGCTAACGCATTTAGAACATTGGCAAATCTTGGAAAGTGGTCGCCAGTCCGCTTCGACGCTGCGCGGCACCTTCGGCAACTTCCGCGCCAGATCGTCAATCCCGCTGCCGCCTTCATCGTCGGCGACATCCTCGCCGACGCCTCCGCCCGCGCCGATGCCTTCGGCGAGGACAGCGCGCTCCGCCTGCCCTTCTGGGCCGCCGCGAAAACCGGTACGTCGAAGGGCATGCGCGACAATTGGTGCATCGGCTTCACCGACCGCTACACCGTCGCGGTCTGGGTCGGCAATCTGGAGGGCGATTCGATGCGCGCCGTCTCGGGCACCTCGGGCGCCGCGCCGGTATGGCGCGACGTGATGATGGCGCTCCACGCGGGCAGTCCGGGCAAGCCGCCGAAGATGCCCGATGGCGTCGAGATGCGCCAGATCGCGCTGCCCGGAACGCGCGAGCCACCGCGCCGCGAATATTTCATGGCGGGGACCGCGCAGGCCGAGATGGCCGCCGCGCCGCAGGTCGCGCGCCGTCCGCGGATCACCAGCCCGGTCAGCGGCAGCGTCTACGCGCTCGATCCCGATATCCCGATTAACCGACAGAGTCTGGGCGTGATCGTCAGCGGCGAAGTGACCGGCTTTCGCCTGATCCTCGACCGGAAGACGATCGGCGATGCCGATGCCGGGGTCCAGATCCCTCCCCGCCCCGGCGTCCATATGCTGACGCTGGTCGACCCGGGCGGCCAGATGATCGACCGCGTCCGGTTTACGGTACGATAAGCTGCGCTCCCCCGCACGAAATTAAGTTGCGCTGGCGGGAGGAGCGTTTACTCTCTCCCGCCAGGAGAAGGCCCGTACCGGGCCCCAAAGGGGAATTTTGGATGATATTTGGTCGCGTCAAATCGCTCGACGCCATCTTGGCCACCGCCGAGAAAAAGTCGCTGCACCGATCGCTCGGTGCGTTCCAGCTTACGATGCTCGGCATCGGCGCCGTCATCGGCACCGGTATTTTCGTCCTGACCGCCGAGGCCGCGCAAAAGGCCGGCCCGGGCATGATGGTCAGCTTCATCATCGCCGGCTTCGTCTGCGCTTTCGCGGCGCTGTGTTACGCCGAAATGGCGGCCATGGTCCCCGTTTCGGGTTCGGCCTATACCTATAGCTATGCCGTGATGGGCGAGCTGATCGCATGGATGGTCGGCTGGGCGCTGATCCTCGAATATGCGGTCGCGGCCGGCGCGGTTTCGGTCGGCTGGTCAGGTTATGTCGTCGGCCTGCTCGAACATACGCTGAGTATCGACATACCTGACACTCTGGTCGCGGGGCCGTTCGATGGCGGCGCGATCAACCTGCCCGCGATGGCCCTCGCGGGCCTGGTGACCTGGCTGCTGGTCATCGGCACCAAGGAAAGCGCCACCGTCAATGCTATCCTCGTCGCGATCAAGGTGACCGCGCTCACCGTCTTCATCATCCTCGCCGTGCCGGTGATGAACAGCGAACAATTCTCGCCCTTCGCGCCCACCGGCTTCATCGGCATCTCGATGGCCGCGGCGTCGATCTTCTTCGCCTATGTGGGCTTCGACGCGGTTTCGACCGCGGCGGAAGAAACCAAGAACCCGCAGCGCAATATGCCGATCGGGCTGATCGGCAGCCTTGCGATCTGCACCATCTTCTATCTGCTCGTGGCAGCCGGCGTCATCGGTGCGCCGGGCCTCAGCTCGCAACCGGTCGTCGATGCCGCAGGCGCGGTGCTCGACCCCGGCAGCCGCGAGCTGGCCGCGCAGTGCGCGACGCGTGCCGCCGAAGGCATGAAGGATGTCGTCTGTTCGAAGGAAGCGCTGGCCTTCACGCTGCGCGAAATCGGCTGGCCGCAGATCGGCAATCTGCTCGGTCTCGCCGCCGGCCTGGCGCTGCCCTCGGTCATCTTGATGATGATGTTCGGCCAGACCCGCATCTTCTTCGTGATGAGCCGCGACGGCCTGCTTCCCGCCGCCTTCTCGAAGATCCATCCGCAATATAACACGCCGCACGTCATCACGATCATCACCGGCATCGCCGTCGCGCTGTTCGCCGCGTTCTTCCCGGTCGGGCAGCTCGCGAACATCTCGAACTCGGGAACATTGTTCGCCTTTGCCGCGGTTTCGATCGCGGTGATGGTGATCCGCAAGACCGAACCGAACCGCCACCGGCCGTTCCGTACCCCGCTGGTGTGGATCACCGCGCCGATCGCGATCCTCGGCTGCCTCTATCTGTTCGTCAGCCTCGATCACAAGAGCATCATCCTCTTCCTGATCTGGGCCGCCGTCGGTCTGCTCGTCTATTTCGGTTACAGCCGCTCGCGCAGCCACGTCGGCCTCGGCCATGTCGAGGTTCACGAAGACGATCCCGACGCCCCGCCGCCGCCGGTCCCGCCGGCGCCGTCGTTCAGTTAAAACGGAAAGGGGGCTGCGGCCCCCTTTCTTTTTGGCGGCAAAGCGACCGTTGGGGAGGGTTGGCCGGCACGCCTGCGTTGATCATCGCGGCCGCGATTTCCGAAAGGCGGAAAGTTCAGCCCATTGCGTCCGCCGCTTTGGGCCGAGAGGAGTGTCAAAGCATCGCGGCGCCTTGCCGCGGCCGCAGACCGCGACCTCGCCTTTCCGCCGAAGGAAAGAAGCAGGTCAAGGCTGATCCGCGGTAACGAGCAGGAAGGGGTCGAAACCGGCGCCGAGGCTCAATAGGGCGACTTCGGTGCCGTTCCGGGCCGTGTGAACAGCTTGCCGCGCTCGGCCCAGAAGACCAGCACCAGCCCGACCAGGCCGGAGACGAGAAACGCATAGGCGAGCGGCAACGTCGTGCCGTCGTAAAGCTGGCCGATCAACGCGCCGACCGTCGCCGCGAGCAGCGTCTTGGCAAAGCTCTGATAGGAGGAGGCGACACCGGCCATATGACCGAAATCCTCCATCGCAATCGACCCGAAATTGCTGCCGATGAATCCGATCAGGCCGACATTGACCATCATCAGCGCGGTGAACATCCACAAGGTTTCGGCACCGCTTACCGCGATGAGTATCTGGAGGATCGACGTTACAAGGAACGCGAAGGTCGCGCTCTGCGAAACCCGCCGCGCACCGAAGCGCTCGACGATCGCGGCGTTGGAGAAATTGGCGGTCGCGATCCCCAAGGCCACGCACGCGAACACCAGCGGAAACCAGCTGCGCGCATCGAAGATGTCGGCGATGATCTGCTCGCTCGAGTTCAAATAACCGTAAAGCGCGCCCTGCATCATGCCCGAAGCGACCATGTAGCCGGCGGCGCGGCGGTGCCGCGTCACGGTCGCCCAGCCTGCCGCCATCGTCCTGAGGTCCAGCGGGCGCACATCCTCCGGGTGAAGCGTCTCTGGCAAACGGCGCAGCCAGAGCAGCATCACCACGCCCATGACCGCCAGCACGATGAAGATCGCGCGCCAACTCGCAACGGCGGTTATTCCCGCGCCCATGGTCGGCGCGATTGCGGGAACGATCATGAAGACGAGGAAGATCATCGACAGCCGCTTCGCCATCGCATCGCCCGAAAAGAGGTCGCGGATCACCGCAACGACGATGACGCCCAGCGCGGCACTGACCAGCCCGTGTCCGAAGCGCAGCGCAAGGAGCAACGGAAAGCTGTTCGCGAGGCCGCAGCCGATCGAGAATGCCACATAGGCGAACAGCGCGGGCACCAGCACGCCTTTGCGTCCGAACCGGTCGGACAGCGGACCATAGACCAGCGATCCCGCGCCAATACCGAAAAGATAGATCGAGATGATATACTGGCGATCGTTCGCTACCGCGACGCCGAGCCCGTTTCCCATCGCGGGAAGCGCGGGCAGCATCGAATCGATGGCGAGCGCATTCAGCGCCATGACCATCGCCATCATGAACACCATTTCGCGGTTGCCGGGCATGCCGGACCGCTGCGCGGATTCGGTCATTTTGTGCATTGCAGCAGGCCTATGCGCCCGTGTCGTCGTTTTGAACAGCCCCGGAAGCCCGAAAAGCTATGCAAAACAAAAGGGCGCCCGACCCGACGGTCGCGACGCCCCTTCCCTCCGGTCCGCGACGGACCGCAGCGATCAGTTCTTGATGCGGATCGCGACGAAGGCAGACGGCCCGCCCCGGCGCAGGATTTCAAGCAGCACTGCTTCGCGGCCCGCTGCTTTCGCATCGCTGACGATCTTCGCGAGCGCCTCGCTCGACGTCACCGGCGTGCGGTTCGCGCTGAGAATCACGTCGCCCCGGCGCAGGCCCTTGCGGCCCGCGTCGCTGTTCGCCGAGGCCGCGCCGACCACGAGACCCTTGGTACCGGCATCGACGCCGATCGCGCGGGCAATGTCGGGGGTTACCGGCTGCACCGCCAGGCCAAGGACATTCTGGATCGTCGTGTCGGCAGTTCCCTTCGGATCGTCGGGCATCGCCTGGTCGTCTTCGGGATCGAAGTCGGTCCCGCCGAGCTGTTCTTCGGGCGGCCGCGTCCCGACCACGGCGTAGAGCGTCACCGTCTTGCCGTCGCGAATGACCTCTAGCGGGATGCGCGTGCCGGGCTTGGTGTTGGAAACGATATAGGACAATGTCTGCGACGGGGTCACATCCTTACCGTTGACCTTGGTAACGACATCGCCGCGCTTGAGGCCCGCCTTCGCCGCCGCGCCGCCGTCCTCAACGCGCTGGACGAATTCGCCGCGATCCTTGGGCAGGCCGAGCGCCGCCGCCAGATCCTCGTCGACCGGGGCGATCCCGATGCCAAGGTAGCCGCGTTCGATCTTCTGACCTGCCTTCAGCGAATTGATCACCGGGATCGCTGCTTCGGCGGGAATCGCGAAATTGACGCCGATGTTCGCGCCAACCGGCGAGATCAGCATATTGTTGATCCCGACGACATTGCCTTTGAGGTCGAACAGCGGGCCGCCCGAGTTGCCGCGATTGATCGCGGTATCGGTCTGGATGTAGCGGTCATAGGCACCGTTGACGCCCGGTTGACCCAAGCTGCGATGCACCGCCGAAATGATCCCCGCCGTCACGGTCGAGCCGAGCCCCAGCGGATTGCCGATCGCGACAACCCAGTCGCCGACGCGCGCGCGGCTGCTGTCGGCGAATTTCACGAACGGAAGTCCGGTCGCTTCGATCTTGAGCAGCGCAAGGTCCGACGCTGCATCGCGGCCGACGATCTTGGCCTTATATTCCTTGCCGTTGGTCAGCGTCACGGTGACCTGATTCACTGCCTCGCCGCGCGGGCCGCCGGTGACAACATGATTGTTGGTGACGATATAGCCGTCGTCGGAGATAAGAAAGCCCGAGCCGCCGCCCTGCTGCTCCTGCGTCACCGGCTCGCGCGTTCCCGCGAACGGATTGAGACGGACACCCAGCGTGACCTCCTGCTTGGTCGAGATGTTGACGACCGCAGGCTGGAGTTGCTCGACGAGGTCGGCGAAGCTTTCGGGCGCGCCTGCGCGCGGAACCGCCTTCGCGATCTCGCTGCTTTCATTTTGCGCGACCTGTGCAATCACGGGCGACTGGGTGACAAGCGCCAGCGCCGTACCGCCCATCAGCAAGGCCGAAGTGATGCCATAAACATAACGCACGATCGCAATTCCTTTTCTCTTGCGAAAAATCTCTAACCCCGGCGCGATGCTATCTGCTCGGTGCCGGCTGAACGGTATTTGAACATGAACGACGGTTGTCCATCCTGTTCATTGACCGTCCGGTTCCTTTAGCCACCCTTGAAATGCCGCAGATATTCATTGTCGGGTGACAGGATGATCGATGTTGTCCCCTGGTTATTCTCCCCCAGGAACGTCTGGCGATAGCTTTGCATCGCCCGATAGAAATCATAGAACTCGGGATCCTTGCCATAGCTTGCGGCATAAATACGCGCCGCTTCGCCATCGGCATTACCACGTATGATCTGCGCTTCCTTCTGCCCTTCGGCGCGGATCGCGGTCGCTTCCTGCTGGCGCGCCGAACGCATACGTTCATAGGCCGCGATCAGCGTCGCCCCTTCGGGCAGGTCGGCGCGCTTGATCCGCACATCGATGATCTCGGCGCCATATTTGTTGGCCTCACGGTTCAGCGCGACTTGGATATTATCCATCACCTGTCCGCGTTCGGGCGACAGCAGGGTCGCGAAAGTCCGCTTGCCAAGCTCGTTACGCAGCGACGAACCAAGGATCGTCGCGAGCTGCTGCTGCAGTTTTTCCTCGGTGCGGATCGCGGTGTACATGCGCACAGGATTGGTGATGCGAAAGCGCGCGAAGGCATCGACCTGCAGCCGCTGCTGGTCGGTCGAAAGGACCTGCTGCCGCTCCATGTTCACGCCCAATATGCGCTTGTCGATATACTGGATGCTGTCGAAAAAGGGCAACCGCGCGACGAGGCCGGCGCCCGATCGGCCGAAATCCTCCTTCGGCTTGTACCGGTTCACGGTGCGCTCGATCTCACCGAACCGCAGGATCAGCGCCTGCTTGTCCTCGGGAACGATCGCCAGCGTCTGCGACAGGATCACGAGCACCGCCACCGCACCGACGAGCAGGCGGACCGGATTGCGAAGAAGACCTTCCAACATCACTGGCCTCCCTTCGGCGCGGTGACCGACGTGCCCGCGTCGGGCGCCGGAATCGCACGCCGCTGCGCCTCGTTAAGCGGCAGATACGGGGTCACCCCACGTGGTTCGACGACCGTCTTGTCGGTGTTCGACAACACATTCTCCATCGTTTCATAATAGAGCCGCTTGCGGGTCACGCCCGGCGCCAGCTTGTATTGTTCATAGATTTTGTCGAACGCCGCGGTGTCGCCGCGCGCGCGTTCGAGCACCTGCTGCTCGTAGGCCCGCGAAAGGTTGATCGCCGATTCACGCTCCTGACGCGCCGCGGTGACCGCCTTGAAGGCGTCATCGACCTGGCTGGGCGGATCGGCCTGACGAATCGCGATGCCCTGGATCGAAACGCCGGCGCGATATTGGTCGAGCAGCGCCTGCATCCGCTGCTGCACCTGCGCCTCGATCTCGACGCGGCCCGGGCCGATCGCCTGGACGAGATCGAAGTTGGCGACCGTCGCGCGCATCGAGCTTTCGGCAACCTCGCGAAGCGTTCCGTCGGGATCGGCGAGTTGGAAGATATAGAGTTCGGGATCGCGGATCGACCAGCGTACCTCATAGGCGAGGTCAACGATGCTCTGGTCGCGCGTCAGCACGAAATTCTCGTCGGTCGCGTTCGGCGATCCGATCTGCATCGTGCGGATCGCACGGACATCTTCCATCCGGATACGCTCGATGGGCGCCGGCCAGGTGAATTTCACGCCCGGCCCGACGGTGCGCGAATAGCTGCCAAGACGCGTGACCACGCCTTCCTTTTCGGGCGGCACGATGTGGAACGACGAGAACAGAAACCAGACGAGCACCAGCGCGCCGATGCCCCATTTCCAGACCTTCGCCGAATCGCCGAAGCTGAAACCGCCATCGCCACCAGACCCGCCGCCGCCAAAGCTGCCACGCCCTTTGCGCAGCAATTCGTCGAGTGCCGACGGGCCACGTGGCTTGCGAGCGCGCGCCGTGTCCACGGGATCGGGGGTTACCCACGGATTGCGCGGGCCGCTACGGCCTTCGCCGTCGTCCTTGCCACCGTCGCCGCCCTTCGGCCCCTTGCCCCATGGGCTGTTCGCCATCAGGCTGGCGGGATTGAAAAAGTGCCGCAATCCCCTCGGGCTGCGGCCTCCCATGGTACCGTCATTCGCGTTGTTCATCCTGCTTTTATAGGGGCGGCGCGCGCGATTAACAGGGGGCGAACGAAAATGACCCGCGAAAATGGCTGGCAATCGGCTCCGCCATGCCTATCTGCGCGGGACATGACCGATACCGCTCCCCTCGCCAGCATCGCGGCCGACCTCAGCGGCGGCCGCACCTCCGGCCTCCGCTTCCTCGACGACGCGGGTACCCTCGCGATCGTTCTCGACGTGACCGGGATCGCCGAAGCGGATCGCAAGCCGCTTGAGGAAAAGCTGCGTGCCGGTCTGCTCGCAAGACCCGGCGTGACGTCGGTCCGCATTGCTATGACCGCCGAGCGGCGGGGCATGACGATCCTCGCAGTCGGCAGCGGCAAGGGCGGTGTTGGCAAATCGACCCTCGCCGCCAATCTCGCGGTCGCGCTCCAGCGGCGCGGGGTGAAGGTCGGGCTGGTCGACGCCGACATCTATGGTCCATCACAGCCGCGGCTGATGGACAGCGAGGGCGTCAAACCCGAGGCGCGCGGATCAAAACTCGCCCCTGTTCCGAACGCCTATGGCGTGCCGATGCTGTCGACTGGGCAAATCGCTGCCCGCGGACAGGCGATCGCTTGGCGCGGACCAATGGCGGGGCGCGCGCTCGAACAGCTCATCGATGCGAGCTGGGGCGACATCGACACGCTGGTCATCGATCTGCCGCCCGGCACTGGCGACGTCCAGCTCACGATGATCCAGAAGCACAAGCCTGCCGGCGCGGTGATCGTCTCGACCCCCCAGGATCTCGCGCTGATGGACGCGACTCGCGCGATCAGCTTTTTCGAGACCGCCGAGGTGCCGTTGATCGGGCTCGTCGAGAATATGGCGGGCTATGTCTGCCCGCATTGCGGCGAGGTCAGCGATCCGTTCGGTAGCGGCGGCGCAGAGACGGCGGCGAAGGCGATGGGCCTCGACTTCCTCGGCCGCGTGCCGCTCTCGATGGGCATCCGTCTGGCGAGCGACGGGGGCGTGCCGCCGGCCGCCGGAACCGACCCGCTGGGCGAGCCGTTCCACGCGATAGCAGCGAGAGTCGCCGACTGGCTCGACGCACAAAAGGCAAATGATGGCGATCAATGACGATAGCGAAATCCGCGAATTGCTCGGAGAGCCGCGTCGCATCGCGGTGGTCGGCGCCTCGCCCAATCCCGGCCGGGCGTCGAACGAGGTTCTCGCCTTCCTGATCCGGCAGGGGCACGACGTGATCGCGGTGAACCCCCGCCATGCCGGCAAAACGATCCACGGCGCGCCCGTCGTCGCGACGCTCGCCGACGTCGAGCCGCCCGCCGAGATCGTCGATATTTTTCGCAACAGCGCCGACGCCGGCGCGGCGGTCGACGAGGCAATCGTTCATGCCGCGAAGGCCGTATGGATGCAGATCGGTGTGATCGACGAAGCGGCGGCGCAGCGCGCCGACGCGGCGGGGCTGGTCGTCGTGATGGACCGCTGTCCCAAAGTGGAGATCCCGCGGCTCGGCCTCACGCGCTGAATTTCTTTGCGCCGATTCGCCGCGCTGACTATCAGCAGCGGGGATGACCGGCATCAGGGACAAAGTGGGGCAAAAAGGGTCGCGTCTGCCGCAAGTCAGCCGCCGCCAGCTTCTGGTCGGCACGACCGCCGCCGGCGGGCTCGCCCTCGCATGGACCTTCTGGCCACGCGACTATGAACCGAATCTCGCCGCCGCACGTGGCGAGCATGTATTCAATGCCTTCCTCAAGATCGGCGACGACGGGCAGATCGCAATGATCGTTCCGCAGTGCGAGATGGGTCAGGGCGTCACCACGCTGCTGCCGCAGATCATGGCTGACGAGCTCGGCGCCGACTGGCGGACGATCGCGGTGGAGACCGCGCCGATCAATCCGCTCTATACGAATACGCTGGTCGTCGACGAGGATAGCGCGGTCTTCACCCCGCGCGGGCTCGTTCCCGATCTGGTGTCCGATGTACGAAGCTGGGCGCGGCGCGAATGGGCCGTCCGCCATGCCGTGATGCTGACCGCCAACTCCTCGTCGGTGCGGATGTTCGAGGGGCCGTGCCGCGACGCGGCGGCGCAGGCGCGCGCGCTGCTGATGATGGCGGCGGCGCGGCGCTGGGATGCCGATTGGGAGCAATGCGACACCGAGGGCGGCTTCGTGACGTTCGGCAAACGGAAACTGCGCTTCGGCGAGGTAGCGGCGGCAGCAGCGCTCCTCGAACCGCCTGCCGAGCCCGTCTATCGCGCCGCGAGCGTCGACCCGCTCTATGGCAAGGAGCTGACGCGGCTCGACCTGCCGGCAAAGGTCGACGGATCGGCCAATTATGCCGGCGATATCCGATTGCCCGACATGGTTTTCGCCGCGATCCGACAAGGTCCGCTCGGCGCGACGCGGCTGAAGAGCATCGACCGCAAAGCGGGGCTGAAATCACCCGGTCTGCTCCATATCGTCGAACATGAACGCTGGATCGCCACGGTTGCGCGCAACTGGTGGGCGGCGAACAACGCGCTCGACCGTTTCGCTCCGGTATTTGAGACGGCAGGGGCTCCAATCTCGTCCGACGGGATCGACAAGGCGCTGCAAACCGCGCTGAAAAAAGACGGCTACCGCATCCGCAAATCCGGCGATGTCGCCGCCGCGATGGAGGGCCGGACGAAGATCGCGGCGCGGTACACCGTCGCTCCCGCGCTGCACGCGCCGATCGAGACGCGCACCGCGACGGCAGCGTCCGACGGCGGGCGGCTGCGCGTGTGGGTCGCAACGCAGGCGCCCGCGCAATGCCGCGACGCGATCGCAAAGGCGACGGGGCTTTCGCCGTCGGAGGTCACACTGTTTCCGATGATGGCCGGCGGCTCGTTCGACGCTTGTCTCGATCATAGCGTCGCGGTGCAGGCGGCGATCATCGCGCGTCAGATCAAGCGCCCGGTCCAGCTCGCC
>JAEWIL010000018.1 GCA_023387085.1 Pseudomonadota bacterium | reverse complement strand
CAGTCCGCAATTGATGACGTGGACGGCTCTCCAACTCCCCGCGGTATGATCTGCGGGATGAGCTGGAAGGAGAGCTACGATGGAGAAGATTGCGACGATCGGGTTGGACATCGCGAAGTCGGTGTTTCAGGTCCACGGTGTTGATGCCGCAGGCGAGGTCGTGGTGCGCAAGCGCCTGAGCCGGGCGCGGGTGATTCCGTTCTTCGCGAAGCTACCGCGGTGTCTGGTCGGCATCGAGGCCTGCAGTAACTCTCATTACTGGGCCCGCGCGTTGATCGCGCTGGGGCATGAGGTTCGACTGATGCCGGCGCAATATGTGAAGCCGTATGTGAAGCGCGCCAAGAATGACGCTGCCGATGCCGAGGCGATCTGCGAGGCGGTGACGCGGCCAACGATGCGGTTCGTGACGGTGAAGACCCCGGAGCAGCAGAGCGTGATGATGCTTCACCGGGTCCGCCTGATGCTCAACCGTCAGCGCACTCAGCTATCGAACGCGACGCGGGCCCATATGTCGGAGTTTGGGATCGTGGCGCCGGTGGGGCGCATTGGGCTCGAGCGCCTTCTGGCGATAGTTGCGGACAAAGATGACGAGAGGATTCCACCCGATGCTCGGCTCTGCCTGGAGATGCTCGGGGCGCAGCTTACGGTCGTGAAGGAGCAGATACTGGAGAACGACCGACGCATCCGTGCGAGTGCGCGTGATACGGAAGTCGGGCGGCGGCTGATGGAGATCCCAGGCGTCGGCCCGCTGCTTGCCAGTGCTTTCGTGGCCAGCATCGCTAACCCCGGCATTTTCAAGACAGGCCGCGACCTCGCTGCGTGGATCGGGCTGGTCCCGCGGCAGAACTCCAGCGGGGGGAAGGAGAGGCTCGGCGGCATATCGCGCGCGGGCAACCAATATCTGCGCCAGATGCTCGTCGTCGGCGCGATGGCGGTGATCCGCCACGCAGAACGACACGGTACCAAGCGGGCGTGGCTTATCGCGCTGATGAAGAGGCGCGCCAAAAAGGTCGCGGCCGTCGCGCTCGCGAACAAGACAGCCCGCATGGTCTGGGCGCTGATGACAAGCGGCGAACACTATCGAGAACCCCAGGTCGCGCACGCATAGAGATCAGGCGCCGGGCATGGCGTCACCGAAGTTGGGAAGGGCAGACAGGAGCTGATGCACAAAGCCGGTTGAAACCGCCGGATCAGGAAAACCCATTTTGGCCGGTGCACCTCGAGTGCGAGCAATTGGTCGGGACCCGATCCGCGCGAAAGGCATCATGGCCAGCGGCGCATGACAAGGCCGCATCACAGGCCGGACACATGGCTGCACCAACCAGCAAACTGCATCGGCCCAGAAACCGCTTGCCAACGGAGGGCCGTCCACACACGGCCAGAACACCCAAGCGAGAACTATCTTGCCCATCGCTCCAGGGACCCCAAATGCGCTGACGTATCGCCGAAAACTGTCGACAAGAATCGGCTATTCTGGCATAGATAAATCGCGGTCTGAAACGCGCATTCGGAATGCGTGAGGTAAGATGTGTGGTAAAAAATTCAGCTGAGCGGGTTACCTAAATCATTACAAATGTTTAGGTTTTTTCCAAAATTCCTCACTCTCCTCCATTTTCTTTCCCTTGTGGATGGAAAACGCCAGTTTTTGACCGACTGGCTATAATCATTCCCGCATTCGGACCAACGAAGGTTTCCGGGCTGGGTCTTTCGCCTGCGACTTGGAAATGTCTCACACCACGTCGCGCGGGCATGACTATCGCCGCCATCAGGGAATCGCGTAGGTTACATTCGCCTGACCGACGGGCTTGTCGGCATCGTCGGTCCATATCCGCACGTCCATCACGACAAGCCGCTTGCCGAGACGCAGCAAATGCGCGTCGGCGAACACGGGTCCAGGACGGCATGGGCGGAGGAACTGATAGTTGAGCGCGCTGGTCACCGCCATCGCGACCGGGCCGATGTGCGCGAGAACCAGCGCATAAGCGGCCATGTCGGCGAATCCCATCTGGGTCGGTCCCGAAATCAGCCCGCCGGGGCGTAGCGCCTGTTCGTTCGGATCGATCCGGGCGCGGACATGCCCCGGCCCCGCCGAGACGACATGACCGCGCGAACCCGGTTTCGAATGCGGAAAGGCTTCGGCCAGGAAGGCGTTGAGCGCGTCCGCATCCATGCGGATCGCGCCCGACGAGATCGGTGCTGCCCCCTTTCCCATCCGGATCAGCGCGTCAGCTTCTTGTACGTCGTGGCATGCGGGCGAGTCGCCTCGTCGCCGAGGCGGCGGATCTTGTCTTCCTCATAGGCCTCGAAATTGCCTTCAAACCACTCGACATGACTGTCGCCCTCGAACGCGAGGATGTGGGTCGCGAGACGATCCAGGAAGAAGCGGTCGTGGCTGATGACCACGGCGCAACCCGCAAAATTATCGAGCGCTTGCTCGAGTGCCGCAAGCGTTTCGGTGTCGAGGTCGTTGGTCGGTTCGTCGAGCAGGAGGACGTTACCACCCTCCTTGAGCATCTTGGCCAAATGGACGCGGTTGCGTTCGCCGCCCGAAAGCTGTCCAACCTTCTTTTGCTGGTCGACGCCCTTGAAATTGAAGGCGCCGACATAGGCGCGCGTCTGCATCTCGTGCTTGCCGATCGACATCATATCGTGGCCGCCCGAGATTTCCTCCCAGACATTCTTGTTCGGGTCGAGCGCGTCGCGGCTTTGGTCTACGTAGCCGAGTCGGACCGTGTCGCCGATCGCGATGCTGCCGCTGTCGGGCTGTTCCTGTCCGGTAATGAGTTTGAACAAGGTCGACTTGCCGGCGCCGTTCGGGCCGATGACGCCGACGATGCCGCCCGGGGGCAGCGTGAAGGACAGATCCTCGAAGAGCAGCTTGTCGCCATAGGCCTTCGAGATACCCGCGACCTCGATCACCTTGCCGCCGAGCCGCTCGGGTACCTGGATGACGATCTGCGCCTTGCCGGGGGCGCGATTTTCCTGTGCCTCGATAAGCTGGTCGAAACTCTTGATACGCGCCTTCGATTTGGCCTGTCGGGCCTTGGGCGACTGCCGGATCCATTCGAGTTCGTCGCGGATCGCCTTCTGGCGGCCCTGGTCCTCGCGCGCTTCCTGCTCGAGGCGCTTGCCCTTCTTGTCGAGATAGGTCGAATAATTGCCTTCGTAGACAAAATAGCGACCGCGATCGAGTTCGAGGATCCAGTTCACGACATTGTCGAGGAAATAGCGATCGTGGGTGACGAGGATGACGTTCCCCGGATAATCGACGAGATGTTTTTCGAGCCAGGCGACGC
The DNA here is from genome assembly GCA_023387085.1 of Pseudomonadota bacterium. Taxonomy (GTDB): domain Bacteria; phylum Pseudomonadota; class Alphaproteobacteria; order Sphingomonadales; family Sphingomonadaceae; genus Sphingopyxis. The sequence continues at coordinate 9,852 of JAEWIL010000018.1, read as the reverse complement.
TTTCGGCATCGAGATGGTTGGTCGGTTCGTCAAGCAGCAGGATCGACGGCTTTTCAAGCAGCAGGCGGGTCAGCGCGATGCGGCGCTTTTCGCCGCCCGACAGATTCTCGACGCTCCAGTCGCCCGGCGGGCAGCGCAGCGCTTCCATCGCGATTTCCAGCTGGTTGTCGAGCGTCCAGCCGTCGACCGCGTCGATCTTTTCCTGCAGCGTGCCCATTTCCTCCATGAGCGCGTCGAAATCGGCATCGGCGGGCGGGTCGGCCATCAGCGCGCTGATCTCGTTGAACCGGTCCATCATGTCGGCGACGGGCCGCACGCCGTCCATGACATTTTCCTTGACCGTCTTCGTCGGGTCGAGCTGCGGCTCCTGCGCGAGGTAGCCCACGCTGATCCCCTCGCCCGGCCATGCTTCGCCGGTGAATTCCTTGTCGATGCCGGCCATGATCTTCATCAGGGTCGATTTGCCGGTGCCGTTCGGGCCGACGATGCCGATCTTGGCATCGGGATAGAATTGCAGGCTGAGATTGTTCAGCGTCGGCTTTTGCGCGCCGGGATAGGTCTTGGTCAGACCCTTCATGACGAAACTATATTGGGCGGCCATGGATATGCTCCGGTAGAGGCTGGGCCGCACTCGCGGCCGGGAGAGTTGCGCGCCGGTTAGCGAATGGGCGCGGGGTTGGCAATCGGCGCTTGCGACAGCGCAAGCTGTCCCGCTAGGACCATCTCCATGACGAACATGCACACGCCTCGCCTGATGGCCCTCGTCGGCGGCAGCCTCGCGCTGCTGGCCCTTCCCGCATCCGCCTCGATCCCGCCCCCGCCAAGCGCGGCCGAGTTGGCGCAGCAAGGCGACGATATCGCATGGTCGATCGCCGAGGGGCTGACCACCGAAATCGGGCCGCGCATGGCGGGGACCGAGGACGAGGGGGCGGCACGCCGCTGGGCGGTGGCAAAGCTGACGCAGATGGGTTTCGCCAATGTCCGCGAAGAAGCGTTCGACATGCCCGTATGGGTGCGCGGTACCGACGAAGCATGGCTGACCAGCCCCTTTCGTCCGCAGCGGCTGGCAATCGCGGCGCTGGGCAACAGCGCGTCGACCGGCGCCAAGGGCATTGAAGGCAGCATCGCCTACTATCCGAGTATCGAGGCGCTGGCCGACGCCCCCGATCACCGGGTGAAGGGCAAGATCGTCTTTATCGACAATCAGATGAAACCGGCGCAGGACGGCAGCGGCTATGGCTATTACGGTCGCGCACGCTTCGGCGGGCCCAACCTTGCGGCGAAAAAAGGCGCGGTCGCGATCGTCATCCGGTCGATCGGCACCGATAACCACCGCAATCCGCACACCGGCGTCACCAACTTCGAAGCGGGGGTGAAGCCGATCCCCGCGGGAGCGATCTCGAACCCCGACGCCGACCAACTCGTCCGCCAATGGAAGCGTACGCAGCAGATGCGTACCAATGAAGGCCCGTTGGGCTACGACCCCGAGCCGCTTCGCATGAAGCTGGTCCTGACTCCGCAAACGCTTGGAACGCGTCAGTCAGGCAACGTCATCGCCGAGGTTCCGGGCAGCGACCCCGCCGCGAGTCCGGTTATCGTTGCGTGCCATCTCGACAGCTGGGATCAGGGCACTGGCGCGATCGACGATGCGTCGGGGTGTGGGATCATCACCGCGGCCGCCACCTATGTGATGCGCGCCGGCCAGCCGCGCCGTACAATTCGGATTCTGTGGGCGGGCGCCGAAGAGGTCGGCGGGTTCGGCGGCCAGGCCTATTTCGACGCCCATGCCAAGGAGAAACACGCGGTCGCGATCGAGTCCGATTTCGGCGCCGACCGGATATGGCGCGTCGATTTCAAGCTGCCCGACAGCGCGAAGCCGCTGACGGACCGCATCGCGGCGGCCCTGGCGCCGTTTGGCGTCACACGCGGCAAGAGCCCGGCAAGCGGCGGCACCGACATCGGGGCCCTCGTCGGCGCGGGCACCCCGGTCATCGACCTGCAACAGGACGGCACCCGCTATTTCGACATTCATCACACCCCGGACGACACGCTCGACAAGGTCGATCCGGGCCAGTTGAGGCAGAATGTCGTCGTCTGGACGGCCACTTTGGCGATTCTCGCGAACAGCAGCGATGCCGAGCTGCCGTGATTGTTTCGGGGAAATGACAGTTTTCGGGCACGCCCGCGCATCTCAATTATTTTTGTTGACGATTCACGCGGAACGGCTAAATCCCGCCGCTCGCGGTGCGGGAAAGTTTCCCCGACGCGTTAAGGCATTTTAGGGAGCCCACACATCATGAAGAAGTTTGCTGCTATCGCCGTTGCCGCCAGCATGTTCGCCCTCGCCGCTTGCGGTGAAAAGGCGGCTGACCAAGCGGCCACCACCGAAGCTCCGGCGGCTGACGCAGTTGCAGAAGAAGGCGCCGACGCCGCCGCTGCTGGCGCCGATGCCGCCGCTGCCGGTGCCGACGCTGCCGCTGCTGGCGCCGACGCTGCTGCCGCTCCGGCCGCTGCCGACGCCGCTGCTGCTCCGGCCGCTGCCGACGCCAAGGCTGCTCCGGCTGCCGACGCCAAGGCTGCTGCTCCGGCTGAAGAAAAGAAGTAAGTCACAGCCCTTCGGGGCATGACCGAAACGGAACAAGGGCGGTCTTCCTTCGGGAAGGCCGCCTTTTTCTTTGAGCCGCGTGCAGCGCGCCGCTTGATCGGCGCCTGAAGGCCGAAGGTAGAGCCGATCGGAATATCGGTCGATCCCGCCGGCACCCCCTGCGGCCACAGCATTCTGCCTGTTTGCCTTGGCCGCTGCGGCGAGAAAATATGCGGCGGGATGGGATTGGTCGGGGAGACAGGATTCGAACCTGCGACATCCTGCTCCCAAAGCAGGCGCGCTACCGGGCTGCGCTACTCCCCGACCGTGCGGGCGCCTTAGACAGGGTTGAGCGCCAAGTCTATCCCGCAGACGTCGCGACCAGCCGCGCATAGAAATCGATCATCCGTTTGAAGCTGTCGATCGCCATATGCTCGTTGGTCCCGTGGATCATCGCCGATTCCTTCAGCGTGAAATGCATCGGCATGAAGCGATAGACGTCTTCGGATACCGGCTCCATGCTGCGGCTGTCGGTTCCGGCAACAACGAGCATCGGACTCAGGACCGCGCCCGGCGCGTCGGCGCGCGCTGCAGCGGCGATCCATTTCCAGCCCTGCGAATTGGTCGACGATACGCGCGATGGCTCGCGCGGCGGTTTGACCCAGGCAAGCTCGACCTTCGCATCACCCACCGCCGCCTTTGCTCGCGCCATCACATCGGTCGAACTGTTCCACGGCGCGATGCGATAGTTGATCAGCGCATTTGCCGATTGCGGCAGCACATTCTCCTTCGGGCTCCCCTCGAGCATCGTCGGCGCAATCGTCGTGTGAAAGGCGGCAGCGGTCGACGGGACGGCGCCAAGTTGCCGTGTGAGCAGCGGACCGAACAGCCATTGGTTGGCAACCGCCATCTTGGTCGTTCCCCCGGCCTTGGCCGCGAGAACCTCGATCATCGAGGCGCCCGGACCGCGGACCTCGTAAGCGAAGGGATCGGCAGTGATGTCGAGGACCGCCTTGGCCAAGGTGGCAACACCGGTCTCGGCAGGCGGCATCGAGCTGTGCCCGCCGGGCGCATTCGCCGTGACCTTGAGCGTCGCATAGCCCTTTTCGGCGATACCGATCATGATCGCCGGCCCGTTGATCACCGGCGTATCGGTCAGCACCAGGCTACCCTCGTCGAGGGTGAAGATCGCCTTCACCCCGTCGGCCTTCAGCTTTGCTGCCGCTGCGATCGCGCCCGATCCGCCGGCCTCCTCGTCATGCCCCGACACCAGATAGATGCCGCGCTTGGGCTTGAATCCGCTTTTGGCCAGCGCTTCCAACGCCTCGAACAGCCCGATCAGCGAACCCTTGTCGTCGACCGTTCCGCGGCCCCACACCGCCTTCTCGGCGATCGTGCCGGCAAAGGGCGGATATTTCCAGTCGCCCTCCGTTCCGGGCGTCACCGGTACCACGTCCTGATGCGCCATCAGGATGATCGGCGCGGCAACCGGATCGCTGCCCGGCCAATGATAGATCAGCGTCTTGTTGGGCAGGATCGTGCGCTGCATCGCGACATGAACCGCCGGATAGGTCGTCGCGAGCCAGCCGTGGAGCTTGTCCCATTCGGCGATCTGGTTGTCGGCGACATCCTGATGCGAAATTGTCGGTATCTGTGCCGCTTGGCTCAGATGCCGAACCGCAGCGTCCAGATCATAAGCCGGCGCCGGCGCCAGCTTGACGTCGCTGCCGTCGGCGACATCCTTTGGCGCGAAGGTCGCGGTGCGGACGCCCACGACCGCTGCCACAACAGCGACGACGGCGACGCCGCCCAGGATGATCGTTCGCGCCTTGCCCATATTTCCTCTCCCTTTCGAGCGTTGAGAAGACCGCGAAAGATCGCGATATGCAACCCAATTAAGACCGCGAAAGACATAGAGCGCGAAAACGATCGCGGGGCAGATCGGGGGATGGATGGAGCAGGGAAATGGTGGGCCCGGCAGGACTCGAACCCGCAACCTAGCCGTTATGAGCGGCCAGCTCTAACCATTGAGCTACAGGCCCCCGTTCGAAACCCGATTGGGGATGCACGCGCGATAGCGGAGCGCGGCGGCGATTGGCAAGCGGCTTGCGCTCAAGCCGGCCTCTGGGTCTCGGCCATCGCCAAAATGCCGGCGCTGTCGATCGCCTCGACCCCGCGCCGCGCGAGATGGTCGAGCACGATATCCCACCAGCGATAAAAAAGGTCGAGATCGGCGGCGGTACGGACATAGGGCGTATTGCCGGGCTGGAGCGAAGGCGAATGGAAGGAGAAGTTGAGCACCGGCAGACCCTGCTCGACCGCGATATCGATCGCGCGGCACGCCCGCTCGGCCGGGATCCCCTCCGGGGTCAGCGCGATCCGCTCGATCAGCCCCAGCCGCGCTAGCGCCGCGCCCGCGTGCATCCCGTTGCGCGCGACGCGGTGGTAGACACCCTCGCCCGCCGGCCCCAGAAAGCCGCCGAACACGGTGGTGACAGGAACTTCCAGAACCGCGCCGTGCACTGTCGTCACCCACCAGGGTTTCAGCGGAGCGCCGCGATAGTCCGGACCGTGCCCGCTGCGATAGTCGAAGCCCGACCGCACCGACGTGTCGCACCGGAATCCGAGCCCCGCGAGCATCGTCGCTGTTTCGGGTCCCAGGCCATAGCGTCCGGCGCGATAAACGGTCGGAGCCGCGCCGAACCGGTCGCGGATTCCATCGCGCAACATGGCCATTTTCGCGTACTGCAGCGCGGGTGGCAGATTTCCGGTATAGCTGTTGCGCTCGTTTACATCCTCGTCGTGCGGCGGTGTAACCCATGGATGGAGCTGCGCGCCGATTTCGCAAAGACCCTCGGCCCGCGCGGTGCCCAATAGCGCCGCCGCGCGGTCGTCGTTCACCACCGGCCAGTCGACCAGATAGATCGGCTTCACCGCTGCGCGGGTGAAATAGCCTTGGCATTCGGCAAGCGCGGGGATCGAATCGAGCCGGTATCCGGTGCGCGCGAAGGGCGCGCCCCAGTCGAAATCCTCCTCGGTATCGATCGTCACCCAGAAACGCGGGCGACGCCCCTCGTCGAGCCCGATCAGCCCGGCTTTCGCAGGATATGCCTGGAAACTGCCCGCAGGCTGCACCTTGTCCCCCCTTGCCCGAGCCGGTGAGCTATTCGCTTTGCTGGATGCCCAATTCCGTGTCGGTCCCCGGGTTGGCCGAGGGCAGGTGCAAGGTCAAGGCGTTATGCCCGATGTCGAGACGTCCCCCCGCGCCGCGCGCCAGACTGTCGACGAGGCGGAGCGAGAAGCCGAGGCTCAGAACCGCCGCGCCCGGCGCCTCCCCTTCCGGACTGAATCCCGGATCGAGCAGATCCGCGGCGGTCGCAAAGCGGATCGCGAGCGGCCGCACGATCCGCAACTGCAACATGTCGTTGTGCCCCGGCTCGACCACCAATTGCCCGACGAGCGCCGCGCCCGGTTCGGAGATGTCGACAAGCGCGGTCAGCAGGCGCCCGATCATCCGCCGCGAATTGGCATCGCCGACTTGGGCGAGAAACGGCCCGCCGACGCGCGAAATCGAAAGATCGATACGCTGGTCGGCGAGCACGGCGCTCAAATCGCGTTCGACCTGCGCCATGACCACACCGAGGTCGGCCGTCTCGCCCGGCAGGACCGCAGCCGGCGCCGAAGCGGTCCGCGCGGCGGTATCGAGATCTTCGATGATCGACTGGATCGAAGCGGCGTCGGCGACGATTGCCTCGGCCATTGCGCGATAGGATGCGCTGACCGGCCCGAACATCTGGCTTGAAATAATCTGCGCGAAACCGGAAATGGCGTTCAGCGGGCTGCGCAGCTCGTGGATCAGCTGGCGAATCGAATCGCCCGACTCTTGGGCCGCGGGGCGGCCATAAGGCATTTCGATCGGCTGCGGACGCCGCGCGCTACCCCGGTAGCCACGGAACTGGCCCGTCGCGGGATCGAACCAGGGCAACGCGGAAAAACGCCACTCACCCGCGTCGGAGTCCCCGCCCTCGAGCATCATTCGCGCGTTGACGATCTCGGCGCGCTGGCGGAACGCGCCCGCCGCGGCTCCATCCGCACCGGGTTCGCCAGCGAAGGCAGCGTCTGCGATCGATAACCCGATCGCGGCGCCGCGCGTAATCCCCTCGACCCAGCGGATCAGGCCGTCAGGCCCGGTTTCGAACAGGAAACCCGTGCTCGCTGAACGCGCGGCAGGTCTCGCCCGCGCCGACTGGAATCGGTCGATCCGGCGAACCAGTTCGCTGATCTGGCTCGATGCCCCCTCTGGCATGCGAGCAGGCGCGGGCGGCAGAGCGGCTTTCGACGCAGCGTCGCCGGCGGCGGCCGTCGCGGCTTGCGGCTGCGGCAGCGCGACCGAGCCTGCACCGAGGCTTTCGAGCGCGCGCCGTACGTTTTCGGGCAGATCGTCGCGCCCGGCGAGTATCGAGCGTGCGGTCGCGGCCGTCGCGGGCAGGACGGCAAGCCAGTCGGCTTCCGACAATCGGGCACGCCGCAACATTGCCGTCGAAACAGCCGGAACATCGTTAGCGTAGAAGGCGACCAGCGGCGCGAAGCGGCCATGGCGCGCGATTGCCTGCGCGCAATCGCGACGAACTTTTTCGGGAACCTGTGGCCGCAGTACAACGAGGGCATGCAGCGCGCGCCTGACGTCGCCATCGGACAGTTGATTGCCGCGCTGAGCCAGAATATCGGAGATCTGGCGCCATGCCGCGATACCGGCGCGGCCGTCTGCCGGCGCTTGGCGCAAGATGGTCGCGATCATCGAGTCAGCAGTCACGCGAAGCCGGCCCCACACCCTGTTCGTTGGTTAGCATTTGATTAGCGGCTAGCGTGAATCCTGCGCTCGTGAAAGTGGCTTAACCATCCGCGTCACATTGTGGGACAATTGCAATCAGCTGAAATATTATTATGGTGATCACAGTTTTAGAAAGCGGATGTTTCAATGATGGCCACCCAGAAATTCGATCAGATCGACTTGCAAATACTCGGCGAGCTACAGAAAAACGGGCGAATGACGAATGTCGAGCTGGCGCAGATGGTCGGATTGACGGCGCCGCCCTGCCTTCGCCGCGTGCGCGCGCTCGAGGAGTCGGGCGTGATCCGTTCCTATCACGCCGATCTCGACGCAGCCAAACTGGGCTATGGCATCACCGTGTTCGCGATGGTCAGCTTGCGGAGCCAGGCGGAGAGCGACCTTAAGGCTTTCGAGGATTATGTGGGCCAGCTACCCGAAGTGCGCGAATGCTATATGCTGAACGGCGAGATCGACTTCCTGCTCAAGGTCGTCGCGCGCGATTTGCAAAGCTTTCAGTCGTTCCTGACCGCACATCTGACCTCGGCACCGAATGTCACGAGCGTGAAAACGTCGTTGACGATCCGGACCGCCAAACAGCTTGCGGGCATCCCGGTCGAAACCTGAACCTTCCCGGCAAAAAAGAAGGCGCCGACCCGGCTGGGTGGCGCCCCCCTTTTTGTTCGAAACGCGGCAATCAGCTGGCGGGAGTCGCCGCAGGAGCCGCCGGTGCCGTCTTCGCCTGGGCATGAATGGTCCACAGCTTGGCGAGTCGCGCACGATTGCCCTGCACCTTTGCAAAGCTCGCCGCCGCCGCATCGGCCTGACCGGTCATCGCCTGCGCGCCACCAAGGCGATATTGCGCGACCGGGTCGGTCGCCGCGATCGCTTCATAGATCGGAATCGCCTTCGCGACTTCGCCGATACCTACCAATGCGTCGGCGGTGCCGCGCGCCGCCTTCGCATTCGCAGTCGAAACCGGCTTGCTCGCATCGGCGAGCAGACCCGCGCGATCGGCGTTCGCACGATCGGTTTGCGAGGCCAGCAGCGGGCCAAAGCGCGCATCGGTCTTGGGGAAGACATTCTTGGCGAGGCCTTCGTTGATCAACGATACCACTTCACCCGGATAGCCTGCCTCCGTCGCGAGCGCCGCATATTCCAGATATTCGCCGCGCTCGGCCATCGCGCCGGTCGCGCGCATCAGGCGCAGGATGTCGAGGTTCAGATCCTTGTCGCCGCCGACCTGCTGGAGCAGGATATAGAGCGTGTTGCGCCAGATTTGCGGCTGCGGATAATCGCGGACACGCAGCGTGAGAAGGTCCAGCAACTCATCGGTGCGCTTCGCGGTCTGAAGCGCCTTCGCCGGGCGGACGTAAAGCTCTTCCGACGCGACCCGGCCTGCGGCGTGCGCCGCTTCGATGCCGGCCTTGGCAATAGCGAGCCCCTGATCGACCTGACCGGACTGAAGATAGCTGTCCATCAAAAGGCTCGGCAGCGATTCTTCGGCCGATCCGGCAGCCTTCGCGGCTTCGAGGCGCTTGATTGCCTTCGGGAAATCCTTCTTCTGATAGGCGAAACGGCCCGAATAGAAGTTATAGAGACCCGTATCGGCCGCAGGCACGAAACCTGAATCGAGCGCCGTATCGAGACCCTGTTCCTGAAGCGTTTCGTTCTTGGTCAGAATGCCGAGTTGCAGCGTGTAAAAACCCAGGAAATATTTGTCGTCGTTGCTCGACGCGACAGCCTGCCCCTCGGTCACCGCTGCCTGGAGCGCAGCCGCATCCTTCTTTTTCGCGGCGTCTTCCATTTTCTTTCCGACGGGCCCGAATTCCTTGCTCGGGCTGATCTTCGGCCCCTTGGCCGGCTCTTCCTTCGCAGGCTTTTCCTTCGCCGCCGCGGGAGCGGCCATCGCCAACATCGAACAGCCGAGAATGGCCGCCATCGCCGTTGCGGTCATCGGGCGGAAACGGTTGAACATCGAAATCTCTCCTCAGTAACGGCCGCCTTGCCTGGGCGCAGTTTGGGCCAGCCGCGGTTCACAACGCGGCTAGCCCCGTAGCGTTGCCAAGGCAAGACGGCCGGGATCGATATTTACATGGCGGGAGCCGGCTGAACGGCAATTGAACCCCTGGAGATCAGGCGATGCTGTCGATCGCGGCATTGATGTCGCGAAGAATTGCGGGATCACCCGGGGCGCCCTCTATCGCGGCTTCCGCCATCTGGATCAGCGGAATGAGGCCGAAGGTTGCCGCCAGACTCTTCAGCCGCTCGGCCGCCATCACCCAGTTCGCGTCGCAGCGGGCGCGGCGCATCAGATCGGACAGTTCGCGCGCACCGGATGCGAAGCTGGTGCGAAGGTCACGCGCGACCGCGGGATCGTCGCCGACCGCGGCGCTGATATAACGGTCAAGGGGGCCACTATCGAACGACATTCCACCTG
>JAEWIL010000016.1 GCA_023387085.1 Pseudomonadota bacterium | reverse complement strand
GAGCATGGCTGGTCGGACACGGCAGTCTTCAACTTCGAAGGCGGCTGCTATGCCAAGATGATCAACCTCTCGGCAGAAGCCGAGCCGGAGATCTTCGCGACCACCAAGCGTTTCGGCACCGTGCTGGAAAACGTGGTGATGGACCCCGAAACGCGCGAGCTGGACTTCAACGACAACTCGCTCGCCGAGAACAGCCGTGGTTCCTACCCGCTGGAGTTCATCCCGAACACCTCGAAGGACAATCTCGGCCCGGTTCCGCAGAACATCATCTTCCTGACCGCTGACGCCTATGGCGTGCTGCCTCCGATCGCGAAGCTGACGCCGGAACAGGCGATGTATCACTTCCTCTCGGGCTATACCGCGCGCGTTGCCGGCACCGAGATCGGCGTGACCGAGCCGTCGGCGACCTTCTCGACCTGCTTTGGCGCGCCGTTCATGCCGCGCCACCCGTCGGTCTATGGCAATCTGCTCAAGGAGCGGATCGCCAAGGGCGATGTCCAGTGCTGGTTGCTCAACACCGGCTGGTCCGGTGGCCGGGCCAGCGATCCGGGCATCAAGCGCATGCCCATCAAGGCCACCCGCGCGCTGTTAAACGCCGCGCTCGACGGAAATCTGGCGGACGTGGAATACCGGAAGGACCCGAACTTCGGTTTCGAGGTTCCGGTGAGCGTGCCCGCGCTCGCGGCCGCGGGCATCGACCAGTCGATTCTTGACCCCCGCGCGACCTGGACCGACGGCGAGGATTACGACCGCACCGCGCAGAAGCTGGTCGGGCTGTTCGTGAACAATTTCGAACCCTTCGCGGCCTACGTCGATCAGGGCGTGCGCGACGCGGCTCCGCAGGCCGCCTGACGCAGCAGCGCCGATTCACCCCTTGGAGAGGAGAGACCCCGGCCGCCTCGAGCGGACCGGGGTCTTGTTTTGGTGGGCGGAGCAGCTTGCCCGGCAAGCGAGCCGCGCTTATGCTGTGAACGTTATCAGACGCGCGAAAGATCCCGCGCTTAGGGAGAGCAGGCGATGGCGAAACTGGCTGCGTGTGCGCTGGCATTGGTGCTTGCCGCGCTGACGAGCGCGTGCGGTGGCAACGCGGCCTCCCCGGCAGCACCACCGCCGGTCGGCAATGCGCCGGCTCCCACGCCGAGCCCAAGTCCCACGGCCGCGCCGAAGTTGGTCTTCGCCGACGAGTTCGACGCCGCCGCGCTCGACCGCGGCAAGTGGAACGTCGAGGGACCGGCGATGTGGGTGAACAATGAGCTGCAGGCCTATGTCGATTCACCCGAAACGATTGCGTTCGGCACGCCCGCCGGGGCGGTGGGCGGGGCGCTGCTGTTGCGCGCGCAATTCCGTGCCGGTTTCACGACGCCGAGCGGGCGCCAGGCCGATTTCGTATCGGGCAGGATCAACACTGCCGACAAGTTCGCCATTACCTATGGCAAGGTGTCGGCGCGGATACGCATGCCGGAGGGCGCAGGCTTGTGGCCGGCGTTCTGGCTGCTCGGCTATGGCCAGTGGCCCGACAGCGGGGAAACCGACATCATGGAATATGTCGGCGTTAAGGAATGGACCTCGTCGGCGATGCATGGCCCCGGCTACTCCGGCGATACGCCGCTGGTGAAGCGGCAGACATTTCCCGCCGGCACCGATGCGACGCAGTGGCACGTCTATAGCGTCGAGCGCACGCCGGATGCGGTCTCGTTCAGCGTGGACGATCGCGAGTTCTACCGCGTCACCAGGGAAATGGTCGAACGCTACGGGCAGTGGCGGTTCGACCGGCCGCAGTACATCATTCTCAACTTTGCCCTGGGAGGCGTTTATCCCCACGCGGTCAACGGGATCGAGACGCCCTATTTCGGGCTCTCGCAGGCGAGCGTCGACCGGATCAAGGCCGGCACGGTGGCGATGGAGGTGGATTGGGTCCGCGCCTGGTCGAGCGAATAGCAGCGAGGTGGCGCGAGCCGCCTAATTGCTGCCCTTTTCGCCGTCGCCATCCGGCACGTCAGCGACCGTGGCCAGCTCCTCGAGCGGCGAGGGCTCCCAGCGCGTCCCTTCTGCCAACTTGCCGATTTCGACGGCGAGCTTTTGCGCATTGGCCGCGAAATCGCCGCCATGCGGATTGGCCGCGAGCACCAGCAGATTGGCTTTGGCGTGGGCGATCTTGCCTTCCATCGCCTGCATTATGGCCACCTCGAACGTCAGTCCCTGGTCGAACGGAGCCAACTCCGACGCGCGCTCGAGCGCATGGCGCGCCAGCTCGGGCGGTTGGCGTCCCTGCTCGACATAGCTGCGATAGAAATAGGCGAGCGGCAGCGGGTGGTCGTTCTCGATCTTGTTGAGGGCCTGAAAGGGCTTCAGCGCCGCCGCAAAGGCAGCCGCCTTTCCTTCCGCCGTGGCTTTCTCCGCGATCGCGAACAGCGCATAGCCTTTCTGGACGTAAGCATTGGCCCGGGAAGGATCGAGCGCGATCGCCTTGTCCGCGGCGGCGACGGCGGCATCGTCGTTGCCCGCGTCGTGCTCCGCCTCGGCCAGCGCGGTCAAAACGCCGGCATCCTGCGGATAGCGCGCCGCCACTTCACGCACCTTGGGCACCAGCTCGAGCGCCTGCTCGCGGTTGACGCCGCGCTGCGAACGGATGCGCAGGGGCATCACGGCAGCCTCGCCAGCCGTCAAGGCGGCGGTTTTCACCTGTGCTGCCGGAATCCGCTCCGGAGAGAAGCGGATATAGCTCATCTTGTTCTTCCTCAGGTAGCCGTCGAGGTCCTTTTCCAGCTGCTCGAGATCGCCGAACGCGGCGGTCGCGGCATCACGCTCTGATTTCCCGCTCATCAGCGCGCGCGAATAGGCAGTGAACTGCCCCTTGCGCTCTCCCTGTTGGAGCTCATCCATGATCAAATAGTGATAGAGCCCCCACGCGCGGCCGTAGAAGGCGTCGAAGCGCTTGCCGTGGTGCTTGTCGTAAACCGCATGGTCGAGCAGTTCCTCGACCGTCACGTCGTCGGCATAGGCAAGCTCCGCCCCGCGGTGGTAGGCGGGCCGCCCGATGCCCACCGATCCGTCACGCTCGAATTTTGCCGATGCAAAGAACTCCGCCGCGCCTTCGTCGACCCAGCGCGGCATCGCGAACCGGCTCGCCGAAAGCAGGAAGTGATGCGCGTATTCATGGAGCAGGACGGTGAGAGAGAAATCGTTCTCGCCGCCGCTCGCGATCTGGATGTTGGGCACGAACGCGCGCGATGCGCCGGCGCCCGGCGCGTAGAATCCGGCTACCGTGCGGCTCTTGTCGCCTATTAGTTGCTGGACGCGGCTTTCGCTGCCCACCGCGAATATGGTGACCCGGTTGGAGGGCGAGGGCACGACGTCCTTGCGGCCCGTCACCATTCTCATCGCGGTGTGAAACCGTTCGAGGATTTCGGCAAATTTGGTGACGTCCCGCTCGCTGTCGTCGGCGTAGACAACGAAATGCGGGCTTTCCGCCTTATACCACGCGGCCTGCGCCGGCAGGGCGATACACCCAGCGGCAGCGACGACCAATGCGACCCGCTTCCCCATTTCCCCAGCCCCCTGTGTTTGCTCTCACCCGGATGGATGATGCCGATAAGGTCAGGCAAGTAAAGAAGAAGCTGGGCGGCTAGACTCGCGCCCGCGCGATGTACCGATCGATATTCCTGGCCACCACGTCGAGTGGCGCATTGCCGCCGCGGATCACCGCGTCGT
>JAEWIL010000235.1 GCA_023387085.1 Pseudomonadota bacterium | reverse complement strand
ACCATCCTATGTCGTGTGCCTTGATCTCGGTCCCGATGCCGCGATCTTCACCCGCGGTTGGTCACCCCGGACCGTCGAGATCACCGGACCCGAGGCGAAAAAGGTCAAGATGGAGGTCAATCGCGTTTGGATATATCCGCCCGCGGCAGAGCGCGCGGCAGCATTCCAGAATGCCTTCGAGGCGCGCACGGTCGATTTCTGAGGGGCGCTTTGCCGGGCTCCGCGATGGTCGTGCGCCTCACTCATTTTCGACCGACATTTTTCCCGCGGGCGCAATTGCGGCCCGTCGTCCCCTATCGAACAGGAACTCTCCATGACTGCTGTGCAATCGCCGCTTGATAAGCCCTTCGGCCCGTTCACGACCGCCGCTGATGTCGCCGATGGCGTCGATCTTACAGGGAAGTCCGCGATCGTCACGGGCGGCGCATCGAATCTGGGCTTTGAGACGGTCAAGATACTCGCTTTGAAAGGCGCTCATGTTGTCGTACCCGCACGCAATGCGAGCGCGGCCCGGCAAGTTTTCCACGATATGCCAAACGTCGAAGTCGCCGCGATGGACCTTCTCGACCCATTGTCGATCACAGCCTTCGCGTCCGGCTTTGAGGAGAGCGGTCGCGCGCTCGATCTCCTGATCCTGAACGCCGGAGTCATGGCGACGCCGCTATTCCGCGATGCCGCGGGACGAGAAGGCCAGTTCGCGACCAATCATCTCGCTCATTTCCGTCTTGCAGCGGCGCTCTGGCCGCGGCTTCGGAGCGCAGACGGCGGCGCGCGCGTGGTCGTCCTGTCGTCGCGCGCCCACCAACTTGGCGGTCTCGACCTGTCCGATCTCGATTTCCGGCGCCGCGCCTACGACAAATGGTTGGCGTACGGCCAGGCCAAGACGGCAAACGCTCTCTTCGCCGTCGCGCTCGACGCGCGCGGCGCCGATCATGGCATTCGCGCCTTTTCCGTCCACCCCGGCTCGATTCTGGGCCCACTGGCGCGCCACCTGAGCCGGGAGGAGATTGAGCAGTTTGGCGCGGTGCATCCGGACGGCACGGCCGTTGTCGATCCGCGGCGCGACCTCAAGAGTCCGCAGCAAGGCGCCGCCACGACGATCTGGTGCGCCACGTCGCTCGCGCTGGAGGGTGTTGGCGGGGTCTATTGCGAGGACTGCAACATTGCCCCCGTCGAAGCGGACGGCGAACTCGGCGGCCCCGGTGTGCGCCCGTTCGCGATCGACCGCGAAACGGCCGAAGCGCTGTGGCGCGAAAGCGCCCGGTTGCTCGATATTCATCAGCCGGGATATTGCTGATGACCGCCGAACGGACGCGGGGGCAGGTCCGCCGGCTTTGCGTATTTTCGGGTTCCAGCCCGGGAATTTCGCCCGCCTATGGAGCCGCCGCACGGAGACTTGGCGAGCAGCTGGCGCTCGGCGGAATAGACTTGGTCTATGGCGGCGCGTCCGTCGGCCTGATGGGCGCCGTTGCCGATGCCGTGCTGGCGCGCGGCGGCCGGGTAACCGGCGTCATTCCGCAGGCGCTCGTCGAAAGGGAAGTCGCTCATCCGGGGCTGACCGACCTGCGCATCGTGGCCTCGATGCACGAGCGCAAGGCTCTGATGGCCGAGCTGTCTGACGGCTTCATCGCACTTCCAGGCGGGATCGGAACGCTGGAAGAACTGTTGGAGATCTGGACCTGGGCGCAGCTCGGAAGTCACATCAAGCCATGCGCCGTGCTCGATGTATCGGGTTTCTATGAGGGGCTGCTGCGATTCCTCGATCATATTGCCGGGCAAGGCTTTTTGAAGCCTGTCCACCGCGACATGCTGATCGTCGAGGACGACCCCGCTATGCTCCTGCGGGCCATGGCGCAATATTGTGCGCCGGTAGCGAGCAAGTGGATCGGCCCGGCTCAAAGATAGGCTGACGCATCCTCGCTTGGGCGGGTTGGCGCTGCCGCGATCGCAAATTAGCCAGGACGAACTCGGCGGTTCGTCCCGGCCTCTATTTTAGCTCCGGATGAAATCGAGCATATCCCTGTTGATCACGTCGGCGTGGGTCGCCGCCATGCCGTGCGGAAAGCCTTCATAGGCCTTCAGCGTGCCATTCGCGAGCAACTTCGCCGAAAGCGGCGCGGAGTCGGCGAACGGCACGACCTGATCGTCGGTGCCGTGCATGACGAGCGTCGGCACCGCAATCTTCTTCAGATCTTCGGTGAAGTCGGTTTCGGAAAACGCCTTGATGCAGTCGTAGTGGGCCTTGGCGCTGCCGACCATGCCTTGCCGCCACCAGTTCTGGATCAGGCCCTGGCTGACCTTCGCGCCGTCGCGGTTGAAGCCATAGAAAGGGCCCGAGGCGATATCGAGATAGAATTGCGACCGGTCCTCGGCCAGTGCCTTGCGGAACCCGTCGAACACCTCGACGGGAAGACCGCCGGGGTTGCTGGCCTTCTTCACCATGACTGGCGGAACTGCGCCGACGAGAATCAGCTTTGCGATCGTTCCGGCTTTGGCGCGTGCGGCATAATGCGCAGCTTCGCCGCCGCCGGTCGAATGGCCGATGTGTACCGCGCCCTTGAGGTCGAGCGAAGCGACCAGCGCCGCGACGTCGGCGGCATATGTGTCCATCTCGTTGCCGTGATCGGTCTGCGTCGAGCGGCCGTGACCACGCCGGTCGTGGGCAATCACGCGGTAGCCCTGAGAGAGGAAGAAGAGCAGCTGGTTGTCCCACTCGTCGGCCGTGAGCGGCCAGCCGTGATGAAAGACGAGCGGCTGCGCATCGCGCGGCCCCCAGTCCTTGTAGAAAATCTGCGCGCCGTCACTGGCAGTGATATAAGTCATGGGATCGGCTCCTTTGTGAGCTTTCGGGGGGATTGTGCCAAGGCTGACAGCCGACCAGCCCAGGCCGCCTGCGAGCGTCGCCGCGCCACCGGCGGCGACGAGCGCCCGGCGACCGATCATGAAATCCTGAAGTATGGGCATGCTGTGATCCTTCGCGTCGAACCGATGCCGTATACGGGATGCCCGGGACGGGATCGGCCCACTTGGGATAAGGATTTCGGGCGGGAGCGCGATTATACGGGGGATGCGCTGCGACTATGCCAAGGTCGAGGCAGGTTGGCGACTAGTCGTCGCCGCCCTTCGCTATTGGAAGGGTGAAGGTGAAGCGCGCGCCCGTGGGTTCGACGTTGTTGGCTCGGAGTGGGCCGCCGTGCGCTTCGACGATCGAGCGGCAGATGGCGAGACCCATTCCCATGCCGTGCACCTTGGTCGTGAAGAAGGCTTCCAACGCGTGATCGGGGTCGGCAAGGCCTGGCCCCGTGTCGGTGATATCGATCCGTATGCGACCGCGCTCAACGGCTCCTTCCAGCCGTAACTTTCGGCTGCCCTCCGGGCTCGCAGCCATTGCCTCGATTGCGTTGCGCAGGATGTTGACGAGAACCTGCTGGATCTGGACGGCATCGATTGCGACGGGTGGAAGGCCGGGGGCGAGCCGAATGTCGAGCGATGTTCGACTTTGCGCGAAGGGCTCGGCGAGGAGGTCTCGCACTTCGCCGACGAGCGCGCCGAGGTCGGTGGATCGGCGCGGACCGGCGCTATTTTGGAAAAGGGCACGGATGTGGCTGACGATGTCGGCTGCGGATTCGGCGCTTCGCACGATCCGGTCAACGATGCCCCGCGCGCGGGCGATGTTCGGCTCGTCGCCGGCCAGCCACCGCTGGCAAGCCTGGGCGTTGGTCATGATGGCGGCGAGCGGCTGATTGACCTCATGCGCGATCGATGCCGAGAGCTCGGCGAGGCTCGCCGCCTCGCCGGCTTTCGCGAGTTTATCCTGCGCTTGCCGGAGCTCATCCTGCGCCCGGATCTGGTCGTGGATATCGAGACAAACGCCGTTCCACTGCACGATTTCGCCGGCTTCGTCGCGCATGGCGGCGAGCCGCGTTTCGACCCAGCGAAACATCCCGTCGAAGCGGCGCTGCCGATGGGTGAGCGCATAGGGCTCGCCCGTGCGCAGCGAATGATCGAGACGCTCGTTTACGCGGTCGAGATCGTCGGGATGGATGATGGCGCCCAACAGGCTTTGCAATCGCGGAACATCGGGTTCGTCCTTCGCCGCGACGTCGAAGCCGAGGAATTCGCGCATGTGGCGGCTGAAGTAGATCGGCCGGCCCGAGGGCGTCATGCACCAGATAAGAGCGGGCGCGGTCTCGAGCAGTTCGCGCAGGGAGCGCTCGCTTTCGTGCAGGGCGGCGTCGGTCCGGCGGAAGACATCGACGTCGAAACCCGTGCCGTACCAACCCGTAACGCGGCCGTCGTCGGCGCGTGCAGGGCGGATCGCAAAGCGGTGCCAAACATATTCGCCGGTTGCCCGCAGCACGCGATATTCATAGTTGAACGGTGTTCCGCTGCGCATGCAACGGCGCAGCTCGGCAGAAGCGCTGTCATAGTCTGCCGGATGCACGCCCCTCTTCCAGCCAAGGTCACCGCCGTCGAGGAAAGCCGCATCGCTCAGCGGCTCGTTGAAATCGTCCAATGTCATCGCAAGCGATGTCTGGGCCATGGGGGTCGCATAGGTGAAGCGTCCTTCAGCGTCGAAGGCGAAGGCAGAGCCGTAGACGTCTTCGATGATCTTCGCGGCGTTTACCGCATCGCCGGTTTCCCCGAGCGAGGTGGCGAGCGCCCAGTTTTCGCCCGGGTCGTGAACCAAGGGGCGTACGGTGACATTGGAGGAATAGGCAGGTTCGGCACGATATTTGTGCCATCGCCATCCGTGCCTTGGCGAGCGCTGGCGGTAGCTGACGACCTGCGGCACGCCGCTGCAAAAGGCGCGTGCTTCTGCCTGTGCAATGGCTTGGCGGTCTCCGGGATGAATCGCCTCGTCCGCATGGATATGGGGTTCGGCATGGCGCCGCCATACAAGCGCGCCCATCGCGACGCCGATTGCCAGACCGGCGAACAGGCCAGCCGGCTCGATCATGATGCCTGACGCGCGGGCGGCAAGCGGACGCGAAATTCCGCGCCGCCCTCTGGATGGTTGGAGGCTGACACTCCGCCGCCGTGCGCCGCGACGATCGATCGGCAGATTGCGAGGCCGATTCCCATCCCTTGCGGCTTCGTAGTGAAGAAGCCGTCGAAGATTTGGCCGAGATGGTCAGGGTCGATCCCCGGTCCGCGGTCGCGCAAAGTGAGCACGGCTTCGCCTTTTGAGCCCGCCGTCGTTGCAATATGGATTTCCCTGTCGGCCTCGCACGATGCCTCGACCGCCTGCGCCGCATTGATCAGCAGGTTGACGATGACTTGTTGGAGCTGGATGCGATCGCCGACGATTTTCGGAACGCGGCGTGCATAGGATGTCGTCACGCGAATGCCGCGTGTTTCGATCTCGTGGCGGACGAAGAGGAGGCTTTCCTGCACGACGTCGTTGAGCGCGATCGGTACCGGTTCGGGTGCCTGCTTGACGGCCATGCTGCGAATGCGGCGGACGATATCGTCGGCGCGGCGCGCGCTCGTCGCGATCCGCGTTGTCAGCTGCGCGACCTTGCCGATGTCGGGTTCGTCGCGCGCCAGCCAGCGAAGGCTCGTCTCGGCATTCGTCATGATTGCCGCCAGCGGCTGATTGACTTCATGGGCGATCGAACTGGTCAGCTCGCCGAGGGTCGAGATGCGCGCGGCGTGGCTAAAATCGGCCTGGAGTTGCCTGAGCTCGGTCTCGATGCGGAGTCGTTCCGTCACATCTTCGAGGCTGAAAATTGTCGTATCGAGTTCGAGCAGCGGTTCGGGATAGGTAACCGAAAAGCGGACGTCGAGCAGGCGACCGTCAAGCGCGCGTATCTTCATATATTCGCTGTAATTCTTGCGCCCGCTGAATCGCCCGATCATGACGCGGCGCAGCGATTCCGGGCTTTCGGCGAACAGATATCCGACGGGCCGGATTAAGTCCTGTACGCTGGCACCGCCGACGAGTTCGATCGCGCATCGATTGACGTCGGTGACCGGAACGCTCGCCGCTGCGAATTCGACGAGTTCAGGGTGATCGTCGAGATGTCCTGCAAAGTCGGTGACACCGCGTGAGCGCAACTCGGCGTATATCTTGCCCATGTGGCTCGCATCGACCTGCCAGAGCGCGACCGGCATATAGTGAATAAGCTTGCGGTAGCGCGCCTCGCTGGCGCGCAGATAGAGGTAGGATCGATCGTCGTCGGCCACGCCGTCGACGGCAACGAATAACCGGTCCGGTCGATCGTCGCCCGCGCGCCACACGGTAACGAGCGGATCGCGCAGGATGCCGTCGGAGGCAAGGCGGCGCTGGACGCTGCGGCACTCGCGGTCGGCGCGTGCCTCGAGGATGAGATCAGCAAGGATCGTCCGACTTTCGAGAGGCCAGAAAGCCGCGACCGACTGTCCGGCCATCAGGGCCCGCCCGCGGTTGCCGCCAACCAGTCTCGCGGTCCGATCGTTGACCTCGACGATCCGCGCGGCATTGACGAGGCCGTGGAGAAGTTCATTGCGCTCGGACGTGTCGGCGCCGGGCGCGCGGGGGGCGAGACGAGCGAGGATGTCGGCGGCGGGCGCGACGTCGATTTCCCAACTCGCCGCCATCGACCGATCAGGGACTGGGGCGTGCGCTCCCGTCCAGCCTGGTGCCTCGGGCTCCGCGCGGGCATATTCGACGACGTCGCGCAGCGTTCCGGCGCCGTCGTAACGCAGATGCCGCCGGATCCTTGCGACCCGCACGTCGCCGTCGCGCGTGCGGCGCCGAACACGTCCCTCCCACGCGCCTTCCTGAAGCAATTGCGACCAGGCGTTCGCCTCGTCGCCTGGCGCGGGCGACAGCTGGGCGCCATCGGTCCCGCAAACGGCGAGTGCGGGCCAGCCGAACAGGCGCTCGGCGGCCGGGTTCCAATAGCGAATGATCCCGGCGGGATCGAGGATGACGATGCTCTCCGATGCGAGTTCCGCGATGCCCTTCACATCGCTCTCAACCGGGTCGAGGAGGGTCGCCGTCACCGCTTTGAGCTCGAACCTGAACTTGCGATTGCCTGCGCGAGCGCTCCCAGCAGATGCTCGTCGGTGACGGGCTTGGTGAGCCACGCCTGCGCACCGATCGCGAGGGCATGGGAACGCGTCGCATCGTCGAGCACCGACGATAGGACGATCACCGGCAGTTCTGCGCGCTCGTCGCGCAATCGTTCGATCAAATCGATGCCTGACATGCCCGGCATGCGAATGTCGGTCACAAGGCAATCGAATTGGCGGACGCGGCGCGCCGCAAGAAACTCGGCAGCGCCCTCGAAACATTCGCAGGCGAGCCCCGAGACCATCAGAAGGTCGCCCAGGGCTTCGCGAACGGCCTCGTCATCGTCCACGATCGCGACGGTCGGCATATGGGACAAGCGGCGGCATCCTCTTTCACGCGGCCTCGCTGGCCGATGGAGTCAATGTCGCGCAGCTTGTAAGCCATTATAACCATACCAAAGTCTAGGCCGGGGCCGGTTCGCGCACCTCCGCCGGCAATATTTCCCACGCGCGGATCAGTTCGCCAACCGAAGCGGCCTGCATTTTACGCATCACATTGCTGCGGTGCAGTTTCACAGTGATCTCGGTTATGCCCAGATCGTAAGCGATCTGCTTGTTCAGCCGCCCCAGTGCGACTTCGCGCATGACCTGACTTTCCCGCGGCGTCAGCGTCGCATAGCGTTCGACCTGTTCATGGACGATTTGCGCATTGGCACGCTCGGCAATGTCGCGTTCGATCCCCGCGGTTACGGCATCGAGCAAGGTCTGATCGCGGACCGGCTTGGTCAGAAAGTCGACCGCGCCGGCTTTCATCGCCTGCACCGACATGGGGATGTCGCCGTGCCCGGTCAGGAAGACGATGGGTTTGGAAATACCCGCAGAGGCCAGATGCTGCTGGAGGTCGAGCCCGCTCGCGCCCGGCATTCGTACGTCGAGGACGAGACAGCCCGCGCGATCGAGAAGCGGCGATTCGATGAGGTCGCGGGTCGAGGCGCAGCATTCGGCCTCTATCCCTACCGATAACATCAGCTCGCTGATTGCGGTGCGAACGTCCTCATCGTCGTCGACGACCAGCACGAGCGGCGGCTGTTCCTCGCATGCCGGTCGGATCATCTTAGCCTATCCTCTGCTTGCGACGGGCGCGACCGCCGTCTTGCGAGTCGCGCGTCGAACCAGGCTTTGGTGTCGCCGCCGAACTCGGCGGGGGCCTTGCGCTCGAGCCGGCCGCCAATGTCGGCCAGCGTCTCGCTCGCCAGCGTGTCGCGCATTGCCTTTTCGGCCTTGAGCATGACCGCATGGATCGAGCAAACGCCGCGCGTCGCCCACTCGGGCGCGCCGTCCTCGAACAGAGCGCAACGCCCGCGTATGTCCTGACAGTCGAACAAGGGTTTGCACCCCTCGATCGCATCGACCAGTTCGAGCACGCTGATCGCATGGGCCGGCCGCGCGAGCCGATATCCGCCGCGCACGCCTTCCGCTGCCGTCACGATCCCCGCCTTCTCCAGCTTGGCAAAAATCTTGGCCGCGAAGCTCGGCGAAATTCCCTGGAAGAGAGCCAGATCGCGGGCGCTGCGCGGCGCATCGCCCGCATCGATCAGGCCCAGCAGGCAATGCAGCCCATATTCCACGCTTACGGTCATGTGCGCCATAACGCGGAGTATATTTGTCCGCGTTTGGCAAGGCAAGACATTCCTGCCTTTGCCTTGCCTTGCCTTGCCTGCCACATTCAGTTTTCGGATGGGATGAGCGATCCTCAAAAATTCCAGGCGACGCCCGCCAGGACTTGATGCCGATCCCATTTGGTGCCGCCGCTGCCAAGGTCGCTGTAGCGATATTCGACGCGCGCCGAGATATGGTCGGTGACAGCCCGTTCGATGCCGCCGCCAACCGACCAACCGTCGAGATTGTCCTTGCCGCTGCGCGGACCTTCGAGATCGAGGATCTGCACCCTGGTGCGGATATTCTCATAACCGCCGCGCGCATAGACGAGCGTCTTGTCGGTCACGAGGTAACCGGCGCGGACGCCCAGGTCGAAACCATATTCGGGGTTGATCGCGGCTGATGCGTCCTTTTGCGCACGCGACAGGTCGTCGTCGAACCCGAAATTGACCGCCCCTTCGGCCGACAGCACGACCTTGGCGGCTGGCTGGAGATTATAGCCGAAGAAGATGCCGGCGGTCGCCGCATCGCGGCTGTCGTTGATCGTGGCGGTGCCAAGGTCGGTCGCGACCGAGCCCAGCCGATTCTGGCTCCAGCCGGCCTGCGCCCCGACATAGGGACCCTCGAAGGTCTGGGCCGCCGCGGGCGCCGCCGTGCCAACTGCGATCAGCGCGCCGAGCGAGAGGGGGAGAGCAAGATTTTTCAACGCATGTTCCTTTCTGTCGTTTGAAAATTGGGGCGCGCGCGGCTGGGGGGGGCGGGGCCGCGCGCGCCCCGCAGTCAGGCGCCCTTCCGGGGAGGGAGGAAGGCGCCATCGATGCCGCCCGGCCAGGGCGTCACCGTTTCACCGGCGACCATCCAGGTGCCGGAATCCTTGCGCATGCGAAGCTCGTACATCGCGGGCGGAGCGTCGGAGCTCATGCGGCGATAGAGGATCGCCGTCGCATGATCGCCCTGCTGCTCGACGTGAAGCACCCGATGTTCGGTCGAAAGCGGCGCTTCGCCCGCGTTGCGACGCGACCGGAATTCAGCGATCGAATCGTCGCGAAGAATTCGGGTCACCTCTCCGTCGCTGCCGAGGACCAGGAAAATCTGGTCGGGCGTGTAGAGCCTTTCCATGCCTTCGATGTCATAAGCGCTGCCGACATGGACGACGTCGTGGATCAAGGCGGCGATGGCGGGCTCGACGGGAGATTGGGTCATGCTTATTTCCTTCGATGTTTGGGGATGAGTCAGAGCAGCGCCATGCCGCCGTCGACGCGGAGGTTGATGCCGGTCACGAAGCTGCTGGCGTCGGACGCGAGGAACAGCGCAGCGCGCGCGAGTTCCTCCGGCCGGCCGAGCCGCGCGAGCGGGATTGCGCCCGCCATCATCTCGGCAAAGGCGCCACGCTCTTCGGGTGCCACGCCCAGCTTGCCGAGGATCTCGGTTTCGGTTGGCCCGGGACTGAGCATGTTGACGCGGATGCCGCGGTCCTTGAATTCGAGCGCCCAGCTTCGCGCGAACGCCGCGATCGCCGCCTTGGTCCCGGCATAGACGGCGTGGCCGTCGAGCACCTTGTCGCTCGCGAGCGAACCGACAAGGATGATCGAGGCTCGCTCCTGCAGGTGCGGCGCGATCGCCTGGACCCCAAAGAAAGTGCCGCGGGCATTGATTCCGAACTGGGTGTCATACTCGGCTTCGCACACCTCGCCCGATGGCGTGATCGTGTTGACTCCGGCGTTCGCCATATAGATGTCCGCACCGCCGAAACGCTCGCGAACAAGGTCCGCGACCGCGCGGTGGTGCGCCGGGTCGGCGACGTCGCCGCAGATCGCTACCGCAGCAGGGCCGATCGACCGGACTGCCTCGTCGAGTGCGGCCTGGCGCCGCCCGGTGATCACCACCTGCGCGCCCTGCTCGGCAAAGAGCTTCGCGCTCGCGAAACCGATGCCGCTGTTGCCGCCGGTTACTACGGCGACCTTTCCCTTCAAACTGTCCATAATTCACCTCTGTGGTTGAAGACGGAGATGGATTTGGCTTTTCCATTTCGGAAAATTAGACTGGAGACAGGCACATCATTTTTGCTAAAAACTATCGAATGACCGCTGGCCTCGAACCGACGACGGGACTTCAAGCCTTCGTGCGCGCCGTCGAGACGGGTTCGTTCAGCGCCGCGGCGCGTCTTGCCGGGACCACCCCCTCCGCGGTTTCTAAGAGCGTCGAACGGCTCGAACGACGCCTCGGCGTCAAACTTTTCCTCCGGTCCACCCGTTCGCTGACGCTGACTGTCGACGGGACCGCCTATTACGAGCGCATCGCCCCGCTGCTGCGTGCCCTCGACGAAGCCGGCGACGCCTTGAAGGGGGCTGAACGCACGCAGGGGGTGCTGCGCGCCAGCATTCCCGGCGTGCTCGGTCCCGCGTTGATGGAAGCGCTCACCCGGGAATTCGTCCCGCGCTATCCCGAGATCAAGCTTGAGATCAGTATCACCGATCGCCATGTCGACCTGATCCGCGAAGGCTATGACGTGGCGTTGCGTGTCGGCGAAATGGGGAATGTCGACTGGATGGTGCGACGTCTTGCGACCCTGCCGCTCATCCTCGTCGCGGCGCCTCAATGGCTCGAACGCGTTGCCCATCCCGCGACGCGCGAAGCGCTCGCGCAATTGCCGCATATCCGGTATCGGCTTGGGTCGCAGGCCTATCCCATTCGCTTCGCCGACGGGACCGATCTGCTGCCCGAAGGGGCACTCGACACCGATTCGGGTCAGGCGATGCGGATTGCGGCGCTCGGCGGGGTCGGCATTGCGCAGCTGCTTCGGCTGGCGGTGGCGGACGATCTTGCCGCGGGACGCCTCGCCGAGATATTCCCGCACGATCCGCTCGCCTCGGTTCCCGTCCAGGCGCTGCACGCTTTCGGCCGCCTTGCACCGCTGCGCGTCCGATTGTTCACCGATTTTCTTGCAGACAGGCTTGCTGCGCATTCGGCCTGACGGACCATAAGCGTGCAGCGAGACGGGCTCGCACGGATGCCGCATTTCGAATTCCCTGGACTGGAGGGGGCGGTGTTCTGCCGGTTGGGGGCATACCGGCGCGCTCGGTCGGTACGCCCCCGGGGGAGCCTTCGGCTGGAGATCAGAAATCCCAGAAGGCAGCGACCCAGCGGAAGGCGTCGCCATCGGCGGCGACGCGGCCCACCGAAGGGAAGGGCAAATGCGTCGCGACGAGATACTCACCGCTCGCGGCCGCTTGCTGCAACAGGCGAACGCGCACGCGCACCGATTCTTCGGGATCATGCTCGAAGCCGTTATGCCAGTCGGGATGGTCGAAACCGACGGGGAAGAGCGCGTCGCCCGCGAAGGTCAGGCGCTCGCCACCCGATGCGACATGGACCACGCAGTGCCCCGGCGTGTGCCCGCCGGTCAGCTTTGCGACCACGCCCGGCGCCACTTCGCACTCCTCGTCGAAGGCCATGATCTTGTCGGCATAGGCATCGATGAACTGCGTAGCGGTCTTGCGCAGAACCTCGGGAACGGGGTTAGGCATCGCCGTCTGTTCGAAGTCGGGGGTCTGCCAGAAGGCGATTTCGGTGGCCGTGACATGGATGCGCACGTCCGGATTCAGCCGTCGATTCACGTCCTCGACGAGCAGCCCCCCGACATGATCCATGTGCATATGCGTGATGATGATGTCGGTGACTGATGCCAAGTCGATCCCCGCGGCCTGCAGCCGCTTGGGAAACTGGCCGGCGCGTGGGAAACCGGGGAACTGGCCGCCGAGGCCCGCATCGACCAAGATGGTCTTGTCGCCGCTGCGCAGCACGAGGACATTGAGAGCCCAGTCGAACATGTCGGGTCCGACGAACATATCCTTGAACCATTCGGCGCGGACCGCGGGGTCCACATTGGTGGCCATCGTTTCGGTGGGCAGCGGCAGCACGCCGTCGCTTACGACAAGCACATCGATGTCGCCGATCCGCAGCGCATAGCGCGACGGAACCAGCTCTTCGAAGCCCGAGGTGTCGGGCGATGCAATAGTGTCGGGTTTCATGTCTCGATCCTCCTGAAAGCCGTGCAATCACGACGTTCAGCAAGCTAGGTGGCGGTCGGCTCCTGGTCGATTGGATCGAGGCATTGGTTGGGGCATACCTTCGGACAGGGACGATTGTCGGCATCGATAGCCGCAAAGCTGCTTTCGCTTGCTTTGCGGCGCTGACAAGGACCACGCCCTCTGGAAGCGAACGCTTTGGCCTGTCGCTAAACCTCCGCTATCCTCGTTTGCACGCTAAAAGCAGTCAGTCCGAAATCGGCCAGATCAATCCACTCTCTGCGCCAGATTGGTGCCTTAGCCGAACCGTAGGGAAAGCGCGGTGGCCTGCGGTTTACTGGATCAAGTGCCCCTCCCGTCTCGGTGCCGGTATTGGACACGGTGCGCCGGCGTACATGCCTGCGGCAGCCCACGTTCAATCAGGCGCGGCGCTCGAAGGGCGGCTTGACATCGAGGCTAGCACCAATCCGCGGAGCGGTTCGTGCATCGGCCAGAGGCTGCCGAAGCCGACAATCATTGGGGGTTAGTACGGAAGGCTCAAATACCCCAAGTGCGCCGCCTTCAAGATTGCCTGACTCCTATTCACCGCATCGAGCCTTCTTGCAGCATTGTTAATGTGGAACCGTATCGTTGCGTGGCTCAGTGTTAAGATGACTGCCGTCTCTTGATCGGTTTTGCCCATCGCTGCCCAGCGGAGACATTCGATCTCTCGAGTCGTCAAACGACATGCCATTGGGAACAGCAGTTGCTTTCGGGACACGCTGACAAAGTCGGTGATGAACTGCCGGCCGAGCGCCGAGAGCGGTTCGCTCATCGAGGCGAAGTTCCTGCTGATCCAGTCGCGGGATGGGCTGCCGAACAGAGCCATCCCGATCTGTCCAAATGGCAAGTGTACAGGGACAATGATTGCGGCCTTCATGGCGGCGCGATACTTGAACTTGCGAAATGTTATCGCCTCAAGAAACGGGTTTCGATGCTGGCCATAAGAGAATCTCAGGGCACGGCTTCGAAGAGGACAGACAAGATATGGCAATCAGCTTCGACTATTCGGGCAAGGTCGTGCTCGTTACCGGCGGATCGCAAGGCATCGGGCTCGCAGTAGCCGATGCCTTTCAGCGCGCGGGAGCAAAGGTCCATATTACGGGTACGCGCGATCACCCATCGGACTATGGTGACGATCTCGCTCGCTTCACATATCATGGCCTTAAGGTCGAGGATGACCAGCAGCGGCAACGTCTGGCAACGGCAATCGGCGACCTGGATATTCTCGTCAACAACGCCGGAATGGCCCGCGACGACGAGTGTGAGAGCGCAGGTTATCGCGCTGTAATCGACGTCAACCTCAACGCCGTCGCCGATCTCAGCTTCCTGTTCAGGGAAAAATTGGCGGCGCGGCGCGGCGCGATTGTGAATGTCGGTTCGGTTGGGAGTTTCGTCGCGCTTCGTGACCGTCCTGCCTACACGGCAAGCAAGGCAGGGCTACTCGGCTTTACGCGTGCGATTGCGGATGCATGGGCGCGCGACGGGATTCGTGTGAACATGATCGCTCCCGGTTTCATCGAGACTCGCATCGTCGACTGGGTACAGGCGGACGACGCCGTCCATGCGCACCTTCTTCGGTCGATCCCCGCACGGCGTTTCGGGAAGACTGACGAGGTCGCAACTGCGGTTCTCTTCCTTGCGGCACCGGAGTGCGAGTATATTCGGGGGCACAGCCTCATAATCGATGGCGGATACCTTATCCGCTGATGATTGTTCCATTCCGGACGGATGATGACCAATCGCGCGCCTCCGGCGTCGGGTATTTCCCATCGCGTGCTATCGCCGCGAAGGAAAAAAACTTCGCTCGTGAGATTCTCATCCCCTGAACGTAAGGCTCCCATCGTCACCATCATTGTTCCCCAAGTCGAGAGGAATATCATAGAAGCGTGCCGACATGCCCAAGCGGTGGGTGTGTTCTTGCGTCGAGCGATCGTTGCTTAAAGAGGTGCCTGATCTTGATGTCCGCTTTCCTGCGATCGTCGGTCCGCAACTGACAGTCCGCAATTGATGACGTGGACGGCTCTCCAACTCCCCGCGGTATGATCTGCGGGATGAGCTGGAAGGAGAGCTACGATGGAGAAGATTGCGACGATCGGGTTGGACATCGCGAAGTCGGTGTTT
>JAEWIL010000212.1 GCA_023387085.1 Pseudomonadota bacterium | reverse complement strand
GGGTGAGCATCATCAGGATTGCGATTACCCACGGGGTCGGGCCCGACAGGCGGCGGTCGGGGAGCAGGCGGCGATGCTGGACGGGGACGCGCGGGATGATCATCGGCGGCTCGTCACGACCGGCTGGGCGGATAGCGGAGCGCGCCGGTAGGGTCCGAGAGGCGCCCTTTCTCCAGCCGCATCATTTGGGCATTTTCGATCCGGCTGATCAGGTGAATGTCGTGGGTCGCCACGACGACGGTGGTGCCGAGCCGGTTCAGCGCCTCGAACAGGCCGAGCAGCCGCATCGCCATTTCGGGATCGACGTTCCCTGTCGGTTCGTCGGCGACGAGCAATTGCGGCCGCGCGATTACCGCGCGCGCGATCGCAACGCGCTGCTGCTCGCCGCCCGAAAGCGTCGGCGGAAAGGCGTCGGCGCGCTCGCCGAGCCCGATCCAGCTCAGCATCTCGCCGACCGGACCCGCTAGATCCTCCTCGCTCACCCCCGCGATCCGCAGCGGCAGCGCGATATTGTCGCGCGCCGACAGGTGCGGAATCAGTCGGAAGTCCTGAAAGACGACGCCGATGCGGCGGCGAAATCCCGGCAGCCGGTGGCGCGGCATGCTGACCAGATCCTCGCCGAACAGGCGGACGAGCCCGCGGCTCGGCCGCTGCGCCAGATACAGCATCTTCAAGAGCGACGTCTTGCCCGCGCCCGACGCGCCGGTCAGGAAATAGAAGCTGCCCGGCTGCAGGTTGAAACTGATGTCGCTCAATATCTCGGCATCGGGGCCGTAGCGCAGCCCGACGCCGTTGAACTCCACCATCGCGCCGCCCGCCCGGGATGCCGGCGTCATGACGCCATCGCGGCGCGACGGGGCGCCTTTTTCCGTTGGCGGGGCATGGGAGCAGGGATGCTCATGGCGTTGCCTGTTACACGGCTGTCCACCGACGTAAAGCGTCAAGCGCGACACGGTGCTTGCAACGCGCGAATCGGCGTGTTTAGAGGGGCGCCATGATCCTCGCCTGTCCGTCCTGCCATACGCGCTATGTCGTGCCCGATACGGCGATAGGACCCACGGGGCGCACGGTACGGTGCGCCAGTTGCCGCCATAGCTGGTTCCAGGAGCCGGCGGCGAGCGCGCAGCCCGTCCCGGCACCAGCGCCCGAACCCGCAACGGTATCCGTGCCACAACCTGCGCCGGCGCCGGTTCCGGCGGCGCGGACGCCCGATCCCTCCTATGCCGAAGCGCCTGCACCGGCGCCTGTCGTCGAGGAACCGGTCGCCGCCCCCGCCCCGCCTCCGCCGCCCGAAGCCTTTGCGGTGCCCGATCCGCAACCCGTGCTGCCGCCCGCAGAGGATGCGCCGCTCCCCTTTCGCCGCCCCCGCCGCAATCCGGCGAAGCGTTGGACGTGGATCGCCGGCGCCGCCGCGGCGCTGATGCTGGGCGCGACCGGTGCGCTCTACTGGTTCGGACTGCCCGGCTGGGCGCAGGGGCTCGGCATTCCGGGCATGGCCGACGAACCCGACCTCGTCATCGAGCTGCCGCCGAACCAGGATCATCGCGAGCTACCCGACGGCACGATCTATTTCGCTGCATCGGGGGTGATCATCAATCCGACCGATCGCGAGCAGCGTGTTCCGCCGATCCTCGCCGAACTTCGCGATGCGCAGGGGACGATCGTCTACAGCTGGACAATCAAGCCGCCGGTGCGGATGCTGCCGCCCAATGAAAAGGTCAATTTCAGCGAGGCGAAGCTCGACATCCCGCGCCGCGCGACGCAGCTGACCGTCAGCTGGGCCCTGCCGAAGAGCTGATAAAAGAAGAGCTTGCCGTGACGTCGCGGCGGCGTGACGTCACAACCATTTCGCCGCCGCCAGCGACAGCAGAAAGCTCGTCAGCGTCGCGACGACGATCGGCGCGAAGCTGCGCCGCCCCTGATCGAGCAGCAGGTGCAGCCGCGCTTTCATCGCGGTCGCGACGACCGCGAGCAGCAGCAGCGCCTGCGCCGTCAGATTGGCGGCATCGACCGCGGCCTTGGGCAGCGCGACGAGCGAATTGACCGCCGCGAGCCCCAGAAAGCCCAGAATGAACCAGGGCAGGCGCAACGGGATACGGCGCTTTTCGGTCGCGTCGCCGTCGGCGCGCGCCAGCCACAACCCGACGAGCATCAGCATGGGCGCGAGCAGCGCGACGCGCGTCAGCTTGACGATCGTTGCGACCTCGCCCGCCTGCGGCGAGAAGGAAAAGCCGCCGCCGATCGCCTGCGCGACGTCATGGATCGACGCGCCGATCAGAAAGCCCGCTTGGGTATCGCTCAGCCCGAACTCGGTCGCGAGCACCGGATAGAGCGTCATCGACAGCGCGCTCGCGACGGTGATGCCGACGAGCGTCAAGGTGAAGCGCGCCTGGTCGACGCGCTTGTCGCCGATCAGCGAATAGAGCGCGAGTGCCGCTGACGCGCCGCAGATCGCGGTCGCGCCCCCCGCGAGCAGCGCGGCGTGGCGTTCCTGCCCGAACAAGGGGGCGGTCGCGACGGTCACGATGATCACCGTCAGCATGATCGCGATCAGCATCGCGAAGGGCAGCGGCCCCAGTTGGGCGAATTGCCCAGCGGTGATCCGCGCGCCGACGAGGACGATGCCGACCCGCAGCGCGGTCTGCGACATGAGGTCGAGCCCGGCGTGGGTGCCCGGTCCTGCGACAGGAAACTCATCGCAAGCCCGATCAGCAACCCCATCAGCACCAGCGGCGCGGCATAATGGTCGGCGAGCCATGCGGCGGCGAGTGCGGCAGTCGCGGTGACGAGCGCGCCGGGCAGATAGTCGCGCGCGCGCCGCTTTGCCGGTGGCGCCGCTTCGATCTGCATTTCACCGTAAAGATCGGCCGCCATCGGCCAGCGCTGTTTGGATGCCATGCGCCCTCCCGCTTTCGCCGCCCGCTTCGCATATCCGCACGTCATGGTCGATAGGCCATTGCTGGCGGCGCGCGCGCTTGCTAGAGGCCGCGCTCTACCGGCACCCGTAGCTCAGCTGGATAGAGCGCTGCCCTCCGAAGGCAGCGGTCAAGCGCCAATTTCTCGGTAAATTTCTTTCTCGTCGATTGAAATTAAACGATTTTTCGGCCGAAAATCGCGTACCAAATAGGTTCGGTTCTTTCACGTAAGCATGACGTAAGCATACTACTTAGTATCATAGCGTACGAAGGGTTTTGCTGGCGTAGGCCGATGCTACCGATCCTGTCTCGGCGTTCCGCATCGAATCCGTTGACCGATGCCCGTCGAACCGGCTAGGCACCGCCCCGAAGCACCCGTAGCTCAGCTGGATAGAGTGTCGCCCTCCGAAGGCGAAGGTCACAGGTTCGAATCCTGTCGGGTGCGCCATCAACAACCTTGCCAAGGTTGGGGTCGAGGGTTCGAATGCCTTCGCCCGCTCCAGTTTTCCTGTATTTTCCGGCGACTTAGGCCTCCAAGCGCATTGGCGCGTTTGGTGACAAAGCGGCCCTTGAGGGGGGTTGTCCCCATAATGTCACCATTTGGTATCGTGGCATCGGAAAGAATCTGCAAGGTCGACCATAAGCCTTCTTCGAATGGGAAGTGGCTGCGGCTATCGCAGGCCGTGTCTTGGAGGCCTGTCCATCGAGCCTCGAAGCAGTTCGCAGAAACATCCAATTTCGGTTCCAGTTGTCATTGCGAATTGTTCCGTTGATCGGGGATGAAAGCCGCGCGCTTCGCAATTGTTGAAGTGTGTGACCGGGTCCCGCTACGCATGTCCAGGCGAAAGCTAAAGGTAGTGGTGCGCGCTCCGACGTGCGTTTCCTTGGCTCGGTCACTTTTTTGAGAGATTGATGGGTATCCGATTATTATTGGATTATAAAATGGATGCCACTCTGCCCGGGACATAACTTCCTGAACGCGACTCATTCTGGTCGCGAATTGGGAAGGAAGAAGCGATGAAGGACTTCAACGAACTGATCGACCTCGGCGCCATCAGCGTCGAAACCCGCGGCATCGAGCCGCTCGGACCGGTCGACGAGGATCAGGGCGAACACTATCTGTTCGCCGGCGGCATCACGACCGACGACTGAAAGCGGTGGCGTGCCGCTCGCATGCGGCACGCCATTCGCGTTTTCCCGCTCAATCACTGAAATGTCCGTCATGCTGCGATCAGGCCTGCATCACCGCCATTTTGAAGGCGCCGTCGTCCTGTTCGATCTCTCCGCCGACCGCTATTTTCTTCTCACCGATCACACCGCGAAACGATTTGACCGCGTGCTCGCCGGTCGCGGGACGTCTGCAGATAAGGACCAACTGCGTAGCCTCGGGCTTCTCGCTGACGATGCAGACGGAAGTCTTGGGCTTGCAACACTCCCGCCGTTGGCAGCGCGCAGTCTCGTTGACGAGCCGTCCGCACAGGCATCGATGGCGGCGACAATAGGCTGCATCTGGGAGCAGCGGCGAGCCCGCCGCGATCTTCAGAACAATTCTCTTGCGAATATTGTAACCGATCTGGGACGCAGGTCGGATCGACTGGCGCCATCCAGTGCGGACGATTGCCGCGAAATAGCCGCCGCGTTCGTTCGCGCCGCGCGCTATTTGTCGTCAGATGACCAATGTCTAGTGCGCGGCATTTCCATGACACGGATGCTTGCGCGCCGCGGCGTGGCAGCCTCGCTGGTGTTTGGCGTCACCATGCCTTTCGCCGCCCATAGCTGGGTTCAGGTCGGTGATACCGTGCTGACCGACACCTTGGATGTTGTTCTCCACTATCAACCGATCTTTGCCGTTTGATGGTCGGCGGGTTTCGCATCGAGGTCGAGATGTCGGCCAACTGCCCGGCCCCAGAGCGTCGCCGGCCGCCGACATTCGAAATCCCTGGCGTGATGATCTGGACCGCCGAACCGGCCATCGCAGTGCCTCCTCGGACCGTCATCATCGGTCATCTCTTTACGAGAGGCCCACCCAGCCGCCGGGTCGAGGCCTTTGAAGCCGGCGAGGGCGATGGTCTTGCGGCCAATGATGCGCAACGGCTGCTGAGGCAATATTGGGGCGGTTACGTCATGGTCCATGCCGACCCAGCGGGTCCGGTACGGATATTTCGCGATCCATCGGGACTTCTTCCTTGCTATGCCCGCCGCGATCGCGGCCGCGTGACGCTTGCAGGATCGATTACTGACCTCGCGAACCCCGCCCCTGGTTCGGCAAATCTCGATGAGATCGCTCGCATCCTGGCTGGTGGCGATCTTCGGGGTCGACGGACATGTGTATCGGATGTCGAAGAACTGATCGCCGGCGAATGCCTGGTCTTCGACAAGGATGATTTGCGGACCGAGCAATATTGGTCGCCTTGGGATCATGTCGCCCGTTCCGGCCTTGGAGCCGACGAAGTGACTGACGAATTGCGGCGCACGATAGCGGACTGCGTCGGAGCATGGGCGGCTTGCTTCCCCTCAATCATGGTCGGCGTGTCGGGCGGACTCGACTCCTCAATCGTTGCGGCGTCGGCAGCGAATATGGCCAAGAGGCTGACCTGTCTGAATCTGGTGAGCCCCGATTTTGATGGAGATGAGCGCCGGTACGCCCGGGCGCTTGCAGAGTCGATCGGCACGCTGCTGATCGAGGAGCATCGCGAGCTGCAAGACATTGACGTCACCGCCTCGGCAGCGCCACATCATCCTTGGCCCGTTGCTCCGCTCTACAAGCAGACAAATGAGGCGATCCATCGGCGCTTGCTCGGCGAACTACCCGTCGATGCCTTCTTTTCCGGCAATGGCGGCGACGGCATCCTTTGTGGCGTACGAAGCGCCGTGCCCTTCATTGATCGGCTTCTGGCCGAAGGTCCGCGACCATCCTTGGGTTCTACCTTGTATGATCTCACCCTGTTGACCGGAGCGGACGCCAAGACCGTTCTGAAGCACGGCTGGCAGCGCTATCGACGCAATCGTGGGCGCCATCGCCCTCTCATCAATCTCGCGGGACTAGGAAAAGAGATCGGGCGAACGATCAGGGCGGAGGGCGCCTCCCACCCCTGGCTCGATGCGCCCGACGATATTCTCCCGGGGAAGACTGTCCACGCCGCCTATCTGATGCGAGCGCAGAAGGGCGTCGAACTCTATCCGCGCGCGACGATGCCTCCCCATATTGCCCCGCTGATGTCGCAGCCGATCGTCGAGGCCTGTCTCGCTATACCGACATGGGAGTGGATCGCCGGCGGCCAGAACAGAGCCGTGGCCCGAAAGGCATTCGAAGGATATTTGCCGAAGATGATTACAGCGCGAAGGCAAAAGGGTGGGCCCGGGGACTTCCACCTGTCGATCTATCGGACCCACCGTGCTGCGCTGCACGATCGCCTGCGCGGCGGGATACTTGCGGCGTCGGGCGTGTTGGATCTCGCGCTTCTCGACATGCCCGAAGATCCGACATGGCGCGGTGCCGAGCGCATCGACAGGATTCTGACCTTCGTCGCCGCTGAAAATTGGGCCCGATATTGGGCGGGAAGTTGAACAAGCCGAAGGAGACTGTGATGCGCCCTCATTCCGAATTGCCAATTGGAGGAACAGAAATGGAAGGCAGAAACTGCGAGTTGGAGCTTGTGGACCTTGGTGCGATCAGAGAGCAGACACGCGGCATTGACCCGCTCGGTGCGGTCGAGGAAGACACCGGGGAGCGCTACATATTCTTTGCAGGAATTGCCGAGACCGATTGAACATGGGTCATGGCTCGGCGGGGCATCGAGCTGGGCGGTTCTGCTTCAATAGATCCCAGTTCGCCATCTGATCTGGGAAAGGCCCGTCGGCATCGCGTTGGCCGAGCAGCCAATAGTCGAACCAGGCGATGTTCTCGCGCATTGCGCGCAGTCGGTTGGACGTCAGATAGAAGACATGCGTCTCGTCGGACTCCGCGGTTGCTCCCGGAAAATAGCTGATCTGGGTTGCGACGCCCGCCGCACGCAAGGCCTCGAACAGTTCGATCTGCGATGGCGATGCCGAAGCCACTTGTTGCAACACCGCGGCACAGACTTTGTCGGCATTCAGCGACGGTGCAAAGCGGCGCCAGCGTTCGATATTGTCGCCGAGCGGCGCACCCCCATAAACCGCATCATAGCTCGATCGCCCGGTTGCGTAGCCGGCAGGCTCCAGAAAGCCGCCGTCCCCGCTCGAGGCCGCTCGAAACATTTTGGAGTTCGTGACGGTGACGTTGACCATTTGGGAGCCGCGACTGTAGCCGGCAATTCCCAGGCGGGCAGGATCTATCAACCCCTCCGCCGCAAGTTCCGTCACGGCATCCTCGATGCTGTGGACGCCGCTCAGCCAGAGTTTCTGTTGAACCGTTTCAGGATCGGGAGGGCCCTTGCCGCGCAACCAAGCGTGCATGGCATCCATCAAATCCTGGGACTGCCTGAAAGAGGGGTCGTTGAGGAGCAGCACGACATAGCCGCGCTCGGCGAGCAGCTGGACCGGATAGTTCCACTGGTTTGCGGGCTCGGCGAAGCGGTCGTCGGCGTCGCTCCCGTGGGTCACCACGACGGCTGGATGTCGATCGCCAACATGGTGGCCGCGCGGCAGCAGGATGTAGCCGTCAGCGCTGTAACCGTCGCGGCTGACAAAGGTGCGTGCAATTGCCTGAAGAGGTTCTATCTCCTCATGTCTTGGTGAGATGGGACCAAGGTCCGCGATCTTGTGTGTGGCGAGGCTCACACGAACGAGGCGCGGCGGCCGGGACATGCCTTCCTCGACGCATATGGCAGCCCGGAGCATGCCGTCGAAGCCGCATCGCGTCAGGCTCGCGTCCGCGCGGAGTTCACGCACCCCTGTTTTATCGATGAGCGCGAGACCATAGCGCGCATCGCCGATCCCTCTGGTCCCGATCACTACCCGTTTGCCGTCGCGGCTGCTTTTCCAGCCGGCGGAACGGGAATCGCCGATGTCGAACGCGACACGACCATAGCTGTGTGGTCGACCTTCCGCCGAGGTCTCAATCAACTCCCGATCGCTGCCCAGACCGCTTGTCGAAAGCTGCCCGCCGCGCGGGCCGCCTAGAATCGACATGGTGAGCAAGTCGCGTTGTTTCGCGAGCGTGCGCACCGTCTTCTTCACGCGGTTCCAGGCCAAGAATTCGAAGGCACCACCCAAAGAGCCGTCGCGCCTCTCGATCCGAAACTGGATCTCATCGCCTCGCCAAACAATGCGGCCGCCGCCTCGCGTGGCGACCCGATCGGTCGATGGCCTGGTCATGATCCGGGTCGTGCTTGCGTCGGGACCGCGTAGAAGATAGTCGACCTCAATGTCGATCGACGATCGTCGTCGGCCGAGCAGAGCAGTCACGTCCTCGTTGAAGCGGACACGCGGATTGTCGAGCTTCGCCCTAAGCTGTGAATACCAGAGCCATTTGCCATCGGGCGACCAGTCATAGTCGAGTATGCCGATTTGCGCCGGGCGCACGCCGCCGCCGATTGGGAAAGACATATCGGCCTTTCCGACCGGGACGGGGTTCGAGTTGACGATCAGTGGCTCCGGCTTGCCCTCGGCGTCGATCCGGTAAAGCTGCTGCCCTTCGCCAAGGTCCAGCAAAGCGCTCCAATCTTGTGTTCCAGGAATATGTCGCAGCGACTTGATCGTATCGGCCGTCAACACCTCCTTTGTCCGACCGGTGGCGACGTCCACGATGCGAATGTGCGATCTTGGCTTTCCGACATCGAGGTTGGCAATCTCGGCAGCGTAAATCGCGAGGCGGCCATTGTCCGACAGGGCGATCTCATTCACCTCCGGAACTGTGAGGATATCCTCGAGCGTCCAAGGCCTGCCCTTGCTCTCCCCTGCCTGCGCGGCAAGGGAGAGCGCCGCAGCGGCAAGGAGCGCTACGGCCGGGAGGCCGGATCGGAACGCGATTTTCATCTCGGCGCTCCTCACCAGTCGCGACTGATCGTGATGCCGAGGAAACGCCCGACAGCCGAATAGTTGGTGGAATCGAACGGGGTGTCGCTCGGCGACGCGACCGCTGTCTTGTCCGGCTTGGTATTGAAGATATTGAGCGCGTTCACTGTGACGTCGGCGACGCGCCCGATCTTGACCCGCGCCGACAGATCGACCGTCGCGACGCGCGAGATTTTCACCGGCACGGGTCTACGGCGATCGGTCACGCCCCCGGTGAAGCTGACGAACGAGGCGAGCGTGAACTTGTCGCCGCCGAAGGTCGCCCCGCCACGCGCGCGGAAATGCGGCGCATTGAAGATTGTGCCGGCGAGATCGGTGACCGGAAGGCCCGGCAGCAATTGCTGCCGGCTGTCCAGCCAGGTTCCGTTGGCCGTCAGCGTCAGGGTGTTGGCGCCAAGCGGCGCTCGGTAGCGCAGCGACAGGTCGGCCCCTTCGTAGCGCTGCGACGCGATGTTTCGGTCGCGTCCGTCGATCAGCGCGATAACATTGGCGGGATTGTATGGACCTGTGGTGCCATTGCCGAGCGGATCGGCGGCGCCGACGATTGCCTCCGACTGCGACGCGGCCGAAGGGTTGAAGGTGATAAAATCAGCGTAGAGCGGATTGGTTAGTGTTCCGAGCGGCGAGCCGAAGGGCGGCGCAACCCTGTCGCGATAACCGATTCGGAACAGGCTGGTGACGATCTGGAGTCGCGGCGACGGCCGAAAAGTCGCGCTCAAGGTGATATTCTCGGATCGCTCGGGACCGACGTCGGGATTCCGGCCGCCGATGTAGATGTAGGTCGAACCCGCTGGGAATATTGTGCCGTAGCCAGTGACGGGGAGCAGCACCGGCGTGTAGCCGCTGAATTGCTGGTTGAGCGTCGGCATCTTGAACGACCGGCCCCACGATAAACCAATGCTTAGTTCTCCGGCCGGCGCATAAACGAAGCCCAGCTTGGGAACCACGATGCTCCCGGCATCGGAGTAATCTTCAAAGCGAAGCGCCGCGGTGATCGACGCGCGGTGGGCAAAGGAGAGGTGTTGAGCAGGACTTGCCAACGGCAGGAAGAGCTCCCCATAGGCATAGAGATTGTCGCGGCGTCCGGCGAAACTGCGGCCGTTGACCTCCGCGATAAGCCGGTTGCGACGCCAGCCGCCGCCGGCGGCGAGCCGCACATCGCCGGCGGGTAGCGCGAAGATCGCGCCCGCCACACCGGCTTCGACGCTGACACTGCGATTGTTGAATATGCGAATGGGGCGCGTCGCCACCCCGTTGGTGAAATTCTGCGTCTCGCCATAGGTATCGTCGCCGCCGTAGAAGGCGGAGATGCGCGCGGTCCAACTGTCGCCGATCTCGGCCTCGAGCGTCGGGGCGATTCCGAAGGTTTCGAACTCATTGGTGACGATCGTCCCGCGCGTCGTGATCGGACGGTCCACGAACAGACCGCGCACGGACGTCATATCGCCGCGCTTGTAGATCGCGTCGGTCTTCAACTGCACGCCCGCAACCACTTGCTGATGGGCGCTCAGCAGAAAACTATGCCGCTTGAGATCGGGGTAGAGCGTCGAGGCGGGGTTGCTGCTCGCTGCATAGCTGCGATCGCGTGCAAGGACCGCGCTATTCTCGAAATAGTCATAGGCCGCAAGAAAGCCCTCACTCGACCATTTTGCGCCCCCGAGCAGCCCATATTGCTGCTGAAAATTGCCCCCGTCTGTCGACCCGCCGAGGCGGGCACTCGTCGTGATTCCCTCATAATCCTTGCGCAGCAAGATGTTGACCACGCCCGCCACCGCGTCGGCGCCGTAGATCGCCGACGCGCCGTCGGTGACGATCTCGATCCGTTCGACCGCCGCTGCCGGAATCGCGCTGACGTCGATGGCGCTTTGCGTGCCGCTGTAGGCAAAGCGATTGCCATTGAGCAGGGTCAGCGTTGCACTCGGCCCTATCCCCCTGAGGTTGAAGGTCGAGGCACCATTGACGTTTCCATTCTCGTTCGCGACGCCCTGACCCGACCCGATCCCGGGATTCTGCCCGCCGCCGAAATTCTGGGGCAGGCTTCGCGCGACCTCGCCGAGGTCGGCATGACCCGCATTGCGAATATCCTCGGCACTGATGTCGATAACCGGCGCGGCGGCAGGAGCGCCCGCGATGCGCGACCCGGTGACGATGATGGCGGCGGGCTCACCCGCGCGGATGGCCGGAGCGACTGCGTCGCTCAGGATAATGACCGACCGGGCCTCGAAACGCGCGGTGAGGCCGCTGCCGGCGAGAAGCGCCTCGATGGCTTCGCGCGGCGTCAGCTGACCCCGCACGGCGGGTGCCCTCTTCCCTTCGATGTCCTGCGAGCTGACATAGAGCTCGATATTGGCGAGCTCGGCGGCGCGGCGCAGTGCGTCGCCCAGATCCTGTGCCGGAATATCATAGGATTGGCGCGGCGCCTGCAAGGCTTGCGCGCCCGCGGGCGAAAGCAAGGCTGCTGAGCCGACAAGCAGCGCGGCCAGCGAACGGGATTTCATCGACATTTTCACTCCCCCAATATTCTCGGCCGTGCATCAGGCAGACGGCCAGTGGGGGTGCGATGACGGGAAGACAGCAGCGACCTTAGTCGCTCGCTGAAAAAATTATCGGTGGCGGAGGTGGATGCCGTCAGACCTCCGTTCGACGGCCAGTCCGAACAATATGGCGATCCGCTCGGCGAACAAATCGGTCTGGCTGATATGGAAGCGACCCGACACTTCGCGGGCGGCTATGCCGCCGTCGTCAATCACGATCGGCACCGCAGCGTAGCGATTGGCTTCGGCGACGAGCGCGCCGAGCTTGATCGACCGATATTCTGCCCAACCTTCGGGCCAGCCTGCCGGAATGTCTGTCGCAGGGGCTGCGACTGCCTCTAACCGGCGACCTGGCCCATAGGCTAGCGCGCTTCCCGCCTTCAGGGGCGTGGCCTGATCGGCTTCAGGGTCCGCGCGAACCTCGGCATTACCGCGGCGAAGCACTGCCACGACTGTCCCCGACGCATCGAGGCTCAGATCGATTTCAGCATCGGTGGTCGTTGCTCCGCCACGCCCGGCCTCGATCCGCAGCGGAACATCCCCTTGCGCAACCGACAGCCGCACCCGGCCCCTGACGAGACGAACGCTTCGTGCGCCATGCGCAAAGGTGACGTCAAGCCGGCTGTCGGTGTCGAGCGTCGCGCGTGAACCGTCGACAAGCCGGAAGGTGCGAATCTCGCCGCGCTGCGTCTCCAGGGGTTCAGCGGCAAAGGCCGTCGCGGTGCCGCCTGGCTGGCTGGGAAAGGGCGCACCTGCGGCCCCGATCGCGATAATCAGGAGCGCAAGCGCGGTGGCGGCCGCTCCCCATGTGAACCAGCCGCGCATGCGGCCGCGGCGCGCCTCGGCATGCGTCGTTCCGTGGCGCTGCGAGCTCTTGAGGATCGCAAGCGCCGCCATCCGCTTCTCGGCGCGCCGATAGGCATCGCGATGCCCGGCGGATGCCTGCAGCCACGCGTCGAACTCGGCGCGCAGCGCCTCCGCATCCTCGCCGCGCATCTTCACGAGCCACGCCCGCGCGACCTCGTCGGCCGAATATTCGTCGTCGCCGGCCTTCGTCATTTGCCGCTGTCCACCACCTTTGCGATCTGACCGAGCGCCTTCATCATATGATATTCCACTGTCGCAATGCTGATGCCGAGCTGCTCATGTATCTCGCGATAGGAAAGTTCGTCCACCCGGTGCATCAGAAAGACGCGGCGCGTCTTCGGCGACATCGCGTCCACGGCCCTTTCATAAAGCTCCAAAAGGTCCGCCGCTTCGAGATTCCATTCCTGCGTGGCGGGGGTCGCGGCATCGCGCTCTTCGCGCAGCGAAAACATGGCGATCGGCGCCGACTTGCGGCGCCGCGCCCGATCGATCAGGAGATTCTGGGCAATGCGGCGAAGAAAGCCGCCCGGGTTGACGAGGTGATGCCGTTGCTCGCTGCCCGCCGCACGCGCAAAGACCTCCTGCATCAGATCGGGCGCTTCCTCGGGTCCCGCCTTGCGGCGCAGGAAATGAAAGAGCGACGTGCGGTGCGTGCGATAGACCGTCTCCAGATCCTGTCCGGTGACGGGCCGTCCTTCGGCCGTCGGCGGACGATCGCCCGGATGCACATGGCAGGCCGACGACACCGACAAGGGATGACGCGGCGGGGCGCTCTCGCAGCAGGTGCAGGAAGACACAGCAAATTGTCCCGAAGGCACGAGCCGAGCGATCCCGCCGAAGCGAAAGGCTCGTCTCCCAGTGCTGTGCCGCCGTTCGGTCGCCAATGCGATCCAGGGTCCGGTGCGGCCGCCGGTCCGGTCAAGGACTGGCGCATTTGATGCCTGGCGAAATAGTCCGCGCGAAAGCTGCCAGCTTGCTCCCGCGCAGCTGAATCATGTCAATTGCGGGTGAATATGACAAGTAAAAGCGTCGACCCGGCAATTCTACGCCCTCAGGACTGGCGGCCGGGATGCGCTCCGAGCATGCGCGCATAGGCAGCGGCCTCGCGCGCACGCCGCTCGTGATAGCCGAGCAGCAGGCCCCGCATCTCGGTCTGCGGCGCGGCGTCGTGAATAGCCGCCTCGAGCAATTGATATTCGGCCTCGACATCGCCAAGGATCGCGGCGTCGAAATGCCGCGAGAATTGAAGCCGGTCGCCGATCGCGGCGATGCTGGCGACGATCTCTGAATTCGACGATCGATCCGCCATCGCGAGGAAAAGATCGGCGATGCGATCGGGATAGGGCTGATCGGCGCTCGTCTGGGTTGCCAGTCCATTCGGCGCCGTCGCGAGCGCGGCGA
The DNA here is from genome assembly GCA_023387085.1 of Pseudomonadota bacterium. Classification (GTDB taxonomy): domain Bacteria; phylum Pseudomonadota; class Alphaproteobacteria; order Sphingomonadales; family Sphingomonadaceae; genus Sphingopyxis. The sequence goes on along the minus strand of JAEWIL010000212.1, from coordinate 17,281 downwards.
GTTGCAGGATCAGGTGCAACTCGAGCAGATCGCGAAATTCGGTCTCGGTAAGACGGTGAACATGGAAGCCTTCGCCCGGGGTGAAATCGACCATGCGCTCGCCGTTGAGGCGGTGGAGACTGTCGCGCACCGGCGTCATGCTCACCCCAAGGTCATCGGCGAGGCGTGCGGCTTCGATCCGGGCGCCGGTCGCCCATTCGCCCGTCATCAGCCGCCGCTTGATCGCCTCATAGGTCGGCTCGAACACATGCGCGGGGCTCATGCGCCCATCCTTTCGGCAGCGGCGAAGGCGGCGACCGCCTCGGCCTGGTCGGGGCGCAGCGCATCGGTCGCGCCGAGATGGGCAGGCCGATCGTCCCTCAGCAGGACCGAAGGGCATTGGCCTTCATAATTGCCGAGATTGGGGCGGTGCTGGGCATAGCCTGCGAGCGCGGCCAGTTCGGGCGGAAAATGCCGCGCGACCTCGGGTGGATAGGCGAGCCACAAATTCTCATAGGGCTTGAGCCAGCCGAGGCTGTAGCTCACCAGCACACCGCGTCTCACCTTCTTGCTGAGATTCGTTCCTGCGCCATGCGCGGTCGATCCGAGGAAACAGATCGCCGAGCCCGGTTCGCATTCGGCGAAAATCGGCTCGCCAAGATCGGTCTTTGCCATTCCCGCCACGCCGTGGCTGTTCGGGAAAATGCGCGTCGCGCCATTTTCCCTTGTGAAGGGCGTGAGCGGCCACAGGATATTGACCAGATATTCCTGGGTGCCATTGGCGCCGCGCCACATATCCTGGTCGCGGTGCGGATATTGCCTGACTTCGCCCGGATGGATCTCGATCGCCTGGGTGAGGTTGAGCTGGATCCGGTCGCATCCGCTTCCGAGGATCGCCTCGACCGCGGGAAGGATGATCGGGTCCAGCACCAGCGTGGCCGTATGCTGCGATCGCTTGAGCAGGCTGCCGAAGCGCTTCGTGCGGCGGCCGTAGAAATTGCCATCGCAAAAGGGCGTTGCATCGAAGATCGGATCGAGATCCTTCGCCAGTGCGTGGACAGGCGCGATCGCTTCGTTGCGGAGGATGCAATAGCCGGTGCGGCGCAACTCCTCGGCCAGCATCGCGCTGACATCGGCTTGGGTGAGATCCTTCTTCATAACGCGGGCTCCCCGGCTTCCTCATATTTGAGCATGAGCGGCGCATAGGTCCCGGTTCGCTTGAGACCGGGGAGCGTGTCCTCGTCGATCGCGATGTCGAGCGCGACGATCCGGCAGGCACCGTCCCGGTGGACGGGACCCAGGGTGCGGCACGCCCAGCCGAACTTGCTGATACTGTGGTACCAGCCTGCCTCGGCGATCCCGACATAATGGCTGATGCCATTGTGCAGCGCATGGCCGGCGAGGGCCGTGACGAGCTGGTTGCGCGCGTCACGGCGCTCGGCGGGCGTTTGCCCCGGGTCGATGCAGAAGCGGCTGATTTCCCACATATGGTGGCCCGACGGCGGCCCATCGGTGCAGAGATACGGATAGATGTCGCCGAGGAGGTGCGGCGCCGTGGTAGGGAGGAGCCGCGCCGAAGCACGGTGCCGCAGATCGTCGGGGTCGAGCAGGATCAGGTAGCGGGCGCCGGGCGTGTCGAACTGGTCGAGCTCGAAACGGCCGTCGAGCACGGGCAGATCCCATTTGAGCTGGTCGATGAAGACCTGCTTTCGGGCGGCAAACATGGCGCGCATTGCGGCATTCCCGGGCGCCTCCGGCGCCCGCGTGGATTGTGCGATCATGATGATTCCTCGGCTGTGGAGCCGGAATCAGACCATCGATCCCTTGCCGCCGCTATGCCCATTTCTGGGCAAGGATCTTGCGATACTTCGCGGCGCGCTAGTTCGGGCGCCACCAGTCGTAGATGTCCGAGAAGCCGATCAGCCCGTCGAACAGCGCGCACAGGATCAGCATCGAGCGGCAATGCACCGAATAGCGCTCGCGCGCCATCTTGAGGTGACGGACCACCGTCTCTTCGCTGATCCCGAGAATATCGGCGATCTCGCCGGCGGTCTTGCCGCGCGCCGACCAGAGCACGCATTCGCGTTGCCGCTCGGTGAGTGTCGGCCGTGGCCGTAAAGGAGAGGAGCCGATCAATTGGCGCGCCGACGCGATGGCGATGGCGCCGAGGATTTCGGCGACATGGAGCATGTCGGCCGGAATCGCCGCGTGCGGACTGACCGCAAAGGAGCAGGTTCCCGATGCCTCGCCGGGAAGATGACGGGGAACGGTGAAGCCGTCACCGACGCCGCTCTCGCGCGCCACCGACAGCAATTGCCGGTCGCCGCGGCTCAGCGGAATATAGCGGTCGACATGGCGCCATTCGAAACCGGTCAGCGACCGCTCGCTGGCGCGGCGGATCGGATCGGTTCCACCGAGATCGAAGCCGATATAGACCTTGGCCCAGGCGTCGGGATAATTGTGGACGAGGATCGACGCCGGTTCGCCGGTTCCGCGGCGGTCGAATGCGAGGGCGAAATGGTCGAACCCCATGCGGCCCGCAGCCTTGGTCAGTGCGGCGAAGAGCTGCTCTTCTCGGTCTGCTTCCTTAAATTCCTGTGCGAGTTCCTCGGTCAGATGAAAATGCTTCACGTCGTTCATCGGCCGCCGGCGCGTTCCCGACCCGCTCGCCTGCGGTCCGCTCCAACTATCGCCGCGAGCCTTTTCCATTTCGGCGCGGGCGAACGGGGGAAGTTCCGACGGGTCCTCACGCCCTGTCCGGCCGCTGTTTCCGCAGCCTGGCGCATGGCGATCGCTCGGTCAGCGAGATGTAACAGGCTGATAATGAGGGTAAAGGGCGCGGGGCCGACAATTGGAACCGCTTCTGGATCTATTCCGGCCGCATAGGGCGCTTTGTCAGAGCAGCGAGGGCGCGTCCGCAGGCGGCGCCTTGCGGCTGAACCAGGGGACAGCGGTGCGCTCGACGGCGAGGCGATCGGCGGGATATTTGGCGACCAGCGCCATCGCCTCTTCGGCCGGCGCATGAAGCCAGGCTTCCTGATCTTCGGGGCGCAGGATGACCGGCATGCGATCATGGATGTGGAACAGCTCCTCGGTCGCGTCGACCATCACGCCCGTGTAGCAATCGCCCCATTCGTCGGTCGGCCGCCAGAGACCCGCCCAGGCGGCGAGCGGCTGGTCGGTGACGCTGATCCAGGTTCGCGTCATTCGGCCCTTCGCGCCTTCGGCTTCGGCGAAGGCGGTGAAGGGAATGAGGCAGCGATGGATCGGATTGGTGAACCAGGGACGCCAGAAGGACATCAGCTTGTCATCGCGCGCATTGTTGACCGGCTTCGGCTTGCTGGTCGGTTTCATATGTTTGAGACGCACCGGGAACCCCCAGGTCATGGGTTGAAGCACGCGTTCGCTGCCGTCCTGCCGCACCACGAAACCCTGTCCGCCGGGATAGACGTCGCCGGGCGAAGCGTTGGTGGCCTGCGGCCGGCGCGATTTGAAATAGGATGCCACCTCGTCGACCGTTGAATTCAGCGTCACCAGATTGCACATGGGTGGCCCTCCGTCAGGCCGCTCCGAGCAGGTCGTCGAAATTCTGCTGGATCGGCGGCGTGATCCGGAAGCTATCCTTGGGGAAGGGCCGCAGCAAGTCCAGCGGCGGTCGCTTCCCCATCAGCCAGTCGAACAAATCTTCAGGGTGAACCACCCCGACATGGCGGTCCTTATGATGGGCAAGATCGGCATAGGCGGGGACGGTCAGCGCGGCAAAACTGTCGGGCCAATCCTGGTTCCCGGGGCGCCAGGTTGCCGCGATGCACAGGAAAGGTTCGCCGATGAGGCTCGCCGAATAGAGCGTCTTGCCGCGCTTCACCAGGCCGAACGCATTGGCAAGCAGCAGGCACGGGCGGTCGATGATCGCCGTCTCGGACTTGAGCAGCGGGATCTGGAAGATGTCGGGATCGTGCGACGGCAGACCCCAGTGAAGCTCCTTCTCGCGCTCCCGCCTGCCATCCCAGATCATCACGCGATGGCTCTTGCCAATGCCCACAAGGGCGTCGTCATTCTCGATGTCCATCGGACAGCCTCCTAGGCGCGGAAGCGGCTCAGCGCGCGCTTCCATTCGCGTTCGTCGGGCATGGGCAATTGAATATCGTCCTTGCTCGGCGCGACCAGTTCGAGCCGGACCGGCCGGACGCGTTTGCCGGTCCGTGCCTTGCAGCGCGCGCACCAGAATTTCTCGCGCGCTTTCCGCAGATCATCGTCCCACATCTTGCGCTGGAACTTCCACCACAGACCATAAGGATCGAAGGTCGCGCTATGGCCGCAGCGGCACACCGGCCTGACCGACTGATACCATGCTGCGGCCTCGAACAGATGCGTCGCGCGCCGCCCACCTTCTCTGGTCCAGCCGCCCACGTCACAGCGAAAGCCCGAGCTGGTCGATATGCGCGGGCTCGGGGCTACCATCCACGCTTTCGGCGATGATGCGGGCGAGCTCGAATGCCGCTTCGGCGCGCATGTGAGCGGTGGGTGCGGTGAGGCCCACGCGCGCCCAGCCGGGCGCGGCAAGCAGGGTTTCGGCGACTCGGGCGGTATCGATTCTGTCCATGCCTCTATGAGAACATAGGAAGAACAACATGGCAAGCCCGCCGCGCATGGCTGGGCCTCTCCATGAACCTCGGTCCCGCGGCGGCAGGCCGCCGCGGCGCGAGCGCGAGGGTTGCCGGACCGCGTGGCGGATTGAGCGCGGCGAGAGAGGCTCGCTGCCGGTCCGCCGCGGAGAAATGAAATGACCCATCAAGCCACACCTTGCCGCCGCGGCAACGACTTCAAGGGGAGGAGCGCGGCATGAAACTGCTCACCCCCGACATTACCGCCGCGCTCGCCGCCAATGCGGCCGCGCGGCACGACGCGATCGCGCGCGGCGCGCGCGAGCCCGATCCCAAACCCGTCGTGCGCTTCTTCAACCCCGTCGGCGCCGCCACCTGGCTTGCAACCGAGATCGATGCCGACGGCCTATTGTTCGGCCTCGCGGATCTCGGGTTCGGCTGCCCCGAACTCGGCAGCTTCTCGGCCGCCGAACTCGAAGCGGTGCGGCTGCCCTTCGGGCTCGGCATCGAGCGCGACCTTCATTTCGAGGCCCGCCATCCGCTGTCGATCTACGCCGAGGCGGCGCGCGCGGCGGGCTCGATCATTCTCGGCGAGCAGCGCCTGCACGCGGCGGCGTGCCGGCTTTCGTGGCGGGGCTGAGGACGCGGGCTTGTTCGGGGCCGCCGATGGCGGCCCCGTTCGAGAAAGAGGGAAGCAGGGGCTTCATGACGGGTTTCAGGAGCCGGGAGAGTGTCTCGCGGCGGCCCGTCATGGAGAAGGCCCATGGCCAAATCGCTTCCGAAAATAACTCTCGCCCCGTCGCGCGATATTCCGCTCGACCGCTTGCGCCTGTCGCAGTCCAATGTGCGGCGCGTGAAGGCGGGCGTTTCGATCGATACACTGGCGGCGGACATCGCGCGCCGCGGATTGCTCCAGAGCCTCAACGTGCGGCCGCTCCTCGATGGCGAAGGGCGGGAAACGGGGCAGTTTGAAATTCCGGCCGGAGGCCGGCGCTTTCGTGCGCTCGAACTGCTGGCGAAGCAGAAAAGGCTCGCCAAGGACGCGCCGATACCCTGCCTCGTCAATGCGGCGGCCAATGACATACTCGCCGAAGAGGACAGCCTCGCCGAAAACAGCTTTCGCGAGGCGCCGCATCCGCTCGACGAATTTCGCGCGATGCAGGCGATGGTCGACAAACATGCCGGCATCGAGGAAATCGCCGCGCATTTTCACACCACCCCCGCCGCGGTGCGCCAGCGGCTGAAGCTCGCCGGGGTGTCGCCGAAGCTGCACGCGCTTTACGCCGAAGAGGCGATGACGCTCGATCAGCTCATGGCCTTCACCATCGCCGACGATCATGCGCGGCAGGAAGATGTCTGGGACCAGCTCGAACATAGCTACAACAAGTCGCCGACCTGGATCCGCCAGAAGCTTACCGAGAACAGCGTTCGCGCGGGCGACAAACGGGCGCGCTTCATCGGTCTCGACACCTATCTCGAAGCAGGCGGCAGCATCGCGCGCGACCTGTTCGAATCCGATGGCGGCGGCTGGCTCACCGATCCCGCGCTTCTCGACCGCCTCGTCGACGCGAAGCTCAAAACCGAGGGCGCGCGCATTCTCGCCGAGGGTTGGAAATGGGTGACGACCGCGATCGATCTGCCGTGGGACGCGACGCGCGGGTTTCGCGAAATCGACCGCGAAGAGGTCGCGATGACCGAAGCGGAAGCAGCCCGCGTCGCCGCGCTCGAAGCCGAAGCGGAGGAACTCGGCGATGAATGGGCCGATGCGCACGACGTGCCCGATGAGGTCGATGCGCGGATCGCGGCGATCGATGCCGAACTCGGAGCTTTGGTCGACCGACCGCTGATCTTCGATCCTGAAGACATGGCGATGGCGGGGGCGTTCGTCTCGATCGACCGGGATGGATCGGTGCGCGTCGAGCGCGGCTTCGTGAAGCCCGAGGATCAGCTGCAGGATGGACTCGGCGGCGACAGCGCGTCGGAGCCGGGTGATAGGGCGCGCTCCATTGGCTGCGGCGGTGAACCCGTGAAGGCGACGGAAGACGCCGAAGGGGCAGAGGAAGCGGGTGGGCGGCGCCCGCTCCCCGACCGTCTCGTCTCGGACCTCACGGCCTGGCGTACCCTCGCGCTGCAGGACAGGGTCGCGCAGGAGCCGGCGCTCGCCTTTGCCGCCCTGCTCCACGTCCTCGTGCTCGGCTGTTTCTACAGCTTCAGCCGCGAGGGCTGCGTCCAGATCGCGGCGAACCGCGTCTCCTTTTCCAACGCCCCGGGTGATTTGCGCGATTGCGCGCCCGCACAGGCGATCGACGCGCGCGCGGCGGCATGGAAGGCGCGGCTGCCGCAGTCGGACAAGGAAGTCTGGAGCTTTCTGCTCACGCTGGACGGCGAGGAACAGTCGCAGCTCCTCGCGCATTGTGCCTCGCTCTGCGTCAACGCCCAGGCCGAGGTCGTTCCCAAATATGACAATGGCCGCGTCTCGGCGCATGGCGTCGAGCGCCGGATCGCCCACAGCCATGTCCTCGCGCTCGCCGCGGGGCTCGATGTGCATGGCGCGGGCTGGCGGCCGACCGCGGCAAGCTATTTCAGCGGTGTGACCAAGCCGCAGATCCTCGCCGATGTGGCGGAAGCGCGCGGCGACGAAGCTGCCCGCATGATCGGCCATCTCAAGAAAGCCGATATGGCCCGCGAGGCCGAGCGGCTGGTCGAAGAAACGACCTGGCTCCCGGCGCCGATGCGAGCGCCGGGTATGGACGACATCGATCCGGACGGCGGCAAAATGGCGGTGCCCGTCGATGCCGACGAGGGCGATCCCTGCGACGCCGAGCTGCCCGTCGCGGCCGAGTGAGCCATCTGGCGGGGGCACATCCCCCGCCGGATATCCTTCACGGCGCAGCGGCATCCGGGAAAGTCGCGCTCTGACGGCTTGACGCGATCCGCGGCCGGTCACGGCCCACAGTCCGAACGCTGATCCCCGGCCCTCGCTGACCCTGCGCCACCCCAACAGCAATGCAGCCCGCGATCGCGCCTCTTCGGGGCCGCGCGCGGCTGCGCGGAGTCCCATCCATGGCACAGTTTCAAATCCTTTGCCCGCACTCGGAAGCCGAGTGGCGGCCGGTTACGATCGAGTTCCTTTTCGCGCCCAATGGCGACCAGCAATATCTCTGGCCCTCGTTCGACGAAGCCGAAGCCGCGCGGCAGCAGCTTCTCCTCCGCGCGCCCAACGTGCAGCTTCGTATCGCGCTGGCCGGTGCCGACATCGGCGACGTCGACTGGCCGGTTCGCGAGAAATTGCGGTTCGCCGACGGCACCTATGCGCCGACGCCCTGGCATGAGGAGCCCTGGTATCAGGAGAAGCACGAAGTGCATTTCTGCCATGTCTCGACCGAGCAGGCGGGCAAGATCGCTTTCACCGAGAATGCCGCGAAGGGCGAGGTCGATCGGCAGCTCGTCATGTCGCCGGGCCGCTATCTCCACCGCTTCTTTTCGGCCCATCTCGACAATGAAGCGATCGAGGGCTGGTGCGCCCGGCTCTCGGTGCAGCTTGCAGAAGATGCGCTCAAGATCACGCAGGACGCCGACGAAATCGAGGAGGTTTATGTCGGCGGCCCCGGCAGCTGCATGTCGCACGGCGCGAGCGACTTCGAGAGCTACTGCCACCCGGTGCGCGTCTATGCCGGTCCCGACACGGCGCTCGCCTATATCGGCGCCCGCGACGATGCCCGGGCGCGAAGCGTGGTGTGGCCCGAGCTCAAAATCTACACGAGCATCTATGGCGACGTGTCGCGGCTCAAGCTGCTGCTCGAAAATGCGGGCTATGCCAAGGGCAGCCTGAACGGCGCGCGTATCCGGCGGCTCGTCGACGGCGGCAGCTTCGTCGTTCCCTATATCGATGCCGGCGATGACCTCGCCGACGACGGCGAATATCTCATCATCGGCCATGGTGAGATCCCGTCCGAGAATACCAACGGGCTGGGGGATCGATGCTGGTACTGCCCGCGGTGCGACCGCGAAGCGACGCCGCATGAGGAAGTGTATTTCGGCGACGGCTCGTCGGAAGAATGGTGCTATAATTGCTTCACCGATCACACGGTCTTCTGCGCGCATAATGAGCGCAGCTACAGCGATGCCGAAACCTTCATCATCGTTCTCGCCGATGGCGACGAGCATGACGTGCTTGACGGTTATGTCGAGGCCTTCGGTGCGGTGTACATCGAAGATCGCGGCGAATGGTGGCTCGCGACCTGCTGCCGGCAATGCGACGCGTCGGGCGACTGGTATCATGCGACCGATCTCACCGAATATCATGGTGAATGGCTCAGCGCAGATCATCTGCCCGATCCTGTCGACGATGACGATCCGGCGCTCGCCAATGCCCATGTCCTCGCTCGCGACTGGTTTATTTATGAAATGTCGGCGATCGCGATCGAGGTCGCCAAATGGCAGGCAGCCGGTGAGCGTGCCCGCAACGAACGGCTGAGGCGCGAGCAAGAGGCGGCCGAACGCCTTCGCCTCGAAACAATGCAATCCCTGCCGCTCGGACCGTGCGCCTGCGGATGCACGCACCGCAATTCTCTCGAAACGCAAGGCGTGGTCGATGGCCTCGCCCCCGCCGTCGCAGCGTCCGTGGCTGCGACTTCCATCCCTTGCCAGACAGGAGCCTGATCCATGATCCATGACCTTGCAGGCCGCGCCGGGCTCCTCGAAATACTGTCCTGGGCACGGCCCCACGACAGCGCGACCGAACGCGCCTTCTGCCGCGAATATCTCGACAGGGTTCCCGGCATGCGCGCCGACGGTTTCGGCAACCGGATGCTGGAAATCGGCGACCGCCCCCGCACCTTGTGGAGCTGCCATGTCGATACGGTCGCGGCCGTCGGCGGGCACCAGGCAGTGGGCGTCGACGAATATGGCATCGCGCAGCTGTGCGACGGCAAGGCGGGCATGTCGCTCGGCGCCGACGACGGCGCGGGCCTATGGATCATGCTCGGCATGATCGCGGGCAGCCGTCCAGGCCTCTACCTCTTCCACCGCGGCGAGGAGCAGGGCTGCCTCGGCTCGCGCTGGATCGAGCGCCATACGCCCGAACTGCTCGCTGATATCGACGCGGCGATCGCCTTCGATCGCGCCGGGCTTGGCGATGTCATCACCCACCAGAGCTACGGCCGGACATGCTCCGATGCCTTTGCGACCAGCCTCGCCGCGGCGCTCAACCAGGCGAATGCGGGCTTCCGCTACGCGCCCGACGATACCGGCGTCTATACCGACACCAACGAATATGCCGGCGTCGTACCCGAATGCACCAATCTGTCGGTGGGCTATCAGCGTCAGCACGGGCCGCGCGAGACGCTCGATGTCGTCCACTGCGAGCAATTGCTCGCAGCCATGCTCGAACTCGATGCGTCGCAGCTGGTGATCGAGCGCGATCCTTCCGTCCAGGAAGATGTCGGCTGGTGGTTCGATCGCGGGCGCGGGCATGGTGGAGATGACTTCGTCGAAGCGGTCGCCGATCATCCGGCGCTCGCGGCCTGGATGCTCGAGCAGTGCGGGGTCAGCTACGATGATTTCCAGATGGCGCTCTGGGCCGAAGAAATGGACGATGACCAGGGTTATCGCCCGCTCATGCCGACCTGATGCGAGGTACCCGCCTCTTTAGCCGTGTGACGATATGGTCCGCCATGATTGGATCGGCTTCGACCTCGTCCGTTCCGCAGGGCCCGCCGCGGGATGGCGGGCCGGTCATGCTTGATTCTGAAGTCCCGATTGTGAGAAAATCACGCTCTACGCGCTGGCAGGGGCTGCCGGTGCCGAGCAGTCCGTGCGGATCGCCGATCAGAAATCGATCGACATCTGCGCGGGCGCCAGGCCTTTGAAGGAGCCCCATATGGAAGGTCCAGCCCGTGAATTGGCGCGCCGCCTCGCCGAAAATGCCGAAGCCGTCTGCCGCCACTATCTCCCCAACGGCCGCCGCGAAGGCCGATACTGGCTTGTCGGCGATGTCCGGGGGACGCCCGGTCGCAGCCTTTACCTGTTGCTGTCGTCATCCCGTGACGCGCGCGGTCGAACAGGCAAATGGACTGATGCTGCGAGCGGCGAGCATGGCGACCTGCTCGATGTCATCGCCGCCAGTTGCGGTCACACCGATTTCCGCGAGACCCTCGCCGAGGCACGGCGATTTTTGAGCATGCCAATGCCAGAGCCGACAGGGTCGCGATCGCGGCGCCCGCGCAAGGCGTCGACAGGTACGCCGGCGGCGGCGCGGCGGCTTTGGGCTGCGTCGAAGCCGATCGCCGGGACGTTGGCCGCTGCTTATCTTGCATCGCGCGGGATCGATATCGACCCGGGCAATGGCGCCATCCGCTTTCATCCGCGCTGCTATTACCGGGCATCGATCGACGATGCTCCCGACGTCAGGACCGCCTGGCCGGCCATGATCGCCGCGGTGACCGACGACGTCGGTCAAATCGCCGGCGTCCATCGCACCTGGCTCGATCCGGCGGGCGGCAAGGCTCCTGTCGCCTGTCCCCGCCGCGCGATGGGAAATCTCCTTGGACATGGCGTCCGGTTCGGAACCGCAGGGGACGTCATGGCGGCCGGAGAGGGCATCGAGACGATCCTTTCACTGCGCGAGCTGATGCCGGACCTCCCGATGATTGCTGGCCTGTCGGCGGCGCATCTCGCGGCCATCCATTTCCCGCCGTTGCTGCGCCGTCTCTACGTCGCGCGCGACGATGACGCTGCGGGCTCGTGGGCGATGAAGGCCTTGATTGAGCGCGCCGAGCCGCTCGGGGTGGCAATCGTCCCGCTCGATCCGCGGCTCGACGATTTCAACAGCGATCTCGTTCGGACGGGCCGGGAAGAAATGGCGGCCCGGCTTCGCGCCCTGATACTGCCGCTCGATGCGGCGCGCTTTCTTGTCCGAAATATATAGTGCTATTTCGGACATCGGGATCGCCGCTTCATCTAACGTCCGACCGTTTTGGCCATTGCTCCCTTGTGGAAGCCGCGCCTCCGGCCTTCGCTGGAGGGCGACTGCGGCGGCGGGAGCGGGCACCGCAATGGCGAGCTCGCGGCTATTTTCCGCCGGGGCTACGCCCCTTTGCATCGCGAGACAAAATAGCCGCGCTCTCGCCATCCTCCGCTGAAGCTTCGGCCGCGCGTGCCGCGCGGTGCGGACCCGCGCCCGCCCCCGCGGGGGCGTCGCCGCGAAGGCCGCGAGAGGCGCGGCTACCAGAAGCGAGGCATGACATGACCGACCTGTCAGACTTTTCCGATCGCGGCGAGCCCGCCGAGCCTGGCGCCAGCGCATATCTCCTCCAGGAAATGCAGCTCTATGGTTACCGTCCCTTCGAGGACGAACCCGACGGCCGTCCGCTTCCCGATGACCGGCTTGCCGGCGGCGCCGTCGCCGACATCTTCGATGCCCTTGTAACCTCCCTCGTCGATACTCGGATCGAGCCCGATCTCGAAGATCTGCTCTGGGGCGTCGTCAATCTCTTCCATGGCGCCGGCACGCGGATCGAGCGCGACCTCGACCGCAACGAGGCGGCGCAGCGCGATCTCCAGCGCGAGCAGGATGGCAGCGAAATCCGTTCGGTCGAACTCGAGCGCGCGATCGCCGAGGGCATCACCTTGATCGAGCGGCGCGACGCCATGGAGTTTTTCCGCGAATGTGCTGCCGAACATTATCGCATCCATGCCCGCAAGGCCTGGATCCCGCGCACCGGATCGCGCATCCGCCATCAGACGATGACCGCGGCGATGATCGACAGCCGCGACTTCATGGACCGCCGCCTCCGCGAAAAAGCCAAGGCATTGATCCCCGAGGGCACGCGCATCGCGTTCAGCGGCGGACCATCGTGCAACGATCACCGGCATATCTGGTCGGCGCTCGACAAGGTTCATGCCCGTCATGCCGACATGGTCCTGCTCCACGGCGCGACGCCGACCGGCGCCGAACGTGCCGCCGCCTGCTGGGCCGATGCGCGAAAAGTGCCGCAAGTGGCATTTCGTCCCGACTGGAACCGCGACAGGAAGGCGGCGCCCTTCAAACGCAACGAGCGCATGATCGACGCCATGCCCGCCGGGCTCATCGTCTTCTCGGGCACCGGCATACAGGACAATCTCGTCGACAAGGCGAGGGCGTTCGGCATCCCCGTGTGGGATTTCCGCATCCGTGAGGCGCCATGAGGTGGCGATCTGGACCCGACCATGCTTGCCATCGGGCGAGCTTGTGACCACAGAAGGAAGGAACGATGCGTACCGATCTCGATCATCTTCCGGCCAACAAGCAGCGCGAGCTTGAGCGCGTGAAGGCGATCATCTTCGAAGAATTCGGGGATGCGGTCGCGCTGGCGACGATGGGCTGGAAGAAAAAGGGCCGGATCGACAAGATCATCCTCTACGGCAGCTATGCCCGCGGCGGCTGGGTCGACGAGCCGCATACCGCCAAAGGGTATCGCTCGGACTTCGACCTGCTGATCATCGTCAATGACAAGCGCCTCACCGACAAGATCGACTTCTGGTCGAAGCTCGAGGACCGGCTGACCCGCGAGCTTGCGATCGACAAGACGCTGCACACGCCGGTGAATTTCATTGTCCATACCCTTCAGGAGGTGAACGACGGGCTCGCGCACGGGCGCTATTTCTTCATGGACGTCGCGCGCGACGGGATCGCGCTCTACGAATATGACGACAAGGAATTGCACAAGCCGAAGCCGAAGACGCCCGAGCAGGCGCTGGCTATGGCGACGGAATATTTTGACGAGTGGTTTCCTGCGGGTATGCGAAAGGCAAAGCTTTCGCAGGATGCAATCGATCAAGCCTTCGCCAAGGAAGCTGCGTTTCTGCTCCACCAGACGACTGAAACGCTTTACCACTGCGTCCTGTTGGTCTGCACCTTCTACACGCCCCATGTTCACAATCTCGGTTTCTTGCGAACGCAGGCAGAGCGGATCGATATGCGGCTTGTGTATGCTTGGCCTCGCGCGCTGAAAGCTGATCGCGCGCGCTTCGAGAAGCTGAAGGAAGCCTATGTGAAGGCTCGCTACTCGAAACATTATCGGATCAGCGAAGCCGATTTGCTCTGGCTTACGGAACGGGTAGAGGAACTCGGCCGCGCCGTGCATGCAATCTGTTCGGAGCGCATCGCCGACCTGGAGGCGCGTATTCCGACGGCCTGACGTGCAGTGGTGGCCCTTGGCAGTGCCTTTGGGCGTGCCTTCCTTCGTCCGGATGATGTCGGGGTGGAAGGGCCCTATTTCGTGTTGCGCTGCAACGCTTGTTATTGATTTCTTCGCTTGTCTGCCCTATGTGGGCATCAATAGCACCCGCCCGGCCTCTGTCCGCAAGGATATGCACACTGGGCGGGTCTTTTGTTTTGGGCGCCGTTGACGCATGACGATGGTCAATGTCACGCGCCTATTCCAAACCGACTCTCACTTACACGCAGCAAATCGCTCACCTCCGGGCAAACGGCATGATCGTTGCCGACGAGCCGGCGGCGAGGCGTGGCTCCGCCATGTGAGCTACTACCGGCTGAGCGCCTACTGGCTTTATTTCGAACATCCGAAGGGACAGGCGGGACCGCGCTTCCTTCCCGGCACGACATTCGAACGCGTCACCGCCCTCTATGATTTCGACCGGCTACTCCGGCGCCTCCTAATGCGCGGCATCACCCGCTTTGCCAGCGGATAACGGTGTTCTCGAAATGAGGGGCTGGCCTTCAGATGATCGGCAACCTTCCCGCGCACGATCTTGGCAATGCCTGCGCGAAATCGACCAATGACCACGGCGGGAATTAAAGATATCTCCCGCCAAGCCTCGGCCAGGCCCTTGAACCTTGATGTCCAGCCCATCTTCAATCCCCCTCCCGCGCGCCTACCGCAATGTGCGACGGCGAACCAGCACCGCGCGCGAGACGAGAACCGTGAAATGATCCGGATTGGCGGAGATCATCGGCGGCGATTGCGCTTGTCGCGGGCAATCCATTCATCGAGCACGCTCATGCACCGGGCGCGGCTGGTCGCATCGGTGCAATATTTGCGGGGCGGCATTCCGAGTTTGGGGTCGAGGTTGTCGAGAAAGAAAGAAGCGGTCCGGGACCCGAGAGCCTTCTCTGCAGCGTCGGAGAGCTTTCGCTGTTCCGCCTCGACCCGCAGCCGCACCACTCTCAATCGGCTCGCATCGGACAGCTTGCCGAGAGCGACCTGAAGCGTGGCTTCGCTCTCGCGCGCTTCGTCCATCGGCGACGTCCCCGCGTCGTCTCTCGTTTGGAGCCAAATATCGGCATCGGCGCCAAGATAATTCTCGGCGCGCGCGCGGAGCCGTTCGATCCTATCGTCGGCCCCGATTGCATTGGCCCGTTTCTCCGCGGCAACTGCGCGTGCGATTGCGGCGCCGAGCGGAAGACCAAGCGTTTCGCGGACCGGTTTTCCACCTTCGATCATGACCTCGATGGCGGTAATCGCGGCATCGAACTTCTGCCAATTTTCGCCCTCGTCCTCGATGAGCGCGTCAAGCGTGAGCCCGAGCGGCGGAATTTCCCGGGCCTGCCAATCGTCAATTTTGAAATCGCCGTACGGATCGGCTCGTGTCGCGAACAGGATGCGGTTCATCGCCCTGTCGATCCGTCTCTGTCGGTGCTCGATCTCCGAGCGTTTCGCGCGGTCCCGCGAAACCTTGCGGGCATAGGAATAGGAATAGCTGTAATGGCTGCGCTCGAACGTGAGGATTTCCTCGTCGCATAGATGTTCGAGAAGCTCTTCGACCGCAGCCTCCGGCAGGTGCGCGGCTCCGCTCTTGTCTCGAAAGGCCTTGGCAACATCCCCCGGAATGTCACGCAGGAACGGCCTAGCGATGACCGTCTCGAGCGCACGGACAAGCATTTTGGGGGTGAAGCGCGGATCTATTGCCATGTCATCGTATCCGAGTCCCAAGACCCGATCGATCACGATCGCCTGCCACTGCTTCTCGGGAACAAGAAAGCCCGCGGCCTTGATGCCAGGCAGAAAAAGATTCGTGCGACCGTCCGCTTCGAGCTTGGCCGCTTCCTCGTACCCGATCGCGTTGGCGGGATTGAACGGCGCCCGGTGGGCGCGAACAAGAGCGTCGATGGCGCTATCGAATATTTGCCTGGCCTTCTCGGCGGCTGCCGCTTTGCGGTTCCGCTCTCGCTCTTCCGCGGCAATCGCACGCATCTTCGCTTCCTCCTCAAGCGATGCCCTGCGTTCGAGGATTTTACGATTGTAGAGCCAGATACGATCGGCATTTCTCAGCAAGGCAGATTCGACTTTCTCTCTGTCGTTGCTCGTCCGAAGCGCGCTTAAATCGACCTCGACGGTAGCGATCTCGCGCGCGGCGATCTTGGCGATCTTGTCTTCCCCGCACGCATGGGTCACCCGCACTTCCACGAGCAACTGCTGCCCGCTCTCGGTTTCGAGCAGGACGTCGGGCACGATGTTGCCGAGATGATGTTCAAGCTTGGCTTTGGCGAAACGGAAGAGCCGCGCCCTGTGCACTGTGTCAACGAGTCCGCTCGCTGCCGCCACGACGTCGGGGAGAAGGATGAATTTCTCCCGTTCGAGAACTTCCTTGGCCCAGATATGGGCATTTGTTTCGGCGCCTGTGCCGCAGCCCTCCCCGTCGCTGGCGTGCGCGAAATGAGCAGTGACGATCTTGCCCTTCCGCGCAATGAGCGGGGCATCGCAAGCGGGGCAGCGGCAGGCGCAAGCGAGGCCGCTTTCGACCTTCGAAATGTGCACGAGGCTGCCGTCCTCGCGTTTTCCGAAGACTAGCTCCGCCGCAAATCCGGAAAACCGGCGATGGTCGATATTGCCGAGCGGCGTTGGGCCGAACGTACTGCTCGCATCGCTGTTTAATTGCCCCTCTTTTTCCACGTCCTGAGTCTACAAGCTTTGGCCAATCCGCAACAGGGATGACGTGGAGGTTCACGTTCGAAATCGGAAGCTGTCAGCTTTACTGGTCTCCGCTCTTGCTCCATCTAACACAAAACAGCGAACTGCGGGCTGACGGTCGTCGAAACGGTCGGCGGCTGTATTGAAGCTGCAACGCGCCCGAACAGTTGTTCGATACTGGCGACTGGACGACATCTAAGTATGAATACTGAGCCGCCTCCCGTGGACCTTTCTGCTGATCGCTCGCCCGAGCTGCCGGAGGCTAGCGAACTCGCAACACTTATCGCGGCAGTCGAGAGGATCGGTCCGGTGCGCGTACGGAATGCCGGGCGCAGCGCCTTCAATCATCTCCGAAAATCTTGGATCCTCCATCCGATAGATTCAGAAATGTCGTATTTCAGGTCGCTTACGGCTGAAGAGGAAGCGTCAACGGCGCTCATTCTTGCACTGAAGCAGCAGCGCTATCCGGGCGCCAATCGCCTGAACGCTTTTGATCATGTGCACAAGGCCGCCGTTTGGGCGATCATTGAGGCTCTCGGTCGAGGGCATCTCGCAAAGGGGCTACCGATCCCGGTGATTTCGGTTGCGAAGGAGGGACGCCCGCGTATCACGCTCAATGTAGACGTCGCGCCGCTCACCGGCTCGGATGAACCACTGTGGATGCAGCCTGTCGATCCCTTTCACCTCGTCATCCACTCCGATGAAAAGGGCGAGTTCGAAGTGCATCGCTGGCAGCGCGAGCTCGCCCAGATGGCCGGGGAAAGTAGCAGCATCGAGGAGTATATC
>JAEWIL010000207.1 GCA_023387085.1 Pseudomonadota bacterium | reverse complement strand
ATGCTATTCCATTTTACATAGAAATGGAAGATTTGTTTCGTTTCTAGTTTTCTCGGGGTCGGCACCGGCCCGCTCCCCCACCTGGCATCCCTAACGATAGTAAACTAGGGGGCCGGGTGGGGGAGCGGGCTGGTGCCGCTTCCTGATCTCATGACGTCGGGATGAGGAAAGCATTGTCGCCCGCGCCGCCATCGGGCCAGCGCTGGGTCACCGTCTTGACCTTGGTCCAGAACCGCACGCCTTCCATCCCGTATTGATTGGTGTCGCCAAAGCCCGAGCGTTTCCAGCCGCCGAAGCTGTGATAGGCGACGGGGACCGGGATCGGCACGTTGATGCCCACCATGCCGACATTGACGCGCGCGGCGAATTCGCGCGCGGCATGGCCGTTGCGCGTGAAGATCGCGACACCGTTGCCATATTGATGGTCGCTCGGCAGGCGCAGCGCCGTATCGAAATCGGGAGCGCGGACGATCTGCAGCACCGGGCCGAAGATTTCCTCGCGATAGGCGCGCATGTCAGTCGTCACGCGATCGAACAACGTCGGCCCGACGAAGAAGCCCTTCTCATGCCCTTGCAGCACGAGGCCGCGGCCATCGACCACCAGCTCGGCGCCCTCGTCGACCCCGGTCTGGATCCACTGCTCGACCCGCGCCTTGTGCGCGGCGTTGACGACGGGCCCGTAGTGCGCGTCGGGGTCGGTCGACACGCCGACTTTCAAGGCGGCGATGGCCGGGATCAGCCGTTCGCGTAGCGCGTCGGCGGTCTTGTCGCCCACCGGCACCACGACCGGCAACGCCATGCAACGCTCGCCCGCCGAGCCGAAGGCCGCGCCGCACAGGTCGCCCACCAGCTGGTCGAGATCGGCGTCGGGCATGACGATACCGTGGTTCTTCGCGCCGCCCATTGCCTGCACGCGCTTCCCGGCCGCGACGCCGCGTCCATAGACATAATGCGCGATGTCGCTGCTGCCGACGAAGCTGACCGCCGAAATCGCAGGATGGTCGAGGATCGCATCGACCATTTCCTTGTCGCCGTGGATCACCTGCAAAATGCCGTCGGGCAGACCCGCCTCGCGCATCAGTTCGGCAAGGCGGACGGGTACCGACGGGTCACGCTCGCTGGGTTTCAGGATGAAAGCATTGCCGCATGCGATCGCCGGACCGAACATCCACATCGGGATCATCGCGGGAAAGTTGAACGGGGTGATGCCCGCGACGACGCCGAGCGCCTGGCGCATCGCATAGACGTCGATCCCCGGTCCCGCACCCTGCGTATATTCGCCCTTCAGCGCGTGCGGGATGCCGCACGAGAATTCGATCACCTCCAGCCCGCGCATGATGTCGCCCTTCGCATCGGCGACGACCTTGCCATGTTCGCTCGCGAGCAGTTCGGCGAGCTCCTGCATGTTCGCCTCGAGCAGCTCGCGGAAGCGGAACATGACGCGCGAGCGCCGCTGCGGATTGGTTGCCGCCCACGCCGGCTGCGCCGCCTGCGCCGCCGCAACCGCCCGGTCGAGATCGGCAGGGCTCGAAAATCCGACCCGTGCCTGAACCAGCCCGGTGCTCGGATTGAACACGTCGCCCCCTCTCGAATCCGGGGCACGCGCGAAAGCAGCGCCGGAATTGCCCCCGGCGATCAATGCATCGATCTGTCTCATCATTCTTCCTTACTGGCGCACGATCCAGTCATGCGCGGGGTCGTTGCGGAACACCCAGTTGCGACGGGGTCCCGCCATCACATTAAGATAATAAAGGTCATAGCCGTGCGGCGCGCCGACCGGATGATAGCCGCGCGGCACCATCACGACGTCGCCGTCCTCGACCGCCATCGTCTCGTCGATGTCGCGCTCGTCGGTGTAGACGCGCTGGAACGCGAAGCCCTGCGGCGGCGACAGGCGGTGGTAATAGGTTTCCTCGAGGAAGGTTTCCTCGGGATACGCATCGCGGTCGTGCTTGTGCGGCGGATAGCTCGACCAGTGGCCGCCCGGCGTGATCACCTCGACGACGAGCAGGCTTTCGGCCTCGTCGGCATCGGAGAGGATGTTGCGGACATGGCGCGTGTTCGTTCCCTGCCCGCGCACCTCGACCTCGTCCGACCGGATCAGCCGCACCGTGCCGGCGCCGCTACCCGGCGCCGTGCAGATCGCGACCTCGGCGTCCGACGCAGCCTCGATCGTATAACGATGGCCGGCCGGCACATAGACCGAGGTCGCAGCGCCGTCGAAAACAGTCTGGCGTCCGCCGATCTCCACAAAGCTCTTCCCGCCTGCCGCTACCGAGACGGTACCGGTCAGCACGACGAGACACGCCTCGCGGCCATCCTCGACATGATTGTAGCGCGTCCCCGCGGCGAGGCGGATCACGCGAAAGCCGACATATTTCCAGCCCGCGCTTTCGGGCGTGATGTCGAGCAGAGTGCCGTCGTCATCGGGCGCATGCGGGCGGACGAGCAGCGACATCAGACCAGCGCCTCCTCGCGCGCCAGCCGCTTCAGTGTGTCGAGGCCAAGCTGGCTATATTCGCGCGGGTTGGCGATCGCCGGGTCCTGTTCGGCCTCGATCACGATCCAGCCCGAATAATCCATGTCGGCCAGCGCACGCATGAAAGGCGCATAGTCGTAGTCGCCGTCACCCGGCGCGGTGAACATTCCGCCGACGACGCCGTTCAGGAAGCTGGTGCCGTTGGCGAGGAATTCATCGTACTTGGCATTGCGGACGTCCTTGCAATGCACATGGGTCACGCGCTCGGGGCGCGTCTTGATGACGTCGATCGGCTCGATCCCGCCGAACAGCGCGTGGCCTGTATCGAGTACGAGCCCGACATGATCGTCGGTCGCGTCAAAGAAACGTTCGAGCTCGTCCTTCGTCTCGACGATGGTGCCGAGATGGTGATGATAGGCGAAGCGCAGCCCGCGGTCGTTGATGAAGCGCGCAACCGTGTTCAGCCGCTCGCCGAACTGCTTCCAGTCGGCGGCGGGCAGCACCGGATGCGTGTCGAGCCGGCTGCCATAGCGGTCGCCGTGCACCGCGTTCGACGTCTCGGCGAGGATGAAGACGCTCGAATCCATATATTCGAGCAGCGCGAGATGCTTCGAGAGCGCGTCGATTTCGGCATCGGCGTCGCGCACCAGCAGGTTCGACGAATACCAGCCGCCGACGACGTCGAGGCCATAGCTCGACATGATCGGCGCGAGCGTTTCGGGATCGCGCGGGAATTTGTTCCCAAGTTCGACGCCGTCGAAGCCGATGTCGCGCACATCGCTCAATAGTTCGTCGAGCGTCGTGTCGCCGCCGAGCTCCCGCATATCGTCGTTGCACCAGGCAATCGGGCTCACGCCCCAGCGGATCGTCATTTTCTCTCTCCGTCAATTCGGGTCTGATAGTCGCGGCGCGCGGCCTGCACTTCGGCGCGGGTCGATACTTCGGGGACGGCGACGTCCCACCAATAGCCGCCCGCCTCGGTCGTGATCATCGGGTCGGTATCGATCACGATCACATAGCTTTTGTCCGACAGTTTCGCGCGGGCGAGCGCCGCTTCGAGTTCGGCGATGCCGCCGACTTTCTCGGCCGCAGCACCCAGGCTGCGCGCGTGCGCCGCGAAGTCGATATCGGGAAGCGTCTCATGCGCCGCGTCGGCGAGCAGATTGTTGAACGGTCGCCCGCCCGTCCCCTGCTGCAAGCGGTTGATGCAGCCATAACCGCGGTTGTCGAGCAGGATGACGGTGATCTTGTGCCCAAGCATCACCGAGGTTGCGAGTTCGGAATTGAGCATCAGGTAGCTGCCGTCGCCGACCATGACAGTTACGTCGCGCGCCGGGTCGGCCATCTTGACCCCCAACCCGCCGGCGATCTCGTAGCCCATGCACGAAAAGCCATATTCGACATGATAGCCGCCGGGCCGGTGACTGCGCCAAAGCTTGTGCAATTCGCCCGGGAGCCCGCCGGCGGCGCAGACCACCGTCGCATCCTCGTTCGCCTGCCGCCACACCGCGCCGATTACCTGTGCATCGGAAGGAAGCGCTGTGCCGGGGGCGGTGGCGGCGTCCCATGCGGCATTCCATTCGGTAACCGCAGCACGGTTGGCGTCGCTCCATGCCGTATCGACCTGCCAGCCATCCAGCGCCGCCGCGAGGTCTTTCAATATCTCGCGCGCGTCACCGACGACCGCTTCGGCGCCCTGCTTGATCGCGTCGGGTGCCGTGATGTTGACCTGGACCAGCCGCTTGCCCGCGAACAGCGTCCGCGAACCGGTGGTGAAATCCTGCAGCCGGGTTCCAACACCGACGATCAGGTCGGCGGCCTCCGCTGCGGCGTTGGCCGCGCTCGTCCCCGTCACCCCGATGCTGCCGAGCGCCTGCGGATGATCCCACGCCAGCGCGCCTTTCCCCGCCTGTGTTTCGGCGACCTGAATGCCGCTCCGCGCCGCGAGGTCCGCCAGCGCCGATTCGGCCTGCGAATAGAGGACGCCGCCGCCCGCGACGATCAGCGGCTTCTTGGCCGCGCGAACCCTATCGAGGAGACCAGCCAGCTCCGTGCGGTCGGGACGCGGGCGGCGCGGGCGCCACACGCGCGGCGTGAAGAAACTCTCGGAATAGTCATATGCCTCGGCCTGCACATCCTGGCACAGCGCGAGCGTCACCGGGCCGCAAAGCGCCGGATCGGTGAGGATGCCCATCGCGCGCGGCAGCGCGTCGATTATCTGTTCGGGCCGGGTGATCCGGTCGAAATAGCGCGACACCGGGCGAAAACAGTCGTTCGCGCTGACCGTCGCGTCGGAAAAATCCTCGATCTGCTGAAGCACCGGGTCAGGGCGGCGGCTCGCATAGACGTCGCCGGGCAGGAACAGCACCGGCAACCGGTTGACGTGCGCGAGCGCCGCCGCAGTGACCATATTGGTCGCGCCGGGGCCGATCGAGGTCGTGCACGCCATCGCGCGTTGCCGCCGGCTCGCCTTGGCGAAGGCGATCGCAGCGTGCGCCATCCCCTGCTCGTTGTGCGCGCGAAAGGTCGGGAGCGCGTCCTCCATCCCCGCGAGCGCCTCGCCCATGCCGGCGACATTGCCGTGGCCGAAGATCGCCCACATGCCGGCGAAAAAGGGCGTCAGGGCGCCGTCGACCTCGACTCGCTGCGCCGCGAGCCAGCGCGACAGCGCCTGCGCCATCGTCAATCGGATAGTCTTGCTCATGCCGCTACCCTAGCACGGCGCGCCGCGCGCCAGCCATCGGCCAGAACGCGCAGATTTTCACCGAGCGCAGCGATTGCGGCTTCGTCGTCGATCGCCCCCGTCAGCCATTGCTGCGCGACGTCGTGGAAGATGGTGCGGCCGACGGCGAAGCCCTTGACCAGCGGGAAAGGCGCGGCGGCGATGATGCCCGCGAGCACCTCCTCCTGCGGCGCCGATAGGCCGAGCAGCACGATGCCGCGGCAGAGCGGGTCGTGGCGGAGGATCGCCGCTTCGCTCGCCGCCCAGGCCGCGGCATCGGTCGTCGGTTCGAGCTTCCACCAGTCGGGATAGACGCCGAGCGAATAGATATGGTCGATCACCGATGCGATCGTCCCGCTGCTCACCGGGCCGTGCTTCGAGGCGATGATTTCGAGCAGGAGTTCATGCCGAGTTCGGCGGCACGCATCGAAAAGCCGCAGTATCTGACGATCCTGCCGTGCGCGCATCTCCGCATCATCGTCGGGGTGATAGAAGACGAGGCATTTGACGACATGGTTGGTCGGCCATTCGCGCAAGGTCATGCCGACATCGGGCGAGCCCTCGAACCGGAGCGGACGCGACCCTGGAACCTCGATCGGCCGTCCGATCCAATAGGGGTGGTCGGCGGCAGCCTCGAGCGCGCGCGCGCCGAAACGACCGTCGAGCAGCATGCCGTAGCAGGGATCGCCCTCGCCCATCCGGTGCAGTGCCTCGAGCGCGAGATTCTTGAAATGATGGACCTTGGCTTCGTCGCTTTCGCCAAGTTCGGCGAGCAGGTCATCGAACTGGCTGCGGTGGTCGATCGCGAGCACGGTCAGTTCCTCGCGGTCGCCCTTGCGATTGGTCGACCAGTGCAATTGGTCGAGTTCGGCGCTTTCGCGAAGGCGGTGCGGCCATTCGCGGCTCAGGAAATGCTGGAGTTCGTCCCAAGACGCCATCGCGGGGGCGCACCCGTGCCGTGACACGACGAGCGCGCCGCACGCATTGGCGATCTCGCAGCATTTTTCGAGGGGCATATTCCGAAGCCAGCCGCGCAGGAATCCCGCCATGAAGGCGTCGCCGGCGCCAAGGACATTGAACACCTCGATGGGAAAGCCGCGACCGACGATGCCGGCGTCGAGCGAGTCCGGAATATCGTCAGCGAACGCGACGCAGCCGTCGGCGCCGCGCTTGCAGACGAGCAGCGCCGGGCTCTTGTCGCGAATGGCGCGGAGCGCCGCCAGCGTATCGGTCGAACCGCCAAGGATATGGATTTCTTCTTCGGTACCGACGATCAGGTCGCACAACGGC
>JAEWIL010000053.1 GCA_023387085.1 Pseudomonadota bacterium | reverse complement strand
GGCGAGGCGTTCATGACCACCGATCTCGACCGGCGGACCGAAGTTGCCCAAGGTTTCGGCGCTGACCGAGCCCAGTTCGACGATTTCGTTTTCGCGTTCCATCTTCGCTACCTCCATTATGCCGCGGAATTGCGGCAGAGGAAAAGCTACACCCCTCGCCTCATATAGGAATTTTATACGGCCCATATTTTCCGAATATTATCTGAGCGGCTCGGTGCGCCGCTTCATCTCGGCCGCGACCCTCCCGGCAAGCCGCGCCCGCCGGCCATGGAAGCGCGTGATTTTGCTGCGTAAAGCACTCCCCCGGCCGAAGCGATAATCCTCGACCATCGCCTTCAGCGCATCATGCGCGCCCTCGTCGACACGCGCCTCGATCTTGCGAAAGATCGCGCTTCGCTCGACGACATTGACGATAGCGAAGCGCAATTCGCCATTCGGATGCCCCGACGCGATGGTCCGGAAGAGCGTATCGATCGAGTCGGCATAGTCGGCATGCGTCTCAATCTCCACGAGTCCGCCCGGCTGGTCCGGGCGCGGCACCCTTCCCCTCAGCGCAAGCGCGAGAAGGTCGCCCGCCCAGCGATAGAGCGCGACGAGATCGGCCTCGGTCAACTGCGGCTGACGGAAGCCTTCGAGATGCCAGCTTTCGATGATGCGCTCGCCCGAGAGGCGGTAGAGAGCATCGCGCACCGGGGTCGCGCTTGCGGCGAGTGTGCGCGCGAGATTGGCGGCGTCGAGACGGGTGCCCGGCGGATAGGCACCCGACAAGATACGCGCCTTCAGATCGAGATAGACGCGCTGCATCGTCGCGCCCGGGCTCATGCCGCGAGCGAACCGTCGCCGGCCGCCTCCCCGCCCTGCGGGCGCTGCGCCGCGAGATGGTCGGCAAGCAAAGCCTGCTGGTCGGGCCGCAGCGCATCGACCGCCGCGAGCGGCTCCTCGGGATAGCCTGCGAACAGCACCGACGGGCATTGGCCCTCGAAATTGCCAAGGTTAGGGCGGTGCTGCGCATAGCCGGCGAGCGCGGCGAGCTCGGGCGAAAAGTCCCGCGCCACCTCGGGCGGATAGGCAAGCCACTGGTTTTCGTAGGGTTTCAGCCATCCAAGACAATAGCTCACGATGAGGCCGCGTCTGACGTCGACGCTGCGATTGGGGCCTGCCCCGTGCAGCGTCGAACCCAGGAAGACGATCGCATCGCCGGGCTCGGCTTCGGCGACGATCGGCGTCTCTTTCGGTTCCTCGACGAGCGCCTCGACCCCGTGGCTGCCAGGCCAGATGATCGTCGCGCCATTTTCGGCCGTAAAGGGGGTCAGCGGCCACATGATGTTGACCAGATATTCGACCTCGCCGAGCGCGCCCTGCCATAGATCCTGATCGCGGTGCGGCAGCTGCGGCAGCGCGCCCGGATGGATTTCGATCGCCTGCGCGAGATTGAGCTGGATGCGCTCGCACCAGTTGCCAAGCGCAAGCTCGGCCAGGTCGAGGATCGCGGGATTGAGCACCAGGTCGGCGATCAGCGGCGAGCGGATGAGGAGCCGTCCGAAGCGCTTGGTACGCTCGCCATAGAAGCCGCCTTCGCAAAAGGGCGTAGCAGCGAAGCGCTCGTCAAGATCCGCGGCCACCTGCCGGACGAGCGCAGCCGGCGCCGCGCCGCGCACGATGGCATAACCGCGCTTCATCAGCGCCTGGCCTTCGGGCGAACGGGATGCCGAGGTTTCAGGTACGAGGGGATTGACCATCATCGCGCCCTCCTCACGCTGCGCAGGCGGCCGAGGCCGCTGCCGCGTTACTGACGATGCCGGCGGCGGCGAGCTTCGCGACGGTCGATTCATCGATATCGATGCGAAGCCCGACGAGCGCCTGCCCGCGGCGAAGGACAGGTTCGCCGAGCGGACGGCAATCCCAGCCAAAGGTCTGGATCTGGCGAAACCAGGGCAGTTCGGCGACGCCGGTATAGGTCCGGACCCCGTTGGCGAGCGCGAATTCCGCGAGTCCGACGAGCAGCGCGTCGCGCGCGACCCGCCGCTGCCGCGCACCGATGCCGGGCGACAGGCAGAAGCGCGTGATCTCGAGCACGTCATCCCCCTGCGGCACAGCGCCCGCTACCAGCTCCGGAAACAGGCTGTCGAGGAGCGCGGGCCGTGTCGTGAGCAGCAGGCGCGCCGAGGCAAGATGCGCGCCGTCCCTGTCGGTCACGATCAGATAGGTCGCGTCGGCGTCGTCGAAATGGTCGAGCTCGAACCGCCCGGCGAGCGCCGGCAGGTCCCATTTGAGGAGATCGATGAAGACGCGCTTGCGCGCCTCGAACATCGTGCGCATCGCCTTATGCTCGAGCGCCCGGTTGGTGGAATCGACAATAAGCAGCATGGATTTGCCTCCGTTTGAAAAAGAGGCGTTCCAATTGAAGGGCTTTTTGCCGCTGCGCCATAGCATGATAGGGGGGTGCCGGAGATTTTCTCAGCGCTTGGCGATGTCCTCGAAGCTGATGTCGCCGTCATAGAGCGCGCGCACCGTGAGCGTGATGCCGCCATTCGCCTCGTAGCGCTGCCGGGCGTTGCGCAGATGCTCGCGCACCGTGTCCTGGCTGAGACCGAGCCGCAGGGCGATCCTGCGAATGGTCTCGCCCTTGGCGGCCCAGATCAGCACTTCGCGCTGCCTTCGGGTGAGCCGCGGGCTGGCGGCGGCGAGGTCGGGATAGGTAATCAACCGCGCGGCGTCGAAGGCAGGTCCGCCGATCATCCGAGCAAACTGCAGCGCCTGGGCGCTCGCGGCGGCGCCCGGCTCCCATGCGAAGGACACGGATCCGTGGGCGTGGCCTGGAAGATGGGCCGGCACGGTGAGCCCGTCACCGATCCCGTGCCGCCTTGCCTCGGCCAGAACGATCTCGTCCTCGGGCCGTTCCGGCTTCAGATCGCGCCACAGAAATCCCGCGGCGTTGCGCTGGCTCTCGCGGTGAACCGGGTCGGTGAGACCGAGCCTCTTCTCGTCGAACCAGTTTTCCCATTCTTCGGGATAGTTGTGGACGCGAATGCCGCGGCCCGGCGCTGCCAGAAAATCGATATGCTGGCTGAGTGCGAACCACGAGCAGCCCATGCGCTTGCACGCCTCGCGCAGAAGGACTGCGAGCCCTGCCTTGTCCTTCACCCGCATGACGTCGAGCGCAAAGCCTTGCGCGGCGTCCATCGTCGGCATAGCGACCCATGGCGCGCGGACCGTCGTTTCCGACCGGGCGGACCGCAAGCCCCTCGTCTGTGCCGGCAGGTCACGCCCTCTTACTAGGCTGCCCGCCGGCGACGGCTCGATCGCTGCTGGCCGGGCGATCGTGTGAGAATGTGAAACTGCGGGCCAACCCCATATTTTTCAAACATATTCGGGAGATACCACCAGATTGAGGATATCTCCCGCAGCCCCGCGAAATTGCGCCCTTCTCACCGCTCGCGCTTCCGGAAGTCCCAGACCGAAATGCCGAGTTTGCGTGCCTTGTCGGCAAAATTATCCTGTATTCCGTTGCCCGGAAAGACGATGACGCCCGCCGGCAGCGCCTCGAGCATCTGATCGTTGCGCTTGAAGGGCGCCGCCTTGCGATGCTTCGTCCAGTCCGGCCGGAACGCCACCTGCGGCACCTTCCGGCTCTCGGCCCAGCAGGCTGCGGCCCGTTCCGCGCCCGTCACACCGGCGCCATGGAGAAGCACCATGTCGGGATGTCGGCCGAGCGTTCTGTCGAGCGTTTCCCAGACGAGGCGGTGATCGCCGAAGTCGTTGCCGCCCGTCAACGCAATCCGCGTGCCGGCCGGCAGCAGCGCTGCTGCGCGGGCGCGAAGCCGCGCATCGAGGAAATCACGGCTGTCGATCGTTGCTGCGGTCAGTGCCTTGTGATGGGTCCGCGATCCCGTCCGCGGCATCCAGGCCTTGCGCATATGCACGCGATACTGGTCGGCGGCGGCCTCCCGGAAAAATTCCATCGCGTCGCGGCGTTCGATGAGAGTGATCCCCTCGGCGGTCGCCCGCTCGAGTTCGACCGAGCGGATCTCGCTGCCGTCCTGCTCGCGCTGGAGTCCGCGCTGGAGCTGCTCATTGTCGTCGAGTCCGCGCTCCACGCGCTCGCCGGCACGGTGGAAGATATTGACGAGATTCCAGAGGAGGTCCTCAAGGTCGGGCTCGATCCGCGTCTCGGCCAAACAGCCTGCAAGGGCATCGAACATGTCCGCAACGGCGCCTCCGGCGAGTCTCGCATCGGGCAGCGGCCGCGCATCGGGCTCGTCATCGAAGGGCCTGTGCCCGAAGAGCTGCAGTTCCTGGAGAAGATAGGAGGTCGAGCCGGGCTCGGGAGCATCGCGGGTCGGTGCGGGATCGGGGACGAGGG
>JAEWIL010000017.1 GCA_023387085.1 Pseudomonadota bacterium | reverse complement strand
ACGACACCCGACGACGGATCGCCCGCGACCGGCGACCGCTTCGCGCAGACGGGCAATATCGGCGAGACGATCGGGCGCGGCGAATATCAGTGGAAGATGTTCGGCGGCGACTGGCAATTGTCGGGCGAGGCGGCGTTCAACACGCTGGACAATGTCGCGTCGATCGCGTCGCTGACGCCGTCCGGCGCATGGATCGACCAGCCGTTCGAGGGCGGCACCGGCGGGGTAAGCGAGGATCGCTACGAGGGCCTGCTGAGCTTCGGGCGCAAGATCACCAACACGTTCAGCTTTCAGCTGATCGGCGGGGCCGAGCATTCAACGATCACGCAGACCGGGCCGAACGGCCTGACACGGAGCTTTTTCCGGCCGAAGGGATCGCTGACGCTCGCCTGGGCGCCGTCGGCCGATTTCGATGCGTCGCTCAAGATCCGGCGGCGCGTCCTGCAGCTCAGCTTCTATGATTTTCTGGCGCGCGCCTTCCTCAACGACGGGAACGAGAACCAGAGCAACAATGATCTGAGGCCGCAGCAGGACTGGAGTTATGAGCTCGAGATCAACAAGAAGCTGGGCGCCTGGGGATCGACCAAGCTCTATTTCGTCTTTCGCGACGTCGAGGACAGGGTCGATGTGATCCCGATCGGCGTCGACGGCGAAGCGGTCGGCAATATCGCCAAGGCGAAGGCCGGCGCGGTCGAATGGACCTCGACGATCAACCTCGACCCTGCGGGGCTGAAAGGCGTGAAGATCGACACGCAGTTCCTCTATCAGAAATCGTCGCTGCGCGATCCCTTCACCGGGGAGAAAAGACAGTGGAGCGGCTTCACCGATACCTCAATGAGCATCGACCTGCGCCACGATATCCCGCACAGCGATTGGGCGTGGGGCGCGCATGCCGATTATGCACATTATCAGCCCAATTACCGCCGCAACCAGACCGACAAGGTGTGGGAAGGTCCGGTCTGGGCGTCGCTGTTCGTCGAGCACAAGAATGTGATGGGGATGACGGTTCGCGCGTCGATCAACAATATTCTCAATGCGCGCTCGAAGCGCGACCGGACAGTGTACGACGGATTGCGCGGCGCGAGCGACATCGCGTTTGTCGAGGAGCGCGACCGGCTGATCGGGCCGATGTTCACTTTCTCGGTGCGCGGGAAATTCTAGGATCAGCTACTTCTACTATCGTCATTGCGAGCGAAGCGAAGCAATCTCCAGTCCTCGTTCATTGGCGACGATAGCCGGAGATTGCTTCGTCGCCACGCTCCTCGCAATGACGCTTCAATAGATGCCATGAATCTCTCCGTCCGCTATGCGGGCAGGATGATCGGGCGCCGCACCAAAATCTATTTCGACGGTGGATGCCGGCCAAATCCCGGACCGATGGAGATTGCGGTGGCGAGCGGCGGCGATGTGACGATCCACCGCGATCTCGGCAGCGGTAGCAGCCTTGACGCCGAGTGGCTGGCGCTGATCGCGGCGTTGCGACTGGCGATGGCGCGCGGGCTGGACGATTTCGTGCTGCTCGGCGACGCGGCGGCGGTGGTGGCGCAGGCGACGGGGGCGGTTCCGGCGCGGGGTACGGCGGCGAAGCATCTGGCGGCGTTCCGCGCGCTGGCGGGCGATGGCCCGACCCCGCGCGTCCGCCATGTCGGGCGGGCCCAGAATCTGGCGGGGATCGCGCTGGCGCGATTGCACCCGCGCTGAACGGCGGCATCAGGCGTAGGCGTCGATGGCGGCGAGATGCCTCGCCTTATCCGCCTCACTGAGGAAAGAGCCGGTGAAGCTGTTGCGCGCGAGTGTCACGAGGTCGGCCCTCGACAGGTCGAGTGCGTCGGCAGCGGCCTGATAATTGGCGTTCACATAGCCGCCGAAATAGCTGGGATCGTCGCTGTTCACCGTCGCGCGAAGCCTGGCGTGGAGCATCGTCTTCAACGGATGCGCTGCCATGTCGTTCACGACGCAGAGCTTGAGATTCGAGAGCGGGCAGACGGTGAGCGTCGTGCCTTCGCGCGCGAGGCGGGCGACGAGCGCGGAGTCTTCGAGGCTGCGGTTGCCGTGATCGATGCGGTCGACCTTCAGCAGATCGAGCGCCTCGTAAACATAAGCGGGCGGACCTTCCTCGCCGGCATGCGCGACGAGTTTCAGGCCGAGATCGCGGGCGCGGGCAAAGACGCGCGCAAACTTGGCGGGCGGATGGCCGACCTCGGAAGAATCGAGGCCGACGCCGGCGATGCGGCCGAGAAAAGGCAGCGCTTCGTCGAGCGTCGCTTCGGCTTCGACTTCGCTGAGGTGGCGGAGGAAGCAGAGGATCAGCTTCGAGCTTATGCCATAGCGCGCCTCGGCATCGTCGAGCGCGCGAGTAATGCCGGCGATGACGGTCGCGAAGGCGACGCCGCGGGTCGTATGTCCCTGCGGGTCGAAGAAAATCTCGACGTGCCGGACATTGTCGGCATGTGCGCGCGCGAGGTAGGCGGCGGTCAGATCGTGGAAATCCTCCTCGGTCTGAAGGACGCCCATGCCCTGATAATAGATGTCGAGGAAATCCTGGAGGTTCGAGAAAGCATAGGCTGCGCGGACTTCTTCGACGCTGGCGAAGGGGATCGCGACGTTGTTGCGCTGCGCGAGTTGGAACATCAGCTCGGGTTCGAGCGAACCTTCGATATGCAAATGCAACTCCGCCTTGGGCAGGCCGGCGATGAAGGCGGCGCGCTCGGCGGTCGAGGCGAAACGGTCAGGCACCGGGCGTTCCTTCCTCGCGCAGGATGATCGCGGCCTCGGGCTTGTGGTGGCGGATCTCCTCGACCGTCAGCCCGTCGATCTCGTGCGGGAAGATCAGCCAGCGGTCGGTCTCGTGGACGAAATAGTCGGGGCGAAGGTCGGTGACGTTGCGGCCGGGTTTGAACCAGACCGTCGCGATGCGGATGTCCTGCGGCATGTTGTGGCGGCAGCGCGCGCGCAGTTCGGCGATGAAGGCGCGGATGCTGCGGCCGCTGTCGAACACATCGTCGATGATCAGCAGGCGGTCCTCGGGGTTCAGCGTGTCGATGAGGTAACCGAGCGCGAAGACGCGAACGTGCGGGTCCTGATCGTCGATGCCCTTGTACGACGAGGTACGGATCGCGATGTGGTCGCAGTGGTGGCCGTGGTAATCGAGCAGTTCCTGCACCGCGATGCCGACCGGCGCGCCGCCGCGCCAGATGCCGACAAGGTGCGTCGGCTGGAAGCCGCTGTCGACGATCTGCATGCCGAGCCGCAGCGAGTCGGCGAGGAGTTCGTTGGCGCTGATGTAGATTTTCTCGTCGCTCATGGATCCGGAGGTAATCCGCCCCTCGACATTTGTCATGTCCGTCATTATGTATGGCATTGTGTATGGTTGGGATGATGACGATGACCGAACTCGAAGGCCGCGACAAATGGCTGTGGATCTATCGGACCGGGCTGCACGGGCTGTGCCCGCAATGCGGCGAGGGGAAGATGTTCCGGCGCTGGCTGAAGGTTCAGGATCGCTGCCCGCATTGCGGGCTCGATTATGATTTCGCGGCGCCCGACGATGGTCCGGCCTTCTTCTCGCTTTGCTTCATCGCCTTTCCGCTGTTGTTCCTCGTCGTGTGGTTCGAAGTCGCGCTGAATCCGCCGTGGTGGATGCACGTCGTCGTGTCGGTGCCGCTGATGGTAATCCCGTGCCTTGCGGTGTTGCAGCCGATCAAGGGGTGGCTCGTCGCCTCGCAATATGTGAACAAGGCGCAGGAAGCCGGCACCGACGCGCTGTGGGCGCAGCTGCACGCAAGGGCGAAGAGTGCGCGCGCGAAGGGAGAGACGGCCGAGAGCGATGGCTGACAGCTGGGTTCCCGACCTCGCGCGCGCCGGCAGCGCCAAATATATCGCGATTGCCGAGGCGATCGCGAGCGCGGTCGAGACCGGCACCTTGCGCGCCGGCGACCGGTTGCCGCCGCAGCGCGATCTCGCCGCGCGGCTCGGCATCGACCTGACCACCGTTACCAAGGCCTATGAACAGGCGCGCGCACGCGGATTGATCGGCGCGCGCGGGCGGGCGGGGAGCTTCGTGCTGCCGCAGGAGGCGATCGCCGCGGGGCCTCCGCCGCGCGACACCGGCATGAACATGCCGCCCGAGGGCGAGGGCGGATCGCTGCTCGCGGCGTGGGAGCGGACGGCAAGCGCGCTGCTGCGCGCGCCCGGCGCAGGCGGACGGCTGCATTATACGCCGGCGGGCGGGCGCGCGGCCGCCCCTGCGGCCCGCGCCGCGCTGCGCGCCCGCCACGG
>JAEWIL010000249.1 GCA_023387085.1 Pseudomonadota bacterium | reverse complement strand
GTCCCGTCAAGCCGCGAGCGCGTATTCGTCCGTCCGTTCGTCAGCGGCCGGTGCGGATTCGGCGACGACCGCGGTTGCCGACGCCTTGGCTGCCTTGTCCGGGAACAGCAGGCGCGAGAGAAGGACGACCGCGCCGAGCGCGAAATAGCCGATGAAGGTCTGGACCGGGAAGAAGAAGAGCGGTGCCACGAAGGCAAGGCGGAGCCACAGCGGGTTGAAGCCGAAGTCCTGGCCCACGGCCTCGCAGATACCGAAGAAGGTGTCGCGGCGGCGGAAGAGGTTGGTGGTCTCGTTTTCCATCTTGTTATCTTTCCCTTTGGCGGCGGAGTGTTCCGCTCGATGTCCCTTGCTTAGCAACGGGCGTGCCAATTTTGCTTCCTCTCGCATTTCCGTCCCATTTGGCCCGCTCGATGGGCGGTCTGATCCGGTCCGAATGAATATTTTCCCATTCGGTGGGACTATGCGCCATTTAGCTGACGATGATGAACCGGGACTGAAAATCCCGCGTCGGCCAAGCCGATCTGGGGAGGAAAGATGAAGATTTGAGGTAATTTGGCCAAAATAATTGTGCGGCGCACAACTATTTTGCGACCGCCGGGAGCACCGAAAACGCCCCCGTCCGCGACGGATCGCGAACGGCCGTGGTCCAGTGGTGGATATTCGTGGGCGCGCCGGGTTGCGCGGCGTCTACTGGTCGAGGAAGCTGCGTATCTTGCGGGTGCGCGACGGGTGCTTCAGCTTGCGCAGCGCCTTCGCCTTGATGTGGCGGATGCGTTCGCGGATGATGCCAAGCCGCTTGTCGACTTCCTCAAGCGCGATGCGTTCGAAATCGCCCAGATCGCTGATTGCCTATCGAGTCATCTGCTCGGCAGGATCATTTGGTGCCGGTATTCTTCGCCATATGGGCGGACAAATCCTCGATGAGTGCGCGCTTGCGAACCTCGACGATTCCCATGACACGTTTGAAATATGCCGTGTTCCATTCGGCGACGGCCGGGTCGTTGAGCAATTTGGGCGACCGCTGGACATAGGCGGCGCCGCTAGGGGTCGTTACGAAACGTTCGATGTCCTGCAATTCCTGCAGCGAAAAACCGCGTGCGTACGCCACCGCGATCGCATCGAACATGCCGCCTGAGTTGGCGCGCAGATCAGCCATGATATCGCCGCGCATGATGCCGAGATGCTTCTCGGTAATCGCTTGCATCTCCTTGTCGCCCATGTTGTCGAAGGTCGACGTCATCTGCGAGGTCAGGGCGTCCATCATGCCGCCGAGAATTTCCAGGCGCTGGCTCTCGGGAAAGGCGGCCGCGACGATCTTGACGGCGAGGCTATGCTTCGCCGCGGCTTCGTCCGCGGGCCGTTCACTCGACTGGGCAGCGGCGGGAGCCGCCATGCCCACCGTCATGGCGGCCAGCAAAGCCGCCGGCATGAGCGCACCTTTTTGCATGATTTCCCCCCGGATACGCCCCGCTTATTGGTCGAGGAACGAGCGCATCTTGCGCGACCGGCTGGGGTGCTTGAGCTTCCGGAGCGCCTTCGCCTCGATCTGGCGGATGCGTTCGCGGGTCACGCTGAATTGCTGGCCGACTTCCTCGAGCGTGTGGTCGGTGTTCATGCCGATGCCGAAACGCATGCGCAGCACGCGCTCCTCACGCGGGGTGAGCGAGGCGAGGACGCGGGTGACCGTTTCCTTGAGGTTCGACTGCACCGCGGCGTCGACCGGAATGACGGCGTTCTTCTCCTCGATGAAATCGCCGAGGGGGCTGTCTTCCTCGTCGCCGATCGGCGTTTCGAGGGAGATCGGTTCCTTGGCGATCTTCATCACCTTGCGGACCTTTTCCAGCGGCATCGACAGGCGCTCGGCCATTTCCTCGGGCGTCGGCTCGCGGCCGCTTTCGTGGAGGAACTGGCGGCTGCAGCGCACCAGCTTGTTGATCGTCTCGATCATATGGACCGGGATGCGGATCGTGCGCGCCTGGTCGGCGATCGAGCGGGTGATCGCCTGCCGGATCCACCAGGTCGCATAGGTCGAGAACTTGTAGCCGCGGCGGTACTCGAATTTGTCGACCGCCTTCATCAGGCCGATATTGCCCTCCTGGATGAGGTCGAGGAACTGCAGGCCGCGGTTGGTGTATTTCTTGGCGATCGAGATCACGAGGCGGAGGTTCGCCTCGACCATTTCCTTCTTGGCGATGCGTGCCTCGCGCTCGCCCTTCTGGACCATGTTCACGACGCGGCGGAATTCGGTCAGGCTCATGCCCGCCGCCTGCGCGATTTCGCTGATTTCGACGCGGATGCGGTCGACCGCGCCGGCTTCATTCTCGGCGAAAGCGGCCCATTTCTTGTCGATCCCGCCGACCTCGTCGAGCCAATTCTCTTCGAGCTCGCGCCCGACATAATTGTCGAGGAACGATTTGCGGGGAACCTTGTGGCGTTCGGCGAGCCGCAGCATCTGGCCGCCCAGCGCGGTCAGGCGGCGGTTATAACTGTACAGCTGGTCGACCAGATATTCGATCTTGGTGCCGTGGAACTGCACGCTCTCGACCTGCGCGGTGAGTTCCTCGCGCAGCTTGTGATATTTCTTTTCCGAAGCCGCGGGGAATTCCTCGCCGCCCGAGAGCGATTCGAGGCGCGCTTCCTGCAGCTTCTGGAACGCCTTGAAGCTCTTGGTGATGTTCGCGAATTTCTCGAGCGCGTCGGGCTTCAGCAGCTCTTCCATCGCGGCGAGGCTGAGGGTGTTGTCTTCCTCGTCCTCCTCGAAGCTCTCGCGCTTGCCCGACGAGCCTTCGCCGTCCTCGTCGTCGCCGTCGGCCGAGGGTTCCTCCTCGACGTCGTCCTCGTCCTTGAACGAGACGCCGGCGGTCTTTTCGCTGATTTCGCCGTCGTCCTCGGCGCCTTCCTCGTCGAGGTTTTCGGGCGCCGGATCCTTCGACAGCATCGCTTCGAGGTCGACGATCTCGCGCAGTTGCATGTCGCCGTTGTTGAGCGCCGTCGACCAGTCGATGATCGCGTTGAAGGTCAGCGGGCTTTCGCACAGGCCGAGGATCATCGTGTCGCGGCCCGCCTCGATGCGCTTCGCGATCGCGATCTCGCCCTCGCGGCTGAGCAGTTCGACCGCGCCCATTTCGCGCAGATACATGCGAACGGGATCGTCGGTGCGATCGACCGTTTCCTTCTTCTTCTCGATCGCGGGGTTCGAGACCGATCCGGTGCCGGCCGAAACATCGACCTCATCGTCGGCTTCCTGTTCGGCCTCTTCCTGTACGTCCTCGTCGCTCTCGACGATATTGATGCCCATGTCGCTGATCGCCGACATGATATCCTCGATCTGCTCGGACGACATCTCGTCCTGCGGCAGCGCTTCGTTCAGTTCGTCATAGGTCAGATATCCGCGCTTCTTGCCGCGCGCGATCAGCTTTTTGACGTCGGCCTCGTTGAGGTCGATCAGCGGGGCGTCGGTGTCGGCTTCGGTGTTCTTGGTGGCCATATGCGTTCGTCGTTCCTGCCTTGGGGCATCAAATGGTCGTTACTGGCTGCTGTCGGACAGCGCGGCCAGGCGGCGGGTCAGTTCCTCATCCATCGCGCGCAGCTTTTGCTGACGCGCCAGGCCTTCGTCATCCATCGTGCGCTGAAAGTCCGCGGTGGCTTCGGCGAGCCGCGCGCGGATTTCGGGCTGGCTGACCAGCACGCCGATATATTCGTCAAGGTCGCGCAGCGCGATTTCACGTGCCGCATCGGCCTCTTCGCCTTCAAGCCGTCGATTGAATGAGAAGTGCATTCCGTCGGCTCTGAGCAATGTCGTCGCCCTATTATACACTTTCATCGGCTCCAATATGGCAAGCAACCCCTCGCAATCAAGCCCTTCTTGGGCATTTGCGATGTCAAGCATTGCGCCGAGCAGTTCGGCGTCGCCGGAATCGGGGATATGGAGGCGGAAAAGCGCGTCCTCGTGGCGCCGGATCGCCTCCGGATAGCGCAATAGCCCCCCGATCAGCGCCGCGGCATAAGGGGTGGCGATGCCCGACTGGCTGAGCGCGCGCGTTTCGTCGGCGGGCGGCTGGAGGCGCGGGTCGGGCTGGAAACGGCGACCGCCGCGCTGCGGCTGCGGCGCCCAAGGGACGCGGGGGCCGCGTTCGGGCTGTTTGCGGGCAAAGAGCGCGTCGAGCTTTTCGCGAAACGCTTCGCGATAATGGTGGCGGACGTCGGCGTCCTGGATCGC
This sequence comes from Pseudomonadota bacterium, assembly GCA_023387085.1. Classification (GTDB taxonomy): domain Bacteria; phylum Pseudomonadota; class Alphaproteobacteria; order Sphingomonadales; family Sphingomonadaceae; genus Sphingopyxis. Next base: position 18,598 of record JAEWIL010000249.1, on the reverse strand, counting down.
GTCGGCGTGGGCAAGGAGGCGGGCTTTGAGCGCGGCGCGTTCCTCGGGCGTGGCGAGCGGCCCCGCCGCGACCTCGTGGGTCCAGAGGCGGTCGACGAGCGGCTGTGCGTCTTCCAATATGTCGGTGAAGCCCGAGGCGCCACGGGCGCGGACGATATCGTCGGGGTCCTGTCCCGCCGGCAGGGTCGCGAAGGCGAGGCTGAAGCCGGGGCGGAGCAGGGGGAGCGCGCGCATCGCGGCGCGCATCGCCGCCTTCTGCCCGGCGCTGTCGCCGTCGAAGCAGAGGACGGGCACGGGCACCATGCGCCAGATCATCCCGAGCTGGTTCTCGGTGAGCGCGGTGCCGAGCGGCGCGACCGCGTCGGCGATCCCCGCCTCGGCGAGCGCGATGACGTCCATATAGCCTTCGACGACGATGATCCGGTTCGTCTGGCGCGAGGCAGGGCTCGCCTTGTCGAGATTGTAGAGCGTGCGCCCCTTGTCGAAGAGCGGCGTTTCGGGCGAGTTCAGATATTTGGGCTCGCCGTCGCCGAGGATGCGGCCGCCGAACGCGATCACACGCCCGCGCGCGTCGCGGATCGGGATCATCAGCCGCCCGCGGAAGCGATCATAAGGCTCCTTGTCATCAACCGCGATCAGCATCCCGGCCTCGACGAGCATCGCGGTCGGGAATTTCTTGAGCGCCTCTTTCAGCGCGCTGCGGCTGTCGGGCGCGAGGCCGAAACCGAAGGTGGCGCGGGTGGCGTCCGAAATGCCGCGCTTCGCCAGATATTCGCGCGCCGGCGCCCCGTTGCTGCTGCCAAGCTGCTGGGTGAACCAGTCTGCGGCCGCCTGCGTCACATCGCGCAGGCTCGCCTGCTCTTCGGCCTTTTTCGCTGCGCGCGGATCGGCGGCGGGGACCTCCATCCCGGCCTCGGCGGCGAGCTCCCTGACCGCGTCCATAAACGACAGGCCGCGCTGGTCGGTCATCCAGCGGATCGCGTCGCCATGCGCGCTGCAACCGAAGCAGTGGTAGAAGCCCTTTTCGTCGTTGATCGTGAAGCTGGGCGTCTTTTCGTTATGGAAGGGGCAGCAAGCCTTATACTCGCGGCCGGCGCGGGTTATCTTCACCGTGCGACCGATCAGGGTCGACAGCGTGATCCGCGACCGGAGTTCGTCGAGCCATTGCGGGGTGAGGGTCATATTCGCGATATGCCCCCGCCGGCACCCGCCCGCAAGCAGGCGGGGAGGGCCTGTGTCAGGAGAGCGCCGCCTTCACCCAGCCCGACGCCTTGCTCATGTCGAGCTGGCTGCCGAGCCGCTCCTTCACCGCGGCCATCACCTTGCCCATGTCCTTCAGACTCTCGGCGCCAAGTTCGACCACGATCGCCTTGATCGCCGCCGTCGCCTCGTCGTCCGAAAGCTGCGCGGGCAGGAAATCCTCGATCACCGCGACCTCGGCCGCCTCGATATCTGCGAGCTCCTGACGGCCGCCCTGTTCGTACATGGTGATCGATTCGCGCCGCTGCTTCACCATCTTTTGCAGGACGTCGGTGACGAGCACATCGTCGTCGGCCGGCGCGGTGCCGGTGCGGAGTTCGATGTCCTTGTCCTTGATCTTGGCCAGCATCAGCCGGATGGTGCCGAGACGCGCCTTGTCGCCGGCCTTCATCGCGGCAACCTGCGCAGCCTTGATGTCGTCGCGAATCATGACGTGTCCTCTTGCGCTGCAATGTGGGAAAGAAGCACTCTTAGCGGGAAGATTTCAAATCCGATAGCTTGTGAATCACTTTTTTGACGCCTACTTGGTCGGCCGTTTAGCCCCCCGTCCGGAGCAGTTTAAATGGCACCAGCCAATCCATCCGTCGCGCCCGAAACCCAGCCGTCCGGGGCCACGGGCGTTCTTGTCCTTGCCGATGGCACGATCCTGTGGGGGGTCGGCTATGGCGCAAGCGGCGCCGCGGTGGGCGAGATCTGTTTCAACACGTCGATGACGGGCTATCAGGAAATCCTGACCGACCCGAGCTATGCGGGGCAGGTCGTCACCTTCACCTTCCCGCACATCGGCAATGTCGGCGCAAACCCGGAAGATATGGAGCGCGGCGTGCATGGCGCGCTCGGCGCGATTACGCGCGAACTGCCGACGCAGCCGAGCAATTTCCGCAGCGTCCAGACGCTCCCCGAATGGATGATCGAACAGGGCGTGATCGGGCTTGCGGGCATCGACACGCGCGCGCTGACCCGCCGCATCCGTGAAGCGGGCGCGCCGAACGGCGTCATCGCGCACAGCCCCGACGGCAAGTTCGACATCGACGAGCTGCTCGCCATGGCGCGCGGCTGGTCGGGACTGGAAGGGCTCGACCTTGCAAAGACCGTCAGCCGCACCGACACGGGCGACTGGACCGGCGGCACGTGGACGCTGGGGCATGGCTATGCGGCCGCCGATGGCGGCGCGCGCCCGCATGTCGTCGCGATCGACTATGGCGCGAAGGACAATATCTTCCGCAACCTCGTGAAGGCTGGTGCGCGCGTCACCGTGGTGCCCGCGACCGCAACCCTCGACGAGGTGCTAAGCCACCAGCCCGCGGGCGTATTCCTCTCGAACGGCCCCGGCGACCCCGCCGCGACGGGCGACTATGCGGTGCCGGTGATCCGGGGATTGCTCGAACGCGACGTGCCGATCTTCGGCATCTGCCTCGGTCACCAGATGCTCGGGCTGGCGGCGGGCGCGAAGACCGTGAAGATGCATCAGGGGCACCGCGGCGCGAACCATCCGGTGCAGCGCGCAGAAGATGGCGTGGTCGAGATCACCAGCATGAACCACGGCTTCGCGGTCGACGCCGCGACGCTGCCCGCCGGCGTGGTCGAAACGCACAAGAGTCTGTTCGACGGATCGAACTGCGGCATCGCGATCACGGGCAAAAATGCGTTCAGCGTGCAATATCACCCCGAGGCGAGCCCGGGGCCGCAGGACAGCTTCTATCTGTTCGAGAAGTTTGTGGGTGGGCTGCGTTGAAAAGACCTCTCTTCCTTTCGTTAGCAGCATTTGCTCTCACATTTTCAGGCTGCGGCAATGCCACTCCGACTAAGGATTCTTCGATGACAGGTCAGCCTTATGGCGAATGCATTAGGAAGGTTCTTGAGCCGAGCTTCGCGATCATGGACCGCATGAAAGCTAACGGCCTAGATATCGAACAAGAGCGAGCAATAACGCATCTGTTGGTCGGGCCAGATGAAAGCATCATAAGAGCCTCGGCATTTGCGAAGAGCAAAGGCTTTTCAGTGCTGGAATCTGGTAACGGACGATTGCTGATCGGCGAAGAGGCCCCGGTGATCGAAGATTGGATCAAGCACACCGTTCCAGTTTTTTGCTCTTTTGCGAGCGAGTTCGGTCTGACCTACGATGGGTGGGACGTAGACATTTCAAAAGATGGCTTGAAGAAAAAATAATGCCCAAAAGAACCGACATCCAATCCATCCTCGTCATTGGCGCCGGCCCGATCGTTATCGGTCAGGCGTGCGAGTTCGACTATTCGGGGACGCAGGCGATCAAGGCGCTGAAGGAGGAGGGCTATCGCATCGTCCTCGTCAACTCCAACCCGGCGACGATCATGACCGATCCCGATCTGGCCGACGCCACCTATGTCGAGCCGATCACGCCCGAGATCGTCGCGAAGATCATCGCGAAGGAGCGCCCCGACGCGGTGCTGCCGACGATGGGCGGGCAGACCGCGCTCAATACCGCGCTCGCGCTCGCGCAGGACGGCACGCTCGCCAAGTACGGCGTCGAGATGATCGGCGCCGATGCCCAGGCGATCGACAAGGCCGAGGACCGGCAGAAGTTACGCGCCGCGATGGACAAGATCGGGCTCGAAAGCGCGCGCAGCGGTGTCGCGCACACGCTCGACGAGGCGTTCGCGGTGCTCGAACGCACCGGACTGCCCTCGATCATCCGCCCGTCGTTCACGCTCGGCGGCACCGGCGGCGGCATCGCGTACAACCGCGAGGAGTTCGAACATATCGTCCGCGGCGGCCTGATCGCGTCGCCGACCACCGAAGTCCTGATCGAGGAATCGCTCCTCGGCTGGAAAGAATATGAGATGGAGGTGGTGCGCGACCGCAAGGACAATTGCATTATCATCTGCTCGATCGAGAATGTCGATCCGATGGGCGTGCATACGGGCGACAGCATCACCGTCGCGCCGGCGCTGACGCTGACCGACAAGGAATATCAGATCATGCGCAACGCGAGCATCGCGGTGCTGCGCGAGATCGGGGTCGAAACGGGCGGGTCGAACGTCCAGTTCGCGGTCAATCCCAAGGACGGCCGCCTGATCGTGATCGAGATGAACCCGCGCGTGTCGCGCTCGTCGGCGCTCGCCTCGAAGGCGACGGGCTTCCCGATCGCCAAGGTCGCGGCGAAGCTGGCGGTCGGCTACACGCTCGACGAGATCATGAACGACATCACCGGCGTGACCCCGGCGTCGTTCGAACCGACGATAGACTATGTCGTCACCAAGATCCCGCGCTTCGCCTTCGAGAAGTTCAAGGGCGCCGAGGCGACGCTGTCGACCGCGATGAAGTCGGTCGGCGAGGTGATGGCGATCGGGCGCACGATCCACGAAAGCCTGCAAAAGGCGCTGCGCGGGCTGGAGACCGGCTTGTCCGGCTTCAACTTCGTCGAGCGGTTGAAGGGCGCGAGCCATGACCAGCTCCGCAACGAACTGGCGCAGCGCACCCCCGACCGGCTGCTCAACACCGCGCAGGCGATTCGCGAGGGGCTGCCGCTCGCCGACATCAACCGCGTCGCCGGCTACGACATGTGGTTCCTCGAACGCATCGCCGAAATCGTCGCGGCCGAGCAGGATGTCTGCGAAAACGGCCTGCCGCGCGATGCCCGGGGACTGCGGCGGCTCAAGGCGATGGGCTTTTCGGACAAGCGGCTTGCCTATCTCGCGCTCCAGTCGGCGAACCTTCGCCCCGGATCGAAGCAGGCGACCGCGCGCGGTTCGGGACTGGTCCACGAAGCGGTCAAGGCGATGACCGGCGGCGTCACCGAAGCCGAAGTGCGCGCGCTGCGCCACAAGCTGGGCGTGCGGCCGGTGTTCAAGACGATCGACACCTGCGCCGCCGAATTCGCTGCGAAGACGCCGTATCTCTATTCGACCTACGAAGCGCCGACCTTCGGCGAGCCCGAGAATGAGGCGAACCCGAGCGACCGCAAGAAGGTGGTCATTCTCGGTGGCGGCCCGAACCGGATCGGGCAGGGGATCGAGTTCGACTATTGCTGCTGCCACGCCTGCTTCGCATTGGAAGAGGCGGGCTATGAAACGATCATGGTCAACTGCAACCCGGAGACGGTGTCGACCGACTATGACACATCGGACCGCCTCTATTTCGAGCCGCTGACCGCCGAGGATGTGCTCGAAATCCTCCACGTCGAAATGTCGAAGGGCGAGCTGATGGGCGTGATCGTCCAGTTCGGCGGGCAGACGCCGCTCAAGCTCGCACAGGCGCTGGCCGAGGCGGGCATCCCGATCCTCGGCACCTCGCCCGACGCGATCGACCTCGCCGAGGATCGCGAGCGTTTCGCCGCACTGGTCAACAAGCTTGGCCTCAAGCAGCCCGAGAATGGCATCGCGCGCAGCCGCGAGGAAGCCGTCGCGGTCGCGGCGCGCATCGGTTATCCGGTGCTGACGCGCCCCTCCTATGTGCTCGGCGGCCGGGCTATGGAAATCGTCGACGATCAGGCGCAGCTCGAACATTATATCGAGACCGCGGTCCAGGTATCGGGCGACTCGCCGGTGCTGATCGACCGCTATCTGCGCGACGCGATCGAGGTCGATGTCGATGCTTTGTGCGACGGGACCGATGTGGTCGTGGCGGGCGTGCTCCAGCATATCGAGGAGGCCGGTGTCCATTCGGGCGACAGCGCCTGCTCGATTCCGCCGTACAGCCTGTCGGCGGGGATCGTCGCAGAGATCGAGCGGCAGGCCGATGCGCTCGCCCGCGCGCTCGAGGTGCGCGGCCTGATGAACATCCAGTTCGCGGTCAAGGACGACGAGGTCTATCTGATCGAGGTCAACCCGCGCGCCAGCCGCACCGTGCCCTTCGTCGCGAAAGCGGTGGGCTCGCCGATCGCCAAGATCGCGGCGCGGGTGATGGCGGGCGAGAAGCTCGCCGATCTGCCCCGGATCAATCGCGACATCGCGCATGTCGCGGTGAAGGAAGCGGTGTTCCCTTTCGCGCGCTTCCCGGGCACCGATCCGGTCTTGTCACCCGAGATGAAGTCTACCGGCGAAGTCATGGGAATCGATCGCGATTTCAATCTGGCCTTTGCCAAGGCGCAGCTGGGCGCCGGCGACCGCCTGCCGACGACCGGGCGCCTGTTCGTGTCGGTGAAGGACAGCGACAAGCCGCGCATCGTCGAGGCGGTGAAGCGGCTCGCGGACTGGGGTTGGCAGGTGATCGCCACCGGCGGTACCGCGACCTATCTTGCCGGGCAGGGCATCGCGGTCGAGCGCGTCAACAAGGTTGCCGAGGGACGCCCGCATATCGTCGACCGGATCAAGGACGGCGACGTGCAGCTGATCTTCAATACGACCGAAGGCTGGCAAAGCTTGCAGGACTCGCAATCGATCCGCGCGTCGGCGCTCGCGGCCGATGTCGCTTATTATACGACGGCGGCGGCCAGCGATGCGGCGACCCACGCGATCGGGGCGCTGCGCGCGCACTCTCTTGAAGTGAAGCCGCTTCAAGACTATTATTGAGGGACCGCTCCACCTCCCCGACATTATGGAAAAGCGGCTCAGCCGCCCCGGCGAAGTTTCGCTGGCGGCGGATTATTGACGAAGGACAACAGGATAATGGCAAGCGTTGAAAAGGTTCCGATGCTGCAGGAAGGCTATGAGAAGCTGAGCGCACAGCTCCAGGCTCTCAAAGCCGAGCGACCCCTGATCGTGGACGCGATCGAGGAAGCGCGCGCGCATGGCGACCTTTCGGAAAATGCCGAATATCACGCCGCCAAGGAACGCCAGGGCCAGGTCGAGGCGACGATCGGCGATCTCGAGGATCGCCTGTCGCGCGCGCAGGTGATCGACCCGACGACGCTGTCGGGCGACCGCATCGTGTTCGGCGCGACCGTCACGCTCGCCGACGAGGATGACAAGCCCGTCCGCTACCAGATCGTCGGGCAGGCCGAAGCCGATGCCAAGGAAGGCAAGATCAGCTACAACTCGCCGCTCGGTCGCGCGCTGATCGGCCGCAAGGTCGACGACGAGGTCGAGGTCACCGTGCCCTCGGGCGACAAATATTATCTGGTGACGAAGATCGAATTCGTCTGACCGGCGGACCGGAGCGATGAAGCCGCAGGAAGCCCCGCTGGTTACCGGCTATGCGCTGGTGTGCGTGGTCCTCTTCATCCTGCTCTGGATTACCGGCTATCAGGGGGAAGCGATCATGCGCGCGGGGTTCGTCCCCGCTCGGCTCGGCAGCGAGTTGATCCTGCCGCCCGGCGCGCTGGTGCCCTTTGTGCTGACGCCGCTGACCTCGGCCTTTCTGCACGGCGGCTGGCTGCACCTGATCTTCAACATGGTGATGCTGCTGTTTATCGGTCGCCAACTCGAGGCGCCGCTCGGCGGCAAGGCGATCGCGCTGCTGCTGCTCGCCGGTGCCTATGCCGGCGCGCTCGCGCAATTCCTCGCCGACCCGGGGTCGGCGATCCCGATGATCGGCGCGAGCGGCGCGATCTCGGCGCTGCTTGCGGTCTTCGCGCTGATTTTCAGCCGAACGCAGACATCGGCGATCGGGCCGATCCCGGCGCACTGGGTGCGCGCGCTGTGGCTGGCCGCGGCATGGATCGGCCTGCAACTCGCGCTTGGGTTCGCGGGCGGCGGCGGGTTCGGCGCGGTTGCGATCTGGGCGCATGTCGGCGGGTTTCTGGCGGGCTTGATTCTCGCGCGGCCGTTGCTCCGCTGGCGCTTCGGGGCACGATAGGCGAGCGGCGCGCGCCGCAGAATCAGGCGAGCGCCTCTTCGACCTGACCGAGGCGGTCCTTTCCGAAGAAGATGTCATCGCCGACAAAGAAGGTCGGGATGCCGAATACGCCGCGCGCCACCGCGGCTTCGGTATTGGCGACCAGCTTTGCCTTGATATCGGGTTCCTGCGTGCGTGCCAGCAAGGCCGGACCGTCGAAGCCGTTCGCCGACAGGAAGGTTGCGATGACGTCGGGGTCGTCCATTTTCAGCCCCTCTTCCCACATCGCGCGGTTCACCGCATCGACATAATCGTCGAGATTGCCCTCGTCCTCGGCAACGATCGCGCCGCGCATGATCGTCAGCGTGTTGACCGGGAAATGCGGGTTGAGGCGGAATTTGGTCAGGCCGTGCTTTTCGATAAAGCGGCGCATTTCCAGATTTTCATAAGCGAGCTTTGCGGGTGCGTCGGCGTACTGGACCATCGGTGCCTTGTTCCCCGTCGCCTTGAAAATGCCGCCGAGCAGGCAGGGCGTGATGACGAGGTCCGTGCCGGTGCGATCGAGCAGCTCGGGCAGCACCGTCAGCGTCAAATAGGCATTAGGACTACCGAAATCGAAGATGAGTTCGAGCGTTTTCGTCACCATTTTTCTCCCCAGGGACGGAGATCGAGTTCGTGCGTCCATGCGCTCCTCGGCTGTTTGTGAAGCATCACATAATTGGCCGCAATCGCATCGGGATTGAGGATCAGATCCTGTGCTTTCGCATTGTCGAAATCGGGGTGGCGCCCCTTGATGAAGTCGGTATCGATCGCGCCGTCGATGATCGTGTGCGCGACATGGATGCCCTTGGGCCCCAGTTCACGCGCCATGGATTGCGCGAGCATCCGCAGCGCACCCTTGGCGCCCGCGAAGGCCGAAAAGCCCGCCCCGCCGCGAAGGCTTGCGGTCGCACCGGTGAAGAGGATCGTGCCGCGCCCGCGCGGGATCATGCGCTTCGCCGCCTCGCGCCCCATCAGGAAGCCGCCGAGGCAGGCCATTTCCCACACCTTGGCGTAAACGCGCACCGTCGTTTCGGCGATCGGGAAGTTCACATTGGCGCCGATGTTGAACACCGCGACCTCCACAGGGCCGACGTCGGCCTCGACACGGTCGAAAAGCGCGATCATCTCGTCCTCAACGCGCGCGTCGGCGGGATAGGCGCGCGCCTGGTAGCCGTCGTCGCGGATCGATTGTGCCAACGCTTCGAGCTGATCGGCATTGCGCGCACGGCGGTTGACGCAGGCGGTCAGGCCTTCGGCCGCGAAAGCGCGGGCGATGGCTCCTCCGGTGGCGTCGCCGGCGCCGATGATCACGGCTGCGGGATTGGGCATGCGACTCTCCTCTTGCGGCTCACTGTAACTATGATAATCATAGTGACAAGAGATTATTTTGCAGCCGAGTATAGCGATGCCCAAGCGCGCCGATCTGTCGGATACATATTGCCCCGTCGGCCGGTCGGCCGAACTGCTTGGCGACCGTGCGGTGCTGCTGATCCTGCGCGACCTGTTCTTCGGGCGCCGGCGGTTCGAGGCGATCGCGGCGCACACGGGACTTGGTCCGCAGCTCGTTTCGGCTCGGCTCAAGCGGCTGGTCGCCGAGGGGGTGGTCGATCGCCATCCCTATCAGGAACGCCCAGTGCGTCACGAATATCGCCTGACCGCGAAAGGTAAGGATCTGTTCGACGTCCTTTATGCGATGCGAAACTGGGCCGAGCGCTGGGCCTATGCCGAGGGTGAGACCGGCGCAGGACCGGCGATGCGCTATACCCACCGCGCATGCGGTGCTGATGTCGGGATGGCGAATATTTGCCCCGGATGCGGTGAACCGTTGCGCTATGGCGATCTGAAAGGCGAACCGTCGCCGGCGCTCAAGGCCGAACAGGCGGCGAAGGCGGGTTAGCTTAAGCCTTTTCCAGCGTGCACTGCAGCGGATGCTGGTTCTGCCGCGCGGCGTCCATCACCTGGTTGACCTTGGTTTCGGCGACTTCGTAGCTGAACACACCGCAAACGCCGACGCCCTGTTGGTGGACGTGCAGCATGACCTGCGTTGCCTGTTCGATATCCATGTTGAAGAAGCGCTGCAGCACCATCACGACGAATTCCATCGGCGTATAGTCGTCGTTGAGCAGCAGCACCTTGTACATCGAGGGCTTTTTGGGCTTCGCGCGCGTGCGCGTAGCGATGCCGACGCCGGGGGTGCCGGAAACGTCGTCATCCTTGCCCGCCATGGCGCGGACGATGTGAGGGATCGAAGCGGGAAGCATCATCAAGGGGAATATCGCAAGCCGGGGCGGAATCGCAAGAGGGCGAGCACCGGCATTTTTACCGATTGTTCGCCATTCGGGTTCGCGAAAACAAGGACCGCCCGCTTCCATAGGGAAGCGAGCGGTCTTGGCATGTCGGCGCGGATCGGAGGGGAGAGGGGGCCGCGCCAACGGGAAGATGGGAAGCCTCAGGCGGCCTTCATCTTCGAGGTGATGACCGAAACGCGGTTCGAGATCGGCGCGAAGCTGTCGTTCGTCAGCTTGACGACGAGTTCGCTGGTCTTCGAGGTCTGCGCGACAGCGGCGTCGAACGCCTTCTTGCTGTTTTCGGCATACAGCTTGAAGAAATCGGCCGGCGACTTGACGGCGGTGTAGCCCTTGACGGCAGCCGACGTGTCTTCAAAGCTCTTGCGAGCGAAGGCAACGCCTTCCTGGCTGAGCGTTTCGAGGCCCTTGGCCGCGATCTTGCCGGCTTCGACGAGCGCTTCGACGTTTGCCTTGTTGAATTCGACGGCTTCCTCGGCGAGCTTGCTCGACTTGGCGAAGGCGTCCTTCGAACGCGCCTGGAAATCAGCGGTCAGCGTTTCGGCGCGGGTCTTGGCTTCGTCGGCGAACTTCTTGACGGTGTCGTTCATGGTCTTCAGTCCTTTGGTAGCGAGGCCGGCCGGCTTCGGCGCAGTCTTCGCGGATTTGGGGGCAATGGTCTTGGCGGCCGCCTTCTTGGCAGCGACCTTCTTTGCTGCCGGCTTTGCGGCTTTCTTTTGGACCGGCTTGGCCTTGGCCGCGACAGTCTTGGTCTTAACGGGTGCCGCAGGCGCGGCAACAGCCGGCGCGACAGGAGCGGCCACCGGCTTGGCGGCGGTTTCCAGCGTCGCGGCTTCGAAAGCCTTTTCGGCACTATCCATCTTGGTAGCCATCGGGACAACTCCTTTATGTTGCAGTGCACAATATAGGAGTGGATCGGCGATTTCAAGAGAAAATTTGTGCACTGCACAAAAATTTTGAGCGCCGGTCCGAAGCTATCGTAGGCGCGGGATATTACCGCTGTTTGACGTAGCGGCCCGGGGCGTCTTCGATCGCCCTTTTACGGCCTTTGCCGGGAATGCGCGGCCCCTTGACGGGCGTTTTCGCGCTGTCCTGTTCCGAAATCCAGTCGATCCAGTGCGGCCACCAGCTTCCTTTGGTCTCGTTTGCACTCGCGATGAAGTCATCGAGCGTCGCGGCGTCATTGTCGCCGGTCCAATATTGATACTTGCCCGCGGCGGGCGGGTTGACGACGCCCGCGATATGGCCCGACCCGGCGAGCAGGAAGGTTTTGGGGCCGGACAGATTGTCCATCAGCCGCCAGACGCTGGCGAGCGGTGCGATATGATCCTCGCGCCCAGCTTGGATATAGGCGGGCGTTTCGATCTTTCGGAGGTCGAGCGGCGTTCCCATCGCGGACAGGCTGCCGGGAACGACGAGCCGATTGTCGCGGTAGAGATCGACCAGATATTGCCGGTGCCATTTCGCGGGCAGATTGGTGACGTCGCCGTTCCAGTAGAGCAGGTCGAACGGCGGATAGTCGTTACCGAGCAGATAATTGCCGACGACATAATTCCAGATGAGGTCGCGCCCGCGCAGGCTGTTGAAGGTCGCCGCCATATAGCGTCCGTCGAGGAAGCCCCCGGCCGACAATTGCTGGAGCAGGCCAAGATAACTGTCGTCCACGAACATCTTGAGGTCGCCCGCGAGTTCGAAGTCGACCTGCGCGGTAAAGAAGGTGACCGATTTGACCTTGTCGGCCTCGCCGCGTGCCGCCAGCATCGCGAGCGTCGCGGCGAGCGTCGTGCCGGCGACGCAATAGCCGATGGTGTGGACAGCAGGGACGTTCAGCAACTCGCGCGCCGTATCGATCGCATCGACCTGCGCCGCGATATAGTCGTCCCAAACGACTTCGCTCATCGACGCATCGGCGGATTTCCACGACACCATGAACACCGTCAGTCCCTGATCGACCGCCCAGGCGACGAAGCTTTTCGCGGGGTTAAGGTCGAGGATGTAGAAACGGTTGATCCATGGCGGGAAGATGACGAGCGGGACGGAGAAGACGTTCTTCGTCGTCGGCTCATATTGGATGAGCTGGTACAGATCGGTTTCGTGAATCACCTTGCCAGGCGTCGTCGCGATGTTCACGCCGACTTCGAACGCGTCAGGGTCGACATGGCTGAGCTGGCCGCGCGACAGGTCGGTCAACATATGCTTGAGGCCCTTGAGCAAGCTCTCGCCACGCGTTTCGACCGCGCGTTTGATGACCTCGGGATTGGTGATCGCGAGGTTCGACGGCGACAGCGCATCGGCCATGGTCTTTGCCGCGAACTCCATTTTCGCGCGCGCATGCTCGTCGAGCCCGGTCATCTGGCGCGTCGTCGTCAGCAATTGCTCGGAGAGCAGGCCATAGGTCTGGCGGATCAGTGCGAACACCGGGTTGGCGTTCCAGTCGGGATCGGCGAACCGCTTGTCCTTCGGCGCGTCGGCGGCGGCGGGCGCGAAGGGCTGCAACGTCGCGAGCGAGGTCCAGAAGGCCGCGCCTTGTTCCCACATCTTCGCCGATTGCTCGGCCCAGGCCTGCGTTGTCGGATTCTTCAGCCAACTCGTCGGATCGAACAGGCCGGCGGCGGCGCTGTTGCCGTCGTTCGCCTGGCCGAGTGCGTATTCCAGCATCATCTGTTGCGCGCGCGCCAGGACACTCATCCAATGCTGCATGTCTTCGGGCGACGGAATGAAGGGATTCGCTGCTTCCGCCGTCTCGTCCCCGCCCTTGTCGCTACCCGTGTCGCTCATGCTCGTTCCTGCTGGTCAGTGCGGATATAATGCCTATAACAAGCCGCGATGCGGCTGGCGAGATTGCCGCGCGCGTCAACCCAAACCCATACGTAAAGGAGTTGTTCTAGTTTCCCATGTCCGAAGATGAATTCTATCGCATCAAGCGCCTGCCGCCCTATGTCATCGCTGAAGTCAATGCGATGCGTGCGGCCGCCCGCGCCGCGGGCGAGGACATCATCGACCTGGGAATGGGCAACCCCGACCTGCCGCCGCCCGCGCATGTCATCGAAAAACTCTGCGAAGTGGCGATGAAACCTGACGCGCACGGTTATTCGCAATCAAAGGGTATTCCGGGCCTCCGCCGCGCGCAGGCAAATTACTATGGCCGCCGGTTTAACGTCGACCTCGACCCCGAAACCGAAGTCGTCGTGACGATGGGGTCGAAGGAAGGACTCGCCAGTCTCGCAACCGCGATCACCGGTCCCGGCGATGTCGTGCTGGCGCCGAACCCCAGCTATCCGATCCACACCTTTGGCTTCATCATCGCCGGAGCGACGATCCGCAGCGTGCCGACGACGCCCGACGAGAATTACTGGCGCGCGCTCGACCGCGCGATGGCGTTTACCGTCCCGCGCCCGTCGATCCTGGTGGTCAATTATCCGTCGAACCCAACCGCCGAAGCCGTCGATCTCGCCTTCTACGAGCGGCTCGTCGCCTGGGCGAAAGAAAACAAGGTCTGGGTTCTCAGCGATCTGGCCTATTCGGAGCTCTATTACGACGGCAATCCGACGCCTTCGATTCTGCAGGTGCCGGGCGCGAAGGATGTCGCGATCGAGTTCACCTCGATGTCGAAAACCTATTCGATGGCGGGCTGGCGTATGGGCTTCGCGGTCGGGAACAAGCGCTTGATCGCGGCGATGACGCGCGTGAAATCGTACCTCGACTATGGCGCCTTCACACCGATTCAGGCCGCAGCCTGCGCTGCGCTCAACGGCCCGCAGGACATCGTTGCGAAGAACCGCGAACTCTATCAGAAGCGCCGCGACGTGATGGTCGAAAGCTTCGCGCGCGCCGGTTGGGATATACCGAGCCCGCCCGCCTCGATGTTCGCCTGGGCGCCGCTGCCGCCCGCGCTCAGGGAGATGGGCAGCCTCGAATTTTCCAAGCAGCTCCTGACCCATGCCAAGGTCGCGGTCGCGCCGGGCGTCGGCTATGGCGAGGACGGTGAAGGCTATGTCCGCATCGCGATGGTCGAGAATGAGCAGCGCATTCGCCAGGCCGCGCGCAACATCCGCAAATTCCTGGCCATGCACGGCGTGAATACGCCGTCGGTCGCGGCGGGCTGATGACGGCAGACGCCGGAGCAATCGCCCAGACTATCCAGCTGTCGGTCACACCAGTCTTTCTGCTGGTGGCGACCGGCAGCCTGCTCAATGTTATCGCCGGCCGGCTCGCGCGCGTCGTCGACCGGTCGCGAAACCTGATGGAGCGCTGGCCCGAGACCAAAGGTCTGGATCACGAACGCATCGTCGCCGAGCTGCGTATCGCCGACCGCCGGGTGCGGATCATCAACAATTCGATCCTCTCGGCGGTCGCGTGCGGCATCGTCGTCTGCGTGCTGGTCGCGCTGCTTTTCACGCAGGCTTTTGCCGGCATCGATCTGGGGGTCGCGGCATCGTGGGCGTTCGCGGTGGCGATGCTATTGCTGCTCGTTTCGCTGATCCTGTTCCTGATCGAGGTCCGGCTCGCGGTCCGCGCAATCCATGTTCCGATGGAATTGCTCGAAATCGAGGGAAAGGGATCGGACCTCAGGGGACGAGCGCGGCGCGGTAAGTCGGCGTGATCCGCTTCACGCTTGCCTGTTCATAGGCATAGCCCGCCGCGAGCACCTCGGCGTCGCTCCATTTCGGTCCGATGAAGGAAAGGCCGACAGGCAGCCCCTCGATTGCACCCATGGGCACGGTCAGGTGCGGATAGCCCGCGACGGCGGGCAACTGGCTGACGCTGGGACCGGTATAATGGTCGCCGTTGACGAGGTCGGTTGTCCACGCCGGACCATTGGTAACGCCGACGAGGAGGTCGGCCTTGTTGTTCTGAAGTAGGCGATCGATGCCTTCGGGCCCCGCCAGGCGCGCCGCCTTTGCCTTCGCATCGAGATACGCCGCGCTGTCGAGCCCGCCCTTCGTCTCGGCCAGCTCGAACAGCGATTGGTCGAACCAGCGCATCTCCTCCGGATGGGCCTTGTTGAAGGCGATCAGATCGGCGAGCGTCTTGGGCCCATTCGCGTCTGGCAGGGATGCGAGATATCCGGCCATATCGGCTTTTAGCTCGGTCATCAGCACTTCGAGTTCGGCCTTGCCGAGATCGTCGAGACCCGACTTGCTGTCCTTGATTTCGACGATTGTCGCGCCCGCATCCTCCATGGCTTTTAAGGCGGCATCGAACAGCGCGGCAATGTCCGGCCGGGTGCCCAAGCGGTCGCGCAGAATGCCGATCCGCCTGCCTTTCAGTGCATCCGTCGAAAGCGCGGCGGAAAAATCGCGCTTGCGGGCGTCGGCGTCAGCGGTGGCCGGATCGGCCGGGTCGCTGCCTGCGATCACGGTCAGCATCGCGGCGGCGTCGCGGACCGACAGCGCCATCGGTCCGGCCGTATCCTGGCTGTGGCTGATAGGCACGATCAGGCTGCGGCTGACCAGTCCGACGCTTGGCTTGAAACCGACGATGCCGTTGATCCCGGCAGGACAGGTGATCGATCCGTCGGTTTCCGTGCCGATCGCCAGCGCGGCGAGGCTTGCAGCGATCGCCGCGCCGCTGCCCGCCGAAGACCCGCATGCGTTGCGATCGAGGGCGTGCGGATTCTTGGTCAGGCTGCCGACCGCGCTCCACCCGCTGCTCGAATTGTCCGACCGGATATTCGCCCATTCCGAAAGGTTGGTCTTGCCGAGGATCACCGCGCCCGCCTCGCGCAGACGCGCGACGAGCGGGGCGTCGCGGTTCGTGACATTGTCGGCGAGGGCGAGCGACCCGGCGGTTGTCGGAACCGGTCCCGCCGCTTCGACATTGTCCTTTAGCAGCACCGGAACGCCGTGGAGCGGGCCGCGAACCTTGCCCGCCTTGCGTTCGGCGTCGAGGCGCCGCGCTTCCGTCATGGCATCGGGAAAGGTTGCGATGACGGCGTTCAGCTTTGGGCCATTGTCGTCGAGGTTCCGGATGCGGTCGAGATAGACGGCGGTGACCACCTCGCTGTTTATCCGCCCCGCGGTCATGTCCTGCTGCAGCGTCGCCGCATCCTTCCCCTCAATTGCCGGCAGCGGCGGCGGCATCGCGGTGGCGGGCGCGAGGATCAAAAACGATGCGGCAGCCGCCAGAGAGATTCTTCGCATGGATCGCAAGCTGGCAGCCGTGGCGGTAATTGCAAGCGCCTTTCCAGCGGCGGCGGACGGCGTTTCAGGGACGAATCCTGATCGGTGTGCCGTCGGGAACCGCGTCCCACACCTGCTCGATCTCGGCGTTCGACAACGCGATGCAGCCGTCGGTCCAGTCACGCGCGATCGTGGCGCCGATCCAGGCGTTCGGCTGGCCGTGGATAAAGATGTCGCCGCCGGGCGAGCGCCCGCGCGCCTTGGCATAGGCGCGGTCGGCGGCGTTGGGATAGGAGATGCGGAGCGAGAGGTGATAGGCGCTCTTCGGGTTGCGTCCGCTGATCCTGTAGTCGCCCTCGGGCGTCTTTTCGTCTCCCTCGAACCGCTTGTGTCCGACAGGGGCATCGCCGAACCGGATGTTCCCGATCCGCATCACTTCGCGGCCGTTCGCATAGCCGATCAACAGGCGATCGCTCTTGTCGACGAGTAGTCGATCGACCTTGGCGCCGGGCGACATCGCGGGTTGGGAACTGGCAGTGCCGCAGGCGGCGAGAAGAATCGGCAGCAAACAGACAGCGAAGCGCATCGCCGCACCATAAGCGATCGGCGCACATGGACAAGCGGTGCCCGCGCGCTAAGCTGGTCGGGGGAACAGGGGAGATCTGATGCGGATTTATCGCACGCCTGACGCGCGGTTCGAGGGGCTGCCCGATTGGCCTTATGCGCCGAAATACATCGAGATCGCGGACGGGCTTCGCGTTCATTATGTCGATGAGGGCCCGGCCGACGCCCAGCCGGTGCTGATGCTGCACGGCGAGCCGACCTGGAGCTATCTCTATCGCCATATGATCGGCCCGGCGACAGGTGCCGGTTTCCGTGTAGTCGCGCCCGACCTCATCGGGTTCGGTCGTTCGGACAAGCCGCTCGGCCGTGCCGATTACAGCTATGCCGCGCAGGTCGCATGGATGCGGGCGTGGGTCGAGGCGCTCAATCTTTGGAACATCGTCCTTGCCTGCCAGGACTGGGGTTCGTTGATCGGTCTGCGCCTCGTCGCCGAAATGCCCGAGCGGTTTGCCGGGGTCGCGCTGGCCAACGGCGGATTGCCGGAGGGACAAGCGGCGCCGCGCGCTTTCTCGATCTGGCGCGCTTTTTCGCGCTACAGCCCGGTCTTTCCCATCGGCCGGATCGTCAAGGCGGGTACGAAGCGCGAATTGAGCGCCGCCGAGATCGCCGCCTATGATGCGCCCTTTCCGACGAAAGCATCAAAGGTCGCGGCGCGTGTCTATCCGTCGTTCGTGCCGCTCGGCGATAATGTAGCGGTGCCCGACCAGAAGCGCGCCTGGGCGGCGCTGGAGGCGTTCGACAAGCCGTTCCTCTGTTGCTTTTCGGACGGCGACCCGATCACGCGCGGCGGCGACGGCTTATTTTTGGGGCGTGTCCCGGGAACGAACGGTGTGGCGCACCGCACCTTGAAGGGTGGACATTTCATCCAGGAAGACGATCCGGCAGGCTTCGTCGCGGCGATTCGCGATGTCGCCTCTGCCGGTGTCAGTCGCTGAACGGATCGCGGATCAGGATCGTGTCCTCGCGCTCGGGGCTGGTGGACACAAGCGCTATCGGAGTTTCGATCAGTTCCTGCACGCGCTGGACATATTTGATCGCCTGCGCGGGAAGGTCGGCATAGCTGCGCGCGCCCGCGGTGGTTTCATGCCAGCCGTCCATCTCCTCGTAGATCGGCTCGACCTCGGCCTGGTCGGCGGCGTGCGCCGGGAAATAGTCGAGGATCTTGCCGCGGAGGCGATAGCCGGTGCAGATGCGAATCGTATCGAAGCCGTCGAGCACGTCGAGCTTGGTCAGCGCGATCCCGGTGACACCCGAGACCGCGCAGCTCTGGCGCACCAGTACCGCGTCGAACCAGCCGCAGCGGCGTTTGCGCCCCGTGACGGTGCCGAATTCATGCCCACGTTCGCCGAGTCGCTGGCCGATCTCGTCCTCAAGTTCGGTCGGGAAAGGGCCGCTGCCGACGCGCGTCGTATAGGCCTTGGCGATGCCGAGCACGAAGCCGCCCGCCGAGGGACCGAGGCCCGAGCCGTTCGCGGCGGTGCCGCTGACGGTGGTCGAGCTGGTGACGAAGGGAGAGGTGCCGTGATCGACGTCGAGCAGTACGCCCTGCGC
>JAEWIL010000201.1 GCA_023387085.1 Pseudomonadota bacterium | reverse complement strand
CGGCAACGGCCCGGTCAGCCGCAGCAAAACCGGTGAGTAGCGCCAAAAGGGTCAGCAACAGCCGCAAGAATCGCCCCTCCATACGTCAGGAGCCCCGATTAATGCGCCCCGTTCCCTGAACATAGGGTGAAAGCGGCGCCGCGTCTAGGGGTTGCGAGCTATTCGCCCGGAGCGGGTTTCGCGGCCTCGACGTCCTCCATATCGACGCTCATCCGAATGACGATACGCTTCGCGACCGGCCGCCCCCCGGCGTCGACAAACGGGATGTAGCGCTGGGTTCCACCGGTCAGGTCGCAAAGATTCGGCGCCTGCTCCGCGGCACCCGAGCTTTCATATTGGCAATCTGCGATACGGCCCTCGGCATCGATGAGGACCGATGCCGTCATTTTCCCGGGATCGCCAAGATCCAGCTTGCGAAGCGGCGGCGCGCGACGCTGGCCGGAGGCGTCGCCTTCATCATCGCGCGGCAACACCCAGCGAAAGATCGCGGGCAGCGTACCCCGCACCGGCTTGCCGTTGCTGTCGAGGGCCGGACGGAAGCGGCCTTCACTGCGCACCAACTCGCATGCGGCCGCGTCGAGCGAGGCCGACAGGCTGGTCTCGGTCACGTCGCACCGCGCGACCTTGCCCGCCGCGTCGATGCTCAGCATCATCGCGACATCGCCCTCTTGCCGCGCCACGCGCGCGGCGGGCGGATACTGGCCTACCGCGTCGATGGTCGACATCGTCGGATCCACAATCGGCCCCCGAGGCCATCCTTCGCGACCGTCATCGACGTGAAACCCCGCATCGGCCAGTTCTTCGGGATAGGTGTCGGGGACCTGCCAGCGTACCCGGCTGGTATAGGTGCCGCCGACCGGACGACCCTTCGCGTCGTGACCCGGCGTGAAACGCGCCCGCGCCATCACGACTTCGCACGTCTTTGCATCGAGATCGGCGTGACCGCTCGACGCAACGATCTCGCATCGCGTCGGCAGCCCATCCTTGCCGACGGTCAGGCGAAAGCCCGTCGTGCCCTCACGCTGATCGCGTATTGCCGTGAGGGGATAGTCATCGCTCGTGACCCAGTCCCCGGGGCTACCGACCGGTTTCGACGGCTCTTCCTGTTCGGCCGCCTCCCTGGACGGGGCCGGATTGGACGTCATCGCAAGCGCCAGCAAAATCGACAATAACAGCATGATATCCCCCTACTCGTTGCCCGTTCACCGGAAACTATATCGGCTTGCTTTTAGATGGAGTTTCGCGGGCTTCCATCCCGAATAGATCAACCATCGCGACAAGCGGCCCGCCGCCCCGCTCCTTTCGCTTGACGTTCGCCTTGGCTTTGCCGCATCTCAACTGACAAGATTGTAAGGAGAGACGGGGTGGCACGAAAGGCGATCTTCATTACCGGCGGGGGTTCGGGCATCGGCCGCGCGACCGCGCGTCATTTTGCGGCCCAGGGCTGGTTCGTGGGCATCGCCGACGTCAACGCGCAGGGGATCGACGAGACCGCCGCCCTGCTCCCCGATGGCGCCTCGTCGCGCCACATCATGGACGTGCGCGACCGCGACCAGTGGCGGGCTGCCCTGGCCGACTTCGCAAAAGCCAGCGACGGGCGGCTCGATGTGCTGTTCAATAACGCGGGCATCGGCTCGGGCGGCCAGTTCATCGACATGGCGCCGGAAGAGGCCGACCGGCTGATCGCGATCAACTTCGGCGGCGTGGTCAACGGCATCTATTCGGCGCTCCCCCTGCTTCGCGCCACACCCGGGGCAACGATCCTCAACACCGGTTCGGCATCGGGCTTCTACGGTGTCGCCGGCCTCGCCGTCTATTCGGCGACCAAGTTCGCGGTGCGCGGGCTGACCGAAGCGCTCGAAATCGAATTCGCCAAGCATGGCATCCGGGTCCGCTCGCTGATGCCCGGCTTCATCGACACCCCGCTGCTCGATCAGGTCAGCGCCGACAGCAACGAACCCGCGCGCGAGCGCCTGTCGTCGAGCGGGTTCGAGATCGTTCCGGTCGAACGCGTCGCCGAAGCGGCATGGGACGCGGTGCACGGTGACCGGGTGCATGTCACTGTCGGCAAGATGGCAAAACGTCTGTCGCGCCTCGCGCGCTTCTTCCCCGGCCTGATCGTCCGACAGTCGAAGAAGATCGACGGACTGGGCACGGCGGGCCACTGACCGCCACGCTGGCCCGCTCAGCTGGTCAACAGCTTGAGCCCCGAGACGAGGAGCACCGCGGCAAGCGCCGGGCGTAGCAGGCGGTCGGGCGCGCGGCTGGACAACAGGCTGCCGGCGACCACGCCGGGGACCGATCCTGCCAGCAGGCTGACCAGCAATACAGGATCGACATCGCCATAGAGCCAGTGGCCCGACCCCGCCACGAGCGCGAGCGGAACGGCATGAACGATGTCGGTGCCGACGATCCGCGATACGGATAGCTTCGGATAGAGCATCAGCAGCGCGGTGACGCCGATCGCCCCTGCGCCCACCGACGAGATCGAAACCGCAATTCCGATAAAGGCCCCCAGCAATACGGTCGGCACCATCGCACGCCCGTCGTCCGGACTTTCGTGCCGCCGCGCAAACTGCATCAACTGGCCCTGGAACAGCGCGGCGAAGGCGGTCAGGATCAGCATGCAGCCAAGGAAGACGATGATGACATGCTCGGCCCGCGCGCCGATCTCG
>JAEWIL010000193.1 GCA_023387085.1 Pseudomonadota bacterium | reverse complement strand
TTCGCCACAGGGAGGATTCTATGTCGTCAATCGGTCGATAACGGACTAGCGTATCGCCGGCTGCCTAGCCGCGCAGCTTGCCTGCCATGCCGATGATGTCGTCGAGCGGATTGCCGTCGCCGTCCATGTCGAGCATCTTGCCGAGACCGCCAAGACCGCCGGCGCTGGCGCCGCTGCCGCCAAGGACGCTGCCGAGCATCCCGCCGAGGCCGCCCGATCCGCCGCCACCGAGCGCGCCGCCGATCAGGTCGCCGAGACCGCCGCCACCGGCCTGCCCATGCCCCCCTTGCTTCGCCAGATAACCCGCGACCATCATCGCGAGGATCGGCAGCATCTGCTTGAGCAGTCCCGAATCGAGGCCGGTCTGGCCTGCCGCATGATCCGCAACGGTACGGCTGACGTCTTTCGACCCGAAAATCTGGCCGAGCACGTCATTGCCCTGGCTGACCGGGGCCGGCTGCGATCCCAGTACCGAATCGAGCAGACCGCCCCCACCGAGCTGGCCGAGCAGTCCGCCAAGACCTTCGATCCCCCCCGCGCCCTGCGCCTGCGTCTTGAAGCCGCCGAGGATCGCCGGGAGCAGCGCTTCGGCGCCCTGTTTCGCCACTGCGGGCGGGATGCCCAACTGGCTCGCCATCGATTCGATACCGCCGGCCTGCGCGAGTATGTCGGTCAGATTCATGATAAGTCTCCCACTTCGGCACGGGATCGAAAGGCGCCGAATGGCGGTATCATAAGCCGACAGGCAGCGGCACGCGAGCCGTTCATTTCGCTGTCATTTTCAGATGCCTAGGTCCATCCTGCGGCCCCGCGACTCACCCCGTCCGGGAGTGGCCGCGCATAGTGTGGGAGTTACGATATGAGCATTTTCGGCAAGATAAAGGACGCCATTTTCGGTAAGGCGCAGGCGGCGGAACCCGCCCCGGCGGCGCCCAGCCCGATCGGTTCGGCGCTCGATGCCGCAACCAGCGCGATGGCCGCTGCAGCCGCCGCCCCGGCCGCCGACGTCGATGTCGATGTCGATGCGATCCTGTCGGCCGAAACCGCCAAGGCAGGTCAGCCGCTCAACTGGCGCACGTCGATCGTCGACCTGATGAAGCTTCTCGGCATCGACTCGAGCCTCGACAACCGCAAGGCGCTCGCGCAGGAGCTCGGCTATACCGGCGCGCTCGACGGCAGCGCCGACATGAACATCTGGCTGCACAAAGCCGTGATGCGCGAACTCGCGGCAAACGGCGGCAAAGTGCCGGCCGATCTTACGGATTGATAGACGGTCCATAATTTTCGACAGGGGGCGGGAAGCGCAGGCTTTCCTGCCCCCTTTTCGTTGACCGGCGCGCCCGCGTGCCTAGACAGGTTTCAACAGAAACAAAGTCGCGAGGGAGCCCGTCCGTGTCCAATCCGCTTGTCCTACCCGTCAGCCGCCGCCAGACCCTCGCCACGCTCGGAGCGGGCATCGCGGGCGCCGCGCTTACCCACCCGGCCTCTGCGCTTCAGGCACCCGCAAAATCCGAGGCCGAAGCCCTACTCGATTCGGTTGCCGACAATCTCCTCGCCCTTTCGCCCGAAGGCGCGACCGCGCTCGGCATCGACACCGGTCCGCGCGCCGCGATGCGCGGCAAGCTCGGCGACCGTTCGGCGGCGGGGATGAAGGCCGTCGCGGACACGCTGAAGGCCGACCTCGCGCGGGTCCGCGCAGTCAAGACCGACGGACTCGACCATGCGACGCGCACCAGCCTCGCGGTCGTCGACAGCGCGTACAGCGTCGCGCTCGACGGTTTCGCGCAGCCCTATGGCGACGTCGCGGTCGGCGGCTGGCGCAACACGCCCTATGTCGTGATCCAGAATGTCGGCGCCTATCTCGACGTCCCGAAATTCCTCGACAGCGACCATCCGGTCAAAAGCTCGGCCGATGCGGAAGCCTATCTGTCGCGGCTCAACGATTTCCCCGGTGTGCTCGACGGCGAGACCGACCGGCTCAAGGCCGCGGGCGGCCAGGGGCTGATCGCCCCCGGGTTCCTGATCGACAAGGCAGTCAAGCAGATGGAAGCGACGGTCGCAGACGCGAAGACAGGCGGCGGGATGGTCGAAAGCCTCGTCCGCCGCACCGGCGAGGCGAAGGTCGCGGGCGACTGGAGCGCACGGTCCGCGAAGATTGTGCAAGGTCCCGTCGCGGCGGCCCTCGAGCGCCAGCTCGCCGAACTGAAGGCACAGCGCGCGAAGGCGACGATGGACCCCGGCATGTGGGCGCGCCCGCACGGCGACGAATTCTATGCCTGGGCGCTTCGTGCGTCGACGACGACGCGCATGACCCCCGACGAGGTCCATGCGATGGGCCGCGAACAGCTCGCCGAACTGCACGGCCGAATGGATCCGATCCTGAAGAAGCTGGGCTATACCAACGGCTCGGTCGGCGACCGGATGAACGAACTCGCGAAAGACCCGCGCTTCAAATTCCCCGACAACGACGCCGGCCGCGCCGAGATCGTCGCCTATATCCAGACCTGGCTCGGCAAGATCCGCGCGCAATTGCCGCGTGCGTTCCGCACGCTGGTGAAGGGCAATGTCGAGGTAAAGCGGCTGCCGCTCGCCGAGGAACCCGGCGCGCCCGCGGCCTATGGCGGCGCGGGGTCGATCGACGGCAGCATCCCGGGCCGTTTCTGGATCAACCTGCGCACCACCGACCTGCACAGCAAATATTCGCTGCCCGACCTCGCGATGCACGAGGCGATTCCCGGCCATGCGTGGCAGGGCGAATATGCGAACCGCATGCCGCTCATTCGCACCATGCTGGCGTTCAACGCCTATAGCGAAGGCTGGGCGCTCTATGCCGAGCAGCTTGCCGACGAGCTCGGCCTTTACGACGATTTCGAGGTCGGGCGCCTCGGCTATCTCCAGTCCCTCGCCTTCCGTGCGTGCCGCCTGGTCGTCGACACCGGCATCCACGCCAAGCGCTGGACGCGCGAACAGGGGGTCGACTTCTTCGTCAAGGAAAATGGCTCGAACCCGCTCGAGGTCGCGAGCGAGGTCGACCGCTATTGCAGCTGGGTCGGGCAGGCGTGCGGCTATAAGGTCGGGCACAGTGAGATCGTCCGCCAACGTGGGCTGGCGCAAAAGGCGCTGGGCGCGAAATATGACCTTCGCGATTTCAACGATACGGTGGTCAAGGGCGGCAACGTCCCGCTCGATGTGCTCGCGAAGAATGTCGACGAATATATTGCGGTGACGAAGGGCTAGGCCTGCGGCAGCGGCGCGAGGTCGGGTTCGACGAACCCGCGCCGCGCCGCGACCGAGAAGAGCAGCTCGCGGCTGTAGAAGCGCAGCGGCCAGTCGCGGCGACCGACGTCCGAGAGCAGCATCGCGTTGACGCGCGCTGCCAGCTCCTCCTCAGCCGTTTCCGACAGGAACAACCGCACGCCCGCGACATAGGCGCGGGTGATGCTGTCGTGATAGCCCTGTGTGTCGTCGTTCACCCCGCCCACGCTCTCGTTATAGCGGCTGATGATGGTTGCAATCTCGGCATCGACGTCGATGTCGGGCCGCTCGCTGACGAGCCACAGGCAGGCGCCGAGATGCGCCTCGTGCGTCCACGCCTCGCGCGGCAGGGTACGCGCGAGCAGGCCCTCGCCGATCGCGCGGATATCTGAATCGCGCTCGAACAGGCGCGGTGAGTAGTCGGTAGTCATTGTCCGGTCCTTCCGGGTGAAGGAGCACCCGGAAGTTTCCGGGTCAATCAGGCTGCGACGGCGGCCTGCGGCGCTGCCTGGCGGACGCCTTCGTCGACATGCTCCGCAAATTGCGCGAAATTGTCGATGAACTGGCTGACAAGCGTTTGCGCCGTGCGATCATAGGCTTGCTTGTCGGCCCACGCCTCGCGCGGGTCGAGCAGCGCCGTGTCGACGCCGGGCACCGCTACGGGAACCATGAAACCGAAATTCGGATCCTTGCGGAATTCGGCGTCGTTGAGGCTGCCGTCGAGCGCCGCATTCAGCAAGGCTCGCGTGGCCTTGATCGGCATGCGCTTGATCCCGTCCATCGTCGCCATGCCGCCGGTCCAGCCGGTGTTCACGAGCCAGCACTGGACGCCGCCCTTGGCGATACGTTCCTTGAGCAGGTTGCCATAGACCGACGGGTGGCGCGGCATGAACGGGGCGCCGAAGCAGGTCGAGAAGGTCGCCTCGGGCTCGGTCACGCCGATCTCGGTCCCCGCGACGCGCGCGGTATAGCCCGAGAGGAAATGGTACATCGCCTGATCGGGAGTAAGCTTCGCGATCGGCGGCAGCACGCCATAGGCGTCCGCGGTCAGCATGATCACCGTTTGCGGCACCGGGCCCATATTCTGTTCCGACGTGTTCGGAATGAAGTCGATCGGATAGGAACCGCGGCTATTCTCGGCCAGCGTCGCGTCGTCGAAATCGAGCTCGCGCGTTTCGGGGTCCATCACGACATTTTCGAGCACCGTGCCGAAACGCTTGGTGGTCGCGAAAATCTCGGGCTCGGCCTCGGGTGAGAGGCGGATCATCTTGGCGTAGCAGCCGCCCTCGAAATTGAAGACCGCGGTGTCCGACCAGCCATGCTCGTCGTCGCCGATCAGCGTGCGAGAGGCGTCGGCCGACAGCGTGGTCTTGCCGGTACCGCTGAGGCCGAAGAAGACCGCGGTGTCGCCGTCGGGACCAATGTTCGCCGAGCAGTGCATCGGCATCACGCCCTTCACCGGGAGCAGATAGTTGAGGATGCCGAACACCGACTTCTTCATCTCGCCCGCGTACTGCGTGCCGCCGATCAGGATCAGCTTCTCGGTGAAGTTCACCGCGATCACCGTTTCGCTACGCGTGCCATGCTTCGCGGGGTCGGCGCGGAAGCTCGGCAGGTCGATGATCGTATATTCGGCCGCGAACGCCGCCAGTTCCGCCGCACTCGGGCGACAGAGAAGCGTACGGATGAACTGGCTGTGCCAGGCGAATTCGGTGATGACCTGCACCGCAACGCGATACTCCGCCTGCGAGCCGCCGAAAAGCTGCTGGCGATAGAGGCGCGGGCGGTCGGCGAGATGGGCGAAGAAATCGGCCTTCAGCGCCGCGAAATGGTCGGGGGTCATCGCGACGTTGGTCTTGCCCCACCAGATGGTGTCGCGCGTTTCGTCGTCCTGAACGATGAACTTGTCCTTGGCGCTGCGCCCGGTGTGCTTGCCGGTGGCGACGACGAGCGGGCCGTCCTTGGCGAGCGCGCCTTCGCCGTGGCGAACCGCATCCTCGACCAGCGGCGCCGCACCCAGGTTTTCAGCGACATCCGCCTTCGTCTCGACCGTGTCGGTGCCGATCACAAGCTTCGTCATTGCTTTCACCTCTCCAATATTGGCCACGACCGCACCGTCTTTGCATACCTATGCAATGCTTAGCGTGCTAATGGGATTGGCCCGCATTCGCATGGGTGCCGACGTGAGCGTCGATTCTGAAATCCCGGTCGCGTTAGCGGGGATGCCGACCGACGTCAAAAGATTAACGCGGCGCTGGGCCCGGCCTGCGACGGGCAGACGTTGCGGAACCTTTTGCCCCCGCCATGCGGTTGTCGCAGGATAGCTTATCGGCTAGTCCCCGTGCGGGTCCGCCCTATGGAAAGAGCATGACGGCAACCATCGCGCTGGTCGACGACGACCGCAACATCCTGCAATCCCTGTCGATCGCGCTACAAGCCGAGGGGTTCGTCGTGCGCGTCTATTCGGACGGAGAGGCGGCGCTGAAACCGCTGATCGACAATCCGCCCGACCTCGCGGTCTTCGACGTGAAGATGCCGCGCATGGACGGGCTGGAACTGCTGCGGCGGCTGCGCGAGAAAAGCCAGCTTCCGGTGATCTTTCTGACCAGCAAGGACGACGAGATCGACGAGGCGCTGGGCCTTGCGATGGGCGCCGACGACTATATCGCCAAACCCTTTTCCCAGCGCCTGGTCATCGCGCGTATCCGCGCGATCCTGCGCCGCGTCGAACTCAATCGTGCCCCGGCGAGCGAAGAGGCCGAGCCCGTTGCCGAGCCGATCACGCGCGGGCGGCTCAAGATGGATCCGGCACGTCACAAGGTAAGCTGGGACGGCAAGGACGTCACGCTGACCGTTACCGAATTCCTCATCCTCGAAACGCTCGCCGCGCGTCCCGGCATCGTGCGCAGCCGCAACCAGTTGATGGATGCGGCCTATCAGGACGACGTCTATATCGACGATCGCACGATCGACAGCCACATCAAGCGCCTGCGCCGCAAGTTTCGCGAAGTCGATCCCGAATTCGACGCGATAGCGACGCTCTACGGAGCGGGCTACCGCTTTTCCGACGATGGCTAGGGGCGACGCCAGACCGGCCGACGCGAGCATCGGCGAGCAGGAGGAGGCGCCACTCGTATGGTCGGCGCGCTGGTCGCTGACGACGCGCATTCTCGCGGTCAACATCCTCGCCATCGTGATGTTCGGCGGCGGCTTCTTCTATCTCGACACCTATCGCAGCCGGCTGGTCGACACGCGCATGGACGTCATGGCCGACCAGCTCGCGATGCTCGACGAAGCGCTTGAGGCAGCGCGGCCCGACCAGCGCCAGCATCTGATCCGCGAGTTCACCCGCGCGACCGAATCACGCCTGCGTTTTTATGACGCGAGCGGACGCAAGATCGACGACAGCTTCGCGCATGCGGCGCCGACCTATACGC
>JAEWIL010000179.1 GCA_023387085.1 Pseudomonadota bacterium | reverse complement strand
AGCATGGGCCTTGAGCAGCGCATTTTGGGCGAAAGTCGTTCCCGTTTCCTCGGGCTCGGGCAAGCCAAGGTCACCCGCCGACACCGGCTCGATCCCGAAGGGTTCGAGCAAGGCACGGATTTCGCGCACCTTGCCCGCATTATGGCTCGCGATCACCAGCCGGCCGGGAGAAAGTTTGCGGGTCATATAGCCCTCTCCCTTTGGGAGAGGGTTGGGTGAGGGGCTCCGCCGTCGGAGATCGCCACCAAACGTCCGCGCAAATCTTCCAACACGCCCTCCAGATTGCCCATGATGTCGTTGTTCCAATAGCGAATGACTTCGTACCCCGCAGCCCGCAAACGCACCGTCCGCTCGATGTCGGCCGGATTATCGGCATGCTGACCGCCATCGGCCTCGACGATTACGCGCCGCTCCTCACAAAGAAAATCCGCGACGAAACCGGCAACAGGCGACTGGCGGCGAAATTTGAGACCGAGAAAATGACGAGCGCGCAGCACCTGCCACAGCTTCTTCTCGGCCTCGGTTTCATTGCGCCGCAACCGGCGCGCGAAGACTGTCGAAGCTTTATGCGATCGCTCGTTCACATCCCCTCACCCGCTGCGACTAGCGAGCAAGCTCGCAAGTCTCGCTTCCTCTCCCGTCGGGAGAGGAAATCTCATCGCCCCGTCGCCTTCGCCTGCGCCGCGAAAATCTCGCCGCAGCCGATACGCGCGAGGCGGAGCAGCCGCAGCAGGCCTTCCTCGTCATAGGTCGCGCCTTCGGCGCTCGCCTGAACCTCGACGATCTGGCCCTTGCCGGTCAGCACGAAATTGCCGTCGGCTTCGGCGACCGAATCCTCGTCATAGTCGAGGTCGAGCACCGGCGTGCCCTTGTAGATGCCGCAAGAGATCGCCGCGACGCTGTCCTCGATCGGGTCCTCGGTCAGCGCCTTGCTCGCGAGCAGCTTGTCGACCGCGAGGCGCAGCGCGACCCACGCGCCCGAAATCGACGCGGTGCGCGTACCGCCGTCGGCCTGGATCACGTCGCAGTCGATGACGATCTGGCGCTCGCCGAGCTTCTTCATATCAACGACAGCGCGCAAGCTACGGCCGATAAGTCGCTGGATTTCCTGCGTCCGTCCCGACTGCTTGCCCTTCGCCGCCTCGCGGCTGCCGCGCGTATGCGTCGCGCGGGGCAGCATGCCATATTCGGCGGTGACCCAGCCCTGCCCCTTGCCGCGCAGGAAGGGCGGCACCTTCTCCTCGACGCTCGCGGTCACCAGCACCTTGGTGTTGCCGAACGACACAAGGACGCTGCCCTCGGCGTGGATGGTGAAATTGGTTTCGATGGCGATCGACCGCATCTGGTCGGGCGCGCGGCCGGAGGGGCGCATGGACTTTCCTTTCGATGGTGATTGCGGTGGCCCTTAGGCCGCGCCGTTCATTCGCTCAACCGCATCTTGAAGAAATCGAGGATTTCGTCGCGCGCCTGCACCGTCGGCTGGCCCGCCTCGTCGATCAGGTGGATCGTGACGACGCTGTGCGGGTTTTTCATCGGGCTGTCGGGATTCGCGGCTTCGTCGGGCAGCACCTTGCCGATGAAGCGGTCGCCAAGCGCGTTTTCATACGCCGCGAAGCGCGCCGCCTTGCAATATTTGTCGCCCTCGAACCGGTACGCGAGCACGGTCAGATCTTCGGCCTCCATCCGTGCCTTGACCGTCGCAAGCTCGTCCGGCGCGATGTGCATACCCGCCGGATCGTTCAGCGGCAGCGACGGCTGCGCGAGCACGGGCGCGAGCACCGCGGGCTCCAGCATCATCGACAGCGCGAAATTGCCGGTAAAGCACATGCCGATCGCACCGACGCCCTTGCCGCCGCATTCCTTGTGCGCAAGCGCCGCCAGCGCACGCAGCCACCGCGTCGCGGGCGAGCTTTCGTTTGCCTGAAAGGCGCGGAACTGGCGACTGACGCAGCCGCCGAGGATGGTGAACAGCGCGCCCGGCATCCGCGGCACCGCACCGTCCTTGCCGAAGATATGCGGCATATAGACGGTGAAGCCCGCATCGCGGACCCAGCGCGCGAACCGCGCGACATGCGGGCTGATCCCCGGCATTTCGGTCATCACGATCACCGCGGGACCGCTGCCCATCGTGTAGACGCGATGCTTGCGGCCGAGCAGCGCGATGTCGCGATGCTCGAAATCGTCGAGCGGATCGTCGACATTGAGCGGACGTGTGGTCATGTGGTTTCTCCCCGAGGGGAGGCTAGCGATGATCCAGCGCAACGCAATCCTCCCTGTCGCGTAGCGATGGGGAGGTGGCAGCCCGAAGGGCTGACGGAGGGGCTTTGACGCAACGCGGCCGCCCCTCCACCACCGCCTGCGGCGGCGGTCCCCCTCCCCATGGCTGCGCCACAGGGAGGATCATGCGCTTGCCCCTTCCCCTCCCCATCCCTAAATCCTTCGCATGACCACTCCGCCGATCACCGAACTGACGCCGCGCGCCCGCGATGTGTTCCGGCTGGTCGTCGATGCCTATCTGGAAACCGGGCAGCAGGTCGGATCGCGCACCCTGTCGAAGCTTGCGGCGCTCAACCTCTCGCCCGCCTCGATCCGCAATGTCATGCAGGACCTCGAGGAATATGGCCTGCTCGCCAGCCCGCACACCAGCGCGGGGCGCCTGCCGACCGAGCAGGGCCTCCGCCTGTTCGTCGACGGCATGATGCAGGTCGCCGAACCTTCGGCCGAGGACCGCGCGCAGATCGAGGCGAGCCTCGCCGAAGGCGGCCCGATCGAAAGCGCGCTCGCGCAGGCGACCGCCGCGCTGTCGGGGCTGTCGGCGTGCGCCGGCCTCGTCCTCGTTCCCAAGCACGAGCGCGTGCTGAAGCAGGTCGCCTTCGTCCCGCTCTCGGCCAGCCAGTCGCTCGTCGTGCTTGTCGCCAATGACGGTGCGGTCGAGAATCGCGTCATCGACATTCCGCCGGGGCTCAACCCGTCGGCGCTGGTCGAGGCGGGCAATTATATCTCGGCGACCCTGTCGGGCCTGACGCTGACCGAGGCGATGGCGCGCGTGCGCCGCGAGATCGAGGCCGAGCGCATCGCGATCGACCGCGCGGCGCAGGATCTGGTCAGCCGCGGGCTCGCGATCTGGTCGTCGGACGGCGCCGATCGCCCGGTGCTGATCGTGCGCGGCCAGGCGAATCTGCTCGACGAGAACGCCCTCGGCGACCTCGACCGCGTGCGCCAGCTGCTCGACGAGCTCGAAACCAAGCAGGAGATCGCCGGCTTGCTCGACAGCGCGCGCGACGGCAGCGCGACGCGCATTTTCATCGGGTCGGAGAACAAGCTCTTTTCACTGTCGGGGTCGTCGGTTATCGCCGCGCCCTATCACGGCAGCGACGGCCGCGTCGTCGGCGTCGTCGGGGTTATCGGCCCGACGCGCTTGAACTATGCGCGGATCGTTCCCATGGTGGATTTCACCGCACAATCTCTCTCCAGACTGATACGATAGGATTATGACGAACACCGAAAACGATACGCCCGTCGAAGAGGGTCAGGCCGAAACGACCGCAAGCGAAACGCCGGCCGCGGAAACACGGGACGAAGCGGCGCAGCTTTCCGAACAGATCGCCGCGCTGCAGCAGGACCTGCTCTACGCGCGCGCCGAGACGCAGAATGTGACGCGCCGCAAGGACAAGGAGATCGCCGACGCGCACGCCTATGCGGCGACCAAATTCGCACGCGACATCCTGTCCGTCGCCGACAATCTGGGCCGCGCGCTGGCGTCGCTGAGCGAGGAACAGCGCGCCGACGAGGCGATCAAGCCGCTGCTCACCGGCCTCGAAGCCACCGAGCGCGAGTTGATGAGCGTCTTCGAACGCCACGGCATCACCCGCATCGCCGCGATCGGCCTGCCGCTCGACCCGAACCAGCATCAGGCGATGCTCGAAATCCCGAGCGACAAGGAAGCCGGCACGATCGTGCAGGAAATGCAGGCGGGTTACATGATGAAGGACCGCCTGCTGCGCCCCGCGATGGTCGGCGTGGCGAAGAAGCCGGATTGACGCCGATTCACTCAAAATATCGTCATGCCGGACTTGATCCGGCATCCATTGCTACGGTGCGGCTATGGACCCCGGATCAAGTCCGGGGTGACGAATTATTGGTGATCAGGCCGCCTTGCGCAGCTTCGCGAGCTTCTTCAGCACCATGTCGCGCTTCAGCCGCGACAGATGGTCGATGAAGAGGATGCCTTCCAGATGGTCATGCTCGTGCTGGATGCACGTCGCCATCAGCCCGGTCATGCGTTCGCGGTGAGGCTTGCCATCCTCGTCCTGCCAGTCGACGGTGACCTCGGCGGGGCGCGTCACATCGGCATATTGTTCGGGGACCGACAGGCAGCCTTCCTGATAGACGCTATGCTCCTCGCTTTCGTCCGAAAAGACGGGATTGATGAAAACGCGCGGATTGCGGATCAGCGTCTTGCCCTCCTCGTCCTCGGGATCGGGCTCCTGCAGGTCGATGACAAGGATGCGCTTCGGCACCCCGACCTGGATCGCGGCCAGTCCGATACCCGGGGCGTCGTACATCGTCTCGAACATGTCGGCGACGAGCTGCTTCAGCTCCGCATCGAACGTCTCGACGGGCTTCGAAATGACGCGCAGCCGCGGATCGGGAGTCTCTATGATGGGTAGGATGGCCATGGGTGCGAGGTATGATCGCGCGGGCGCGGGGTCAAGAGGTAGCAATTGCTAGCGCGAGCATTGCAAGTATCAGCACAACAGCGCCGACACGCCACGCATCAAAGGGCGGCTTTTCGCGGCCGGACCAACGATAGCCGCAATAGCGACACTTGTTCGCTTCGGCTTTCACGCGCTCAGCACAATCAGGGCAAGTCATTTCGGCCATGGCTACCCCACCGGCCTCCGCGCCCTCAGCGCCTGCGCCAGCGTCCCCTCGTCGAGATAATCGAGCTCGCCGCCCACCGGCAGGCCATGCGCAAGCTGCGTCAGCCGCACCGGATAGCCCTCGAGCCGCTCGGCGAGATAATGCGCGGTCGTCTGCCCCTCCAGCGTCGCGTTCATCGCCAGCACGACCTCGTCGATCCCGCCCGCGGCGACGCGCGCGACGAGCGCGTCGATGCTGAGGTCCTGCGGCCGCACGCCTTCCAGCGCCGACAGCCGCCCGCCCAGCACATGATATTTGCCCGGAAACAGCCGCGACTTGTCGAGCGCCCAGAGGTCGGACACTTCCTCGACCACGCACAGCGACCGCGCATCGCGGCGCGGGTCGGCGCAGATCGCGCACGGGTCCTGCGTATCGATATTGCCGCAGATGGTGCAGGTCACCAGCCGTTCGGACACCGTCTGGAGCGCCGCGAGCAACGGCGCGAAGCTGCTCTCGCGCTTTTTCATCAGATGCAGCACCGCGCGCCGCGCCGACCGCGGGCCGAGCCCCGGCAGGCGGGCGAGTTGCTGGACGAGCGCTTCGATTTCGGTGGAGGCCATAAGGGGTGTTTGGCTTGCGTACCCGCATCGCGCAAGACCGATGGCTGGAGATTGCTTCGCTGCGCTCGCAATGACAGCTCACATTCGTCATTGCGAGGAGCGAAGCGACGAAGCAATCTCCAGCCATGCGCGATGAACGGCAGCCAGCGGTTTACATCATGTCCAATCGAAAAAATGGCGTGTTGTACGTTGGGGTCACATCGAACCTCATCGCCCGGGCTTGGCAGCATCGACAGATGTCCGGCGGTTTTACCGCGCGTTATCGATGCGACAAACTGGTCTGGTTCGAGATGCATGGCGACATGCCTTCGGCGATCGCCCGCGAAAAGCAGATCAAGGCCGGATCGCGCGCCAGGAAGATCATGCTCATCGAGACGGGAAATCCCGAATGGCGCGACCTGTATCCGGAATTGACGGGCGGATAGACCGACAACTGGAGATTGCTTCGCTGCGCTCGCAATGACGGGATGATGCGAAGCAATCTCCAGCTATCGACCTTGCACAACATCGCATCCTCCGCCAAAGCCCGCACCCATGCGCATCGCCTTCATGGGAACGCCGCCCTTCGCGGTACCGACGCTCGCCGCGCTGCATGCCGCGGGGCACGAGATTGTGGCCGTCTACACCCAGCCGCCGCGCCCGGCGCAGCGCGGCAAGAAATTGCAGCGAAGCGCGGTCCACAATTGGGCCGAGGAACGGGGCCTGCCCGTCCGTACGCCGAAAAGCCTGAAGTCGGCGGAGGCGCAGGCGGACTTCGCCGCGCTCGACCTCGATGTCGCGGTGGTCGCCGCCTACGGCCTGATCCTGCCGCAGCCGATCCTCGACGCGCCGCGCGAGGGCTGCCTCAACGTCCATGGCTCGATCCTGCCGCGCTGGCGCGGCGCGGCACCGGTGCAGCGCGCGATCCTCGCGGGCGACGCCGAAACGGGCGTGACGATCATGCAGATGGACGCGGGGCTCGACACCGGCGCGATGCGGCTGACCGAGGCCACGCCGGTCGCGGGCAAGACCGCGGGCCTGCTCACCGACGAACTCGCCGAAATGGGCGCGCTGATGATGGTCAAAGTGCTGAGCGACCTCCACGCCTTCCCGCCCCAGGCGCAGCCCGACGAGGGCGTCACTTACGCGGCCAAGATCGACAAGAGCGAGGCGCGGCTCGATTTCCTCACCAGCGCGGTGCAGGTCGAACGGCAGGTGCGCGCGTTCAACCCGATGCCGGGGGCCTTCTTCGAACTCGACGGCGAACGCTACAAGATACTCGCGGCCGAGATCGTTCACCCGGCCGAGACCGTCGCGGGCGCGGCGCCGGGCGTGACCCTCGACGACGCGCTGACGATCGCGTGCAACCCCGGCGCGATCCGCGCCACCCGCGTCCAGCGCGCGGGCAAACCCGCGATGGACGCGAGCGACCTGCTGCGCGGACGGCCGATCGCGAAGGGAATTAGGCTGGCCTGACCGACCTCCTCTTCCCTTGTGGGAGAGGGTTGCGAAAGCTTGGCAGCTTGCTGCCTAGCTGAAGCTGGGTGAGGGGTTGGTCCCTCACGACCGCACCCCCTCACCCGCTCCGACTAGCGAACAAGTTCGCAAGTCTCGCTACCCTCTCCCAAAGGAGAGGGATTCTGCTACAGGCGCGCCCATGACCCGCTTCGCCCTCACCATCGAATATGACGGCCGCCCCTTCATGGGCTGGCAGCGCCAGGCGCATGGCCCCAGCGTCCAGCAGGCGATCGAGGAAGCGATCCACCGCTTCACCGCCGAGGACGCGCAGGTGTTCAGCGCCGGACGCACCGACGCCGGCGTCCATGCCATCGCGATGCGCGCGCATGTCGACATCGCAAAGCCGCTCACGCCGTTCAAGCTGACCGAGGCGCTCAACGCGCAGCTCCGCCCCGCCCCCGTCGCGATCGTCGGCTGCGAGATCGTCCCCGACGACTGGCACGCGCGCTTCGCCTGCATCGGGCGCTCCTACGAATATCGCATCGTCAATCGCCGCGCGCCGCTGACCTGGGACAAGGGGCTGTCGTGGCAGGTCGCCCGGCCGCTCGACGCCGACGCGATGCACGCCGCGGCGCAGCAGTTGATCGGCCTTCACGACTTCACCACCTTCCGCTCGGCGCATTGCCAGTCGCAAAGCCCGGTGAAGACGCTCGACAGACTGACGGTCAGCCGCCACGGCGACGAACTGATCGTCGAGGCGGCGGCGCGCAGTTTCCTCCATCATCAGGTGCGCTCGATGGTCGGCTGCCTCGCGCTGGTCGGCTATGGCAAATGGTCGGCGCGCGACCTGAAGGCGGCGCTCGACGCGGCGGACCGCAACGCGCTGGGGCTGAACGCCCCCCCCGACGGCCTCTATTTCGTCGGCGCGAGATATCCCTAGATCGTCATTGCGAGGAGCCGCAGGCGACGAAGCAATCTCCAGCTATCGCAGTGGCCGCAAGATGGCTGGAGATTGCTTCGCTCCGCTCGCAATGACGCCATAAAAAAAGGGCGGCCCCGCGGGACCGCCCTTTCCTGTTTCGTCCGGAACGAAGGCCTCAGACGGCCTTTTCCAGATAATATTTCGGCGCGTGCTCGTTGAGGATCTGGAGGATCTTCGCCTGCGCGGTCTTTTCGTCGCTCTCTTCCATCGCACCCAGTTCGCGCGCGAGGCGGCTCGACGCCGCTTCGAAGATCTGGCGCTCCGAATAGCTCTGCTCGGGCTGGTCGTCGGCGCGGAACAGGTCGCGGGTCACTTCGGCGATCGACACCAGGTCGCCCGAATTGATCTTCGCTTCATATTCCTGCGCGCGGCGCGACCACATGGTGCGCTTGACCTTCGGCTTGGTGGTCAGGACCTGCAACGCTTCCTTCAGCGTCTTGTCCGACGACAGCTTGCGCATGCCGACGCCTTCGGCCTTGTTCGTGGGAACGCGAAGCGTCATCTTCTCTTTTTCAAAGCGCAGAACATAAAGTTCCAGCTGCATCCCGGCGATTTCCGATTTTTGAAGCTCGATGACGCGCCCCACGCCATGCTTCGGATAAACGACATAATCACCAACTTCGAACAAGAGCGTGCTTGCGGACATGCAATTTCCTTTCTTGGGCCTTGTCGGGACTGGAAAGCGCAAAAAGCCGTTTGCATCCGGCCCTCTTCGTCGAGGGGGATTTGGCGATTTTGGGCGGCGCTAGCCAGTCAGAGTGACAAGGGATATGGCTCCATTGGAACGCCATGGCCGCCGGTCCCGCGACAGGGAGAGGCAAACTATCGGCGTATTGATATTTATTATATCAGATTCGCAACAAAATTGCCACCCCCGCGCGGAAATCCGCGAAACCGGCGACTTGACGGCGATTCCAATCGGTTTCACGCTGAAACCGGATAACAAATGGGAAGCAGGACATGCAGGATCAAGTGTGGTGGATTACGGGCGCCTCGTCGGGCATCGGCGCGGCGCTGGCGCGGGGGCTCGCGGCGCGCGGCGCGCGGCTCATCCTGTCGGGACGCAATGTCGCGGCGCTCGAAACAGTGGCGAAGGATTGCGGGCCCGGCACGATGATCCTGCCGTTCGAGGCGACCGACCATGCCGCCCTCCCCACGCTGGTCGACGAGGCGTGGGACTGGTGCGGGCGCATCGACGGCCTCG
This sequence comes from Pseudomonadota bacterium, assembly GCA_023387085.1. Lineage (GTDB taxonomy): Bacteria > Pseudomonadota > Alphaproteobacteria > Sphingomonadales > Sphingomonadaceae > Sphingopyxis. Next base: position 4,756 of record JAEWIL010000179.1, on the reverse strand, counting down.
TCAACAATGCCGGCATCTCGCAGCGAAGCCTCGCGGTCGACACCGATTTTTCGGTCTATCAAAAGATCATCGACGTCGACCTGCTCGCGCCGATCGCCCTCACCCAGCAACTCCTGCCGCGCATGATCGAGGCCGGCGGCGGGCAGATCGTCGCGATCTCGAGCGTCGCGGGGATTGCGGGTGTCCCGCTGCGCAGCGCCTATTGCGCCGCGAAGCACGGGCTGATCGGCTATCATGACAGCGTCCGCGCCGAGAATGAGCATCTGGGGCTCAAGGTCCTCGTTGTCGCGCCGGGATCGGTCCGGACCAACGTCAGCCGCAACGCGCTCAACGCCGATGGCAGCGTGCGCGGCGAGAGTGACAAGGCGATCGACAACGGCCTGTCGCCCGACTTCGCGGCCGCGCAAATCCTCGACGCGGTCGCGGCGGGCACGCGCGAACTCGTCGTGGCCGAAGGCGCCGAAGCCGCGATCCCCGCGCTGCGCCGCGGCGACCCCGACGCGCTGTTCGACCGGATGAGCGCGATGGTCCAGGCCGGCTATGCCGCCCAGATGAAGGCGACGACCGCGGACTGAACGGCGGGTGGCGGCCGATTGTGGACGCTCAGTGATGAAGCTATTCTGCGGCTATGTGCACGCGATTAGCCTTTTTACAAAAAATTGTGGCCGTCGCTCCCCTGACAATTTTCCTTGTTTTGGGAGGATGTAGTCCGCAGCCGGTCGTGCTGGGAGACGGATCATGCTCGTGGCCGAAGGTTGGAGATAATGTAAAGGGTACAGCAATCTTGCGTTCTTGGGCTGGGACAGGCTGCATCGAGTGCGGAGAACGCTTAACGCAAGCCGGGTGCCAAGGCCGATTGGGTTTTCGATTTGGATCGGCGGAGGCTGAGCAAGATTACAATCAGATTACTCGGCGCCTCTCGGGTGAACCCCGGCATGAGCCTATCGAGCGTGTAGTCTTCGTGACAGGAAAAACTGTAGCAGGCCACAAGGATGGGACTCCCTTGTTGATAGTAAGCCATTTCGCTCCCACCCAAAACAGCAAGCAGTAAGCGACCGGTTGCGGCCCTAGTTCCCCTCCCGCTTGCGGAGGGGCAGCGAGGCTTGCTCGCTAGCCGCGGCGGGGAGGGATTATCGTGCCGTTACAGGCCCTCCCCCGCTCCGGACACCCCGCGCTTTCCGCCAACCCCATAAGCGCTTCTTTTCAGCCGGTCGTTTACCGAACTTCATTTGACTTTCGCGCGCCGTCAATGCGATGAACGGCCCCGCGCGGTCGAACCGGGTTGCATCGGCCGGCAAGGAGACAGCGATGGCAGACGAGGAAACCGCCCAGGCGCAGGGCGAGTTGGCGATTACGCGTACCGGCGACAAGCTGCGGTTGGCGCGCGAAGCCGCCGGGCTGTCGCTCGCCGACGTGGCGACGCGCACGCGAATTACCCAAAGACATCTCGAAGCCATTGAAAAGTCGGACTTCTCCGAACTCCCCGGACGCACCTATGTCACCGGCTTCGCGCGCGCCTATGCCCGCGCGGTCGACCTGCCGGAGGCCGAGATCGCGGCGTCGATCCGCAAGGAACTCGACGAGGACCAATATGGATCGCGCCCCTTGTACGAGGCTTATGAGCCGACCGATCCCGCGCGCCTGCCGACCGCGCGGCTGACCTGGACGCTCGTCATCGTCGCGCTGCTGCTGGTGTCGGCCTATGGCGTCTGGCGCTTCCTGTCGGTCGAGCCCGACGAGGCGCTGATCGTCGCGCAGAACCAGGCGGCCGACGCATCCGAGGCCCCGGCCGCCAACGCGCCCGCCGCCGCTCCGGCAAAAGCCGGCGCCACCGTTGCGGCCGATGCGCCGGTCGTCCTCACCGGCCTGTCGGAGGTCTGGATCGGCTTCGACGATGCCAAGGGCAAGACCGAGAACTGGCGCACCCTCGACGCCGGCGAGGTGTATGAGGTGCCCGCCGACTATATCCAGAAGTTCACGCTGCGCACCAGCATCCCGCAGGCGCTGAAGGTCACCGTCGGCGGCCGCGACGTCGGCCCGATCGGTCCCGCCGATACGCTGGTGAAGGGCATTTCGCTCAAGCCCGCCGATCTGGTCTCGCGCCCCGCGGAGGGCGCGGCCGCGGCCCCGCCGGCCGCTCCGCCGGCGACCAAGACGGGCCGCTAACCCCCGCGGCGCGGTTCATCGCCCAGCCAGCTATCCTCGCCTAGCCTTGGACCCGTCAAGGGAGGATATCATGCACCGCATCGCGCTTCTCGCCCTCGCGCCCCTGTGGATCGGCGCCGCCACGCCCGCCTTGGCGCAGGCCAATCCTCAGATCGACTATCGCGGCTTCGAGGCGCTCACCGCCAGCGTCGCCGCCGAGCGTGCCGCGCGCCTCATCGCCTTCGACGCCTTCAAGGCCGAGGCCGCGAAGCCCGGCACCCTCCTCCTCGACGCGCGCTCGAAGGACGCGTTCGAGCGCGGGCATATCGCGGGGGCGGTCAACCTGCCGCTCACCGATTTCACCGCGGAGAGCCTCGCCGCGGTGATCGGCGCCGACCCGAACCGCCCCATCCTCATCTATTGCAACAATAATTTCTCGAACCACACCAGTCCCGTGCCGCTCAAATCGGCCCCGCTCGCGCTCAATATCCAGACCTTCATCAACCTCGTCGGCTATGGCTACCCCAACGTCCGCGAGCTCGCCGATGTCGTCGACTTCACCGACCCGAAGGTCGAGTGGGTAACCGGCTAGGCTTTATCCCCTCGTCATTGCGAGGAGCCGGAGGCGACGAGGCAATGACGGCATGCTCGCGCAATTTTCACATTCCCCCCTTGCATCGCGCGACATTTTCAACCAATAGCCTGCCCATGCGCGGCAACGCCCTTCTTCTTCTGCGACTTACACGCCCTTGGGCGTGACACTGGCTGCGCAGCTGTCGCGGCCACCCGCCCAAGGGTCCGATAGACACAGCACCGCAACCACCAGAAGAAGTTCAAATCCCATGACCATGCTCCGCGACCCCTCGGTCAAATACAGCGCCTTCCCGCAGGTTCCGCTGACGAACCGCGAATGGCCCGGCCGCGTTACCACCCAGGCGCCGATCTGGCTCTCCACCGACATGCGCGACGGCAACCAGTCGCTGATCGACCCGATGGATGCCGAGAAGAAGGCGCGCTTCTTCGACCTGCTCGTCAAATGCGGGTTCAAGGAGATCGAGGTCGGCTTTCCCAGCGCCGGCGCGACCGAGTTCGACTTCATCTCGGGCCTCGTAAAGAACGGCCGCATTCCCGAAGACGTCACGCCGCAGGTGCTGACCCAAAGCCGCGCCGACCTGATCCGCACCAGCTTCGACAGCCTCGAGGGCGCAAAGACCGCGATCGTCCACGTCTATAACGCGGTCAGCCCCGCGTGGCGCAAGATCGTCTTCGGCATGGAGATGGACGAGATCAAGGGCATCGCGATCGAGGGCGCGAAGCAGCTCCGCGACAATGCCGCGCGCCTGCCCGGCACCGACTGGCGCTTCGAATATAGCCCCGAAACCTTCTCGACCGCCGAGCTCGATTTCAGCATCGCCTGCTGCGAGGCGGTGATGGACATTCTGCAACCGACGGCCGACAAGCCGATCATCCTCAACCTCCCCGCGACGGTCGAGGCCTCGACGGCGAACATCTACGCCGACCAGATCGAATATTTCTGCAAGAATTTGCCGAACCGCGACCGCGCGATCATCAGCCTGCACACCCACAACGACCGCGGCACCGGCGTCGCGGCGGCCGAGCTCGGTCTGCTCGCGGGCGCCGACCGCGTCGAGGGCTGCCTGTTCGGCAATGGCGAGCGCACCGGCAACACCTGCCTCGTCACCGTCGCGCTCAACCTCTACACGCAGGGCGTCGACCCGCAGCTCGACTTCTCGAACATCGACGAGGTCATCCAGACGGTCGAATATTGCAACCAGCTCCCCGTCCACCCGCGCCACCCCTATGGCGGCGAGCTCGTCTACACCGCCTTTTCGGGCAGCCATCAGGACGCGATCAAGAAGGGCTTCGCCGCGCGCGAGCGCCAGAATGACGAGCGCTGGGAAGTCCCCTACCTCCCCATCGACCCCGCCGACCTCGGCCGCAGCTATGAAGCGGTGATCCGCGTCAACAGCCAGTCGGGCAAGGGCGGCGTCGCTTGGGTGCTCGAACAGGACAAGGGCCTGAAACTGCCCAAGAAGATGCAGGCGAGCTTCAGCCATGTCGTACAGGCGCTCGCCGACGAAACGAGCCGCGAACTCGGCGCCGAGGATATCTGGCACGCGTTCGAGCGCCAGTATCTGGCGACCGAAGCCAAGCGCTTCCAGCTCGTCGACTGGTCGGAGAGCCACGCGGGCACCGACCGCATCTTCGCCGGCAAGCTCACCATCGACGGCACCCCGCGCAGCGTCAGCGGCCGCGGCAACGGCCTGATGTCAAGCGTCATCGCCGCGCTCGCCGAGTCCGGCGGCCCGGTGATGGACATCGTCGACTATAGCGAGCACGCGATCGGCCAGGGCAGCAACGTCAAAGCCGCCGCCAATGTCGAATGCCGCACCGCGGACGGGAAAAGCCTGTTCGGCTGCGGGCTGGACACCGACGTCGCGACCGCGAGCGTGCGGGCGATCTTGTCGGCCGCCAACGGCGCCTGAAAATCCTCCCTGTGGCGCAGCCATGGGGAGGTGGCAGTCCGCAGGACTGACGGAGGGGCACTTGGCGCTAACGTCGCAGCCCCTCCACCGCTTCGCGGTCCCCC
>JAEWIL010000187.1 GCA_023387085.1 Pseudomonadota bacterium | reverse complement strand
CACCTATGGGCTGGAGATGCGGCGGTGGGCAACTCGCTTCCTTCGCGACTCTGAAGATTTGCGGCGCTTGGGCTGGGTCGCTTGCGCTCATAACCAAGTCGAAGGAATCCGTAATGACGAGTTGCGCCTAAAAGTTGCGTTCATGAACACCGACGCGGCGACGGGGATGCCGTCGAAGATGCCTCAGAGCATTGCCGACAAGGGCCCAGTGTCTGAAGCCCTGATCAGGCGCAACTATAATGCCGACCAAGGCAAACTGTTTGATGAGCCAACGATTGCTGATCCCATCGCGTCGTATGATTTTTGGTATTTGTGTGCCCATGTCCGGCGGCGGTCGATCACCGCCGAGATCTCGCGGCCCGTAGGCTTGAAGAATGGCATCGTCTGTGACTTCTCCTTGCGGGTCATCCTTTGGCAGCCGGGAGAAAAGGAAGGATTCCAAGTGCCCGATACGGTGCCGGAAGACTTCGCAGAAATTGAACGGCCGAGCATCAGCCGTAAGGCTTAACTATGTTCAATCCGCAACGTTTGACCATCGCTCGAGAGCGTCGGGCGATGACAAAGAAGGTGCTCGGGGAAAGGGCGAAGCTGACCCCCATCGCGATCCATCGGTATGAATCTGGAGAGAACATCCCTTCCGACGAGAACTTGACGAGTCTTGCTGAAATTTTGGAATTCCCCGTCGAATTCTTCTCGGGCGCCGACGTGGATCAGCCGCGCCGGGATAACGCGAGTTTCCGCGGTTTGGCCAGTAAGACTGCTCGCGTGATGGACGCTGCACTGGCTTCCGGCACTTTGGCGTATCTTCTCGATGATTGGATTTCGGAAAGGTACAACCGGGTGGCGCTGGATCTTCCAGAGTTCGAGCCGGAACTGCCTCCCCAACTTGCTGCGAAGGCGCTGCGCCAGCATTGGCGGCTTGGGGACAAGCCGATCGAGAACATGGTTCACTTGCTGGAGGCTAAGGGAATTAGGGTATTTTCGCTCGCAGAGAATACGAAAGACGTCGATGCTTTCTCTGTGTGGCGCGACGATGTTCCCTATATCTTCCTGAACCGTTTCAAGTCGGCCGAGCGAAGTCGGTTCGATGCCGCACATGAGTTGTGCCATTTGGTACTGCATAAGCATGGAGGATCGGCCGCCGTTCACAAGAATAGCCCAATCGAAAAAGATGCGCAGGCTTTTGCAGGGGCATTCTTGATGCCTGAGGCTGACCTGAGGTCAATCGTCCGCTCGACGGTTTACAGTGTCGAGGACTTGCTGCCCTACAAGAAGCGTTGGCGGGTGGCGGCTGTCGCTTTGGCGTACAGGCTGCGCGAGCTTGATCTGATTAGCGATAGTCGCATCAATTCGTTTTACGTGGAAATGTCCCGGCGTGGTTGGCTGAAATCCGAACCCAATGGGATTGCTCGGGAGCAGTCTCACGTCTGGCAACAAATAGTCGACGATCTTCGACAGTCGGGGATCGGCAAGCCGGAGATTTCACGGGCAACTGGGGTTCCAATACCAGAATGGGAAGCTCTCCTATTTGGGTTGGCCAACATGCTTTCAATTGACGGGCATGGGGCAACTACACCTCCGCGCCGGGTTGAACTGCGCGTCGTCGACTGAATTTGAGGCCGCGCTAAATTGCGACCTTGCAGCGGCCTTCGGCATTGAGCGAAAATATCGACACCAATCTGAGCGTCAGTGCGGCCATAGCCGGAAGGCATTATCTCGACCTCCGCGATTTGTTCGAGGTCGGAAACTTCGGAAAACAGGGAGCCAAATAAGAGGGCAAGATAAAAGCCGTGCCAGCTTAGGGGCTGAGAGGGTCGGTTTTCGGCGGCTTTGCGCGTATGGCACAGCGCAAAAATGCCATACCAAGCGCGCAAAATGGCGCGCAGCCGCGCGGTTTTCGTATGGCATTGGATAATCAGGGGCGAATTGAAGCGTTTGCTTCGAGTTCAGCAATCCGCTCCGAGCAGATTGCGTGGACGGCGCGGCCGAGCTCCTCGACGCAGCCGCCGAGCCACGTCAGCTCCTCTTCGGTGATGCGGTAATGCTTCGAGTAGCGGGCCTTCACATAGGCCTCTTTCAGCTTCTCAAACCGCGCTCGATCTTCGCGGCGCTCGCGCGGCCAGGCGTCGACCAATCGCATGTCGATTCGCTCAGCCTGCGTGCGCAGGAAGGCCAGATTGTGAACGTGCGGCGTGTAGAAGGTGCAGACGAGCAACACGCAATGGTACATGCGCTCCGCAGATTGATGGAGATCGAAGACAGCCTTCTTCAACTTTCCCCGCGCCCGCGCGTCTACGTGACCGTCGTAGAAGTCGGAAGCGCTGGGCATCCACTCGTCGAAATACTCCCGCGCCATCGCCAGCGCCTGTTCGGGCGTCTTGGGCTTGGGCGTGTGGAGCGGCTTGTCGTCATATTCGTAGAGCGCGATACCGTCACGCGCGACGTCCATGAAGAAATACCGCCCGTGCGCCAGCCCGTCGTTCACTTCCTGCAAGGTGTGAACGATGAAGTTGACCGGCGTCTTGAGCGTCTTGTCAATCGCCAGTTCGCGAATGAGTCGGTCTTCGAGCTTTCCCCAGAAATCGACCTTCTCGGTCAACCGCTTGTCGTTGACGATGATGAGAAGGTCGAAGTCCGAACGATAGCCCTTGGCGGTATGCGGCTCATCGACCCAGCCACCGCGCGCATAGCTGCCGTAAAGAATGATCTTGTCGATCCGGCCCTTCTTCTTCCAGCTCATAGTGCCGAGCGCGAGGGCATCCTCGAATTCTTCGAAGACGATCGCCTTCACGCGTTCAAGCTCGCGCTGCTTACTGGCCGGAAGATGATCGAGGTCGGTTTTCATCGCTGGCGGCACCCTGTCGGCGCGGCGGCTGCTTGGCAAGGTCTAGGCGGCCTTATCGCCTCCAGAATTGCCACCACCTGCGGTCCTTTCTGTCGACCGATTGGGCGATAACCCGCAAACTGCGGATCATCGCTTCTTCGACTTCGGCAACGCCGACGCCGTGGCGCTCGGCAAGCTGACGATAGCTCAGCTCCTCGACCCGGTGGCCGAGGAAGATGGCGCGGTCGGCCTCGCCGATCCGATCGACGGCGCGTTCATATTGCCGGAGCAGGTGGCGCCGCGCGCGAGTGTAACGGCTCACCGTTTCCTCCCGTCGCAATAGTTCGCCCAATCCTCCATCATCAGGCGCCGCTTTTCGAGGAGGTTCCCGCGCCGATAGGCGGCCTCGACCTTATTCGCGACCGTGTGGGCGAGGGCGGCTTCGGCTACGTCGCTCGGGTGGTTAGTTTCTTCGCTCACCCAATCGCGGAAGGACGAGCGGAACCCGTGCGCCGTGTACGGCTCGCCCATTTCCCTGAGCAGCTTGGTCAGCGTCTGATCCGACAGCGGGCGATTGCGCCGCATGCCGGGAAAGACAAGGTCGCAACCCTTGACGCGAAGCCGCGCGCACCGCTCGACGATGCGCAGCGGGCGGCGGGTGAGGGGAACGACATGCTCCCGATATGCCTTCATGCGGTCCTTGGACAGCGTCCACAGGCCCTTTTCCAGATCGAACTCGCTCCATGTGGCCCCGCGTACTTCGCCCGACCGTGCCGCTGTGAAGATGGCAAATTCGAGGGCGAGGCGGCTGAACGATTCCCGCTCTCGCAGGCGCTGGACGAAGGCAGGCACATCTTCATAGGGCATGGCCGCGAAATGATTGTCCCGGCGAGGCTGGCGCGGCAGGCCTTTCGTGATGGCTCGCATCGGCGCGTCGGTTTCCCGGTAGCCCGAGGCATAGGCCCAGTCGAGCACGGCGCCGACGCGCTGACGGACACGGCGCGCCGTCTCGGGCTTCGCGAGCCAGATTTCAGCGAGCAGGTCGCGGATCATCGGGCCGGTAATTTGGTCAACCTTGAACTTCCCGATGTGCGGGAAGGCATAAAGCTCCATCGTTCGCATCCATTGTGCGTGATGTTTGCCGTTGCGCCATGTCTTCGAGTGTATCTCGTAGGTTGTGACGGCGGCGTCCTTGAAGGTCGGCACCGCCCGTCGCTTGCGCCGCTCAATTTGCGGGTCGACGCCCGTCTCGATCTGGCTGCGAATTTCCTGCGTCATCTCGCGCGCTTGGGCCAGACTGACCTTCTGGCAACTACCAAGGCCGAAGTCGCGGCGCACGCCGTCGCTCTGGACCCGGCACACCCAGCTGCTGGTGCCTCCCGGCCGTTCAAGGCGCATGAGGCCGTCGCCGAGACTCACGCGCCGCTGTTTTTCCTTGGGCTTCGAGAGCCCGTTCGAAGTGCTTTTCATCCCTCTGATCATAAAATTTGTTCCCACATTGGCAAAAATGTCGGCCTGGACCATGTGGGACGCACAGGGATACGAATCGCATCTCAAACCCGCAGCCAAGCTGGGGTTTCGGAGACGGTTCGGGAAAGAGTGGGATTGAAACCTGGCGGACAGGGTGGGATTCGAACCCACGGTGAGCTTGCACCCACGGCGGTTTTCAAGACCGCTGCCTTAAACCACTCGGCCACCTGTCCTTCGCCGCCGCCATAGCGTGCGCGATACGCGCGGCAAGCAAAAGATCGCCCGCTCGGTTCGCCGCGCATATGACTCGACCCGTCTCGCAGCGGATGGCGAAGCGACGTGCATCTGTTTCAATGCGCCTCTATGGGTGGGGACATGATGAACGCCAGAAATTTCAGAATCCGACATATTTCCAATTGGGTGGGTTTTGCGTTGTCGGCCTGGTCGATGGCGATATCGGGACCGGTTTACGCGCAGAGCGACGGCGGATTCGATGCCTATGTCCAGTCGTTGTGGCCCAAGGCGCAGGCGCGCGGCGTGTCGCGGGCGACCTTCGATCGCGTTACCGCCGGACTGAACTATAATCCTCGCGTCGTCGCGCTCGACCGCGACAATCTGGGTGCGCCGCCGAGCCCCAACACGCCCATTCCTGCCTTCGCGCCCTATAAGGCGAAGCATGTCGATGCCGCGCGCATTAACGGCGGGCGCCGCGTTCACGACCGGCTGTTGCCGCTGTTGTCGCGTATCGAACAGCGCACGGGCGTTCCGACGAGCATCATGATCGCAATCTTCGGGCACGAGACGGCCTATGGCGCGGTCACCGGGAATTTCGATCTGCCCGAAGCGCTCGCGACGCTGGCCTATGAAGGGCGCCGCCGCAGCCTGTTCGAGCCCGAATTCCTCGCGACACTGGAGATGGTGCAAAAGGGGGTTCCACGCGATGTGCTGAAAGGCAGCTGGGCGGGCGCGTTCGGCTATCCGCAGTTCCTGCCGTCGGTCTATCTGCAGGTCGCCGAGGACGGCGACGGCGACGGCGTCGCGCGCATCTGGTCGAGCGAGGCCGACGCGATCGAATCGATCGGCGCCTATCTTCGCCGCGCCGGCTGGCGGGCCGGGCAGCCCTGGGGTGTCGCGGTGCAGGTGCCCGCAGGCTTCAACCGCGCGGCGATGGCGAGCCGGCTGGAGCCGACGCGCTGCCCGCGCGTGTTCGCGCGCTACAGCCGTTGGCGTTCGATGGCCGAATGGCGTGCCGATGGCTTTCAGACGCTGAACGGACGCTGGCCCGACGGACAGATTCAGGCGACGCTGCTCGAACCCGACGGTCCCGGAAAGACCGCTTATTTGCTGACCGGTAACTATCGTGCGATATTGGACTATAATTGTTCCAATTTTTACGCATTGTCTGTGGGGTTGCTGGCGGATGAAATCGATCGTTAGGGAGGGAATGCTGGTCGCAGGGGGGGCGTTGCTGCTTTCGGCCTGCGGGGTTGCTGACGGAAAGCGCGAAGGCGGCCCCGCGCCGGGCCCGACGCCCGCTCTCGCCGCGGACATGGCAGCCGATACGCCGGTCAAGCTCGGCGATCCCTATACCGTCGCGGGCGTCACCTATACGC
>JAEWIL010000180.1 GCA_023387085.1 Pseudomonadota bacterium | reverse complement strand
GGAGGGGGACGGCGCGGCGATCAAGCGGCCTGCCGGGGGCAGGTCGCAGCCGCGAAGTCGGCTTGCAGAGCAAGCCGGCGGTGCAGGACGGTGGAAGGGGGTTCGCCGCGCAATGCAACGGTTGCGTCTGCGGACAGCCCCCTCCACCACCGCTTCGCGGCGGTCCCCCTCCCCGCAAGCGGGGAGGCTATGGTAACTATCGGCCGAAAACAGTCATCGCAATTGACCTCGTCATGCAACGGGCGCAGCATCTGTGCATGACCCTCACCATCACACCCAGCGGTCAGGCGTGCGGCGCTCGCGTGACAGGCGTCGATCTGACGCGGCCGCTCGATCCCGACACCGTGGCCGAGATCCGCGCGGCATGGCTCGACCATCATGTCCTTGCCTTTCCCGACCAAAAGATGGACGAAGACGATCTCGAACGCTTCACCGGCTATTTCGGCGGTTTCGGCGACGACCCGTTCATCCGCCCGATCCCCGGCCACGACCATATTATCGCCGTGAAACGCAGGGCCGACGAAACGGCGCCGCTGTTCGCCGAAAACTGGCACAGCGACTGGAGTTTTCAGGCGCGTCCGCCTGCCGGCACTTGCCTGTTCGGGATCACGATCCCGCCCGTCGGCGGCAACACCGACTTTTCGAACCAGCATGCCGCGCTCGATGCGATGCCCGCCGATCTGCGCGCCCGCGTCGAGGGGTTGCAGGCGATCCACAGCGCGCGCAACGGCTATGCGCCGACGGGCATGTACGGCGCGAACGACAAGGATCGTAGCATGGATATCCGGTCGGGCGACGAGGCGCTCGATACGCAACGTCACCCCCTTGTCCGCAACCATCCCGAGACCGGCCGACCGGGTCTGTTCGGATGCGCGGGCTATATCATCGGTTTCGACGGGCTCGACGACAGCGAAGCCCTGCCTTTACTCTATGAGCTGATCGAGTGGCAGGGCCGCGAGGAATTCCGGTACAGCCATCGATGGGAGCCTGACATGCTCGTCATGTGGGACAATCGCTCGGTCCTCCACCGCGCAACCGGCGGCTATGACGGGCATGACCGGCTACTCCACCGCACGACGATCGCGGCGTGGGACGGGTAGCGAAACTTCGGGATCGGCCCATGCGTTGCTCCGGTCAGAAGGAGCAAGATCATGACCCTCCCCCATAATACGCTCATACTCGTCGCCGACGGTCGCAAGGCGCTGTTCCTGCGCAATCGGGGCGACGGGCAGCAGATCGATTTGCGGACCGCCTCGCACCGGGAACGCGAGGATCGCAAGGATAGCGACATCAAGACTGCGCCGTCAGGGCAGTCACCCGCCCCCGCCGGCACGGGGCTGCCCGGTGGCACGATGGGCGAGCCCGACTTTCACCAGCAGGAGGAAGACCGTTTCGCACGCGATCTCGCCGACAAGATCAACGCGATGGCGCTGGCATCGCAATTCGACGCGCTGGTCGTGATCGCACCCGCGCGCACCATGGGCGAGCTGCGTCCGCTATGGCACAAGGAGGTCAGCGCGCGCCTTCTTGGCGAGCATGTCAAGGAAATGACCGACCGGCCGATTTCGGATATCGAAGCCCTGCTTGTCGGGGAAGCCGCGCCGCCCTCTTGATCAGCGCCGGGTATCTTTCGCCAGCGTGCCGACCACGCCCCGAGCGATCATCGCCTGCCCGCCGAAATAGAGCGGCCAGACGAGCCACATCGTGAGGTCCTTCGACAGCACTCCGCCCTCGCCCGCAAAGATGAACAGGTCGCTGGCGAGGAACATCATCGCGCCGATTCCGGTGCGATAGCGCGGGAAGCGGCTGGTCCATGCGGCAGCGGCCATCGCGGCGACGAACAGCGAATAGACCGCGGCATGCCACCATCCGGGTTGCGGGCTCAGCATGCCCCAGACGATCGCCAGCGTCGCGGGCATCGTCAGCCAGCCGAGCAGGCGCTGCGATGGCGTCACCCGCGCGCGGCGGTTGAGAAGGTAGAGGGTGATCGCGATCAGATGCCCGGCCGCGAATGCCGCGGCGCCCGCGATCAGCCCCTTTGCGTCGAGCAAATAATCGCCGAGCGCGCCGAAGCCCAGCACCGCCGCGAACAGCCAGCCGTTCTTCTCGCGCGCATTGGCCGCCGCCCAGAGGGCGAGCAAGCCGACGCCGCTTGTCTTCCACGCCCAGATCGCCGGACCGTCGAGCCGCTGGAGCACGGCCGCAAAGAAACTGATTCCGCCGAGCAGTGCGAGCCACCACAACCACCGCGCCCGGTCCCAACCCGCTTCGCCCATCGTCCGCCCCTTTGCATCTTGGTCGCAACCCGCCTACTGCGCGGCCGATAAGGCACAAGTCAACGGATAGCGTAATGGGTCACGACATTCACATCATCGGCGGCGGGCTCGCGGGCTCCGAAGCCGCATGGCAGCTCGCCGAGGCCGGCTATCGCGTTCGCCTGTCCGAAATGCGCGGAGGCGGCGACATGACGCCGGCGCATCAGGGCGACACGCTCGCCGAAATGGTGTGCTCGAACAGTTTTCGCAGCGACGACGGCGACAGCAATGCCGTCGGCCTGCTGCACCGCGAAATGCGAACGCTGGGTTCGCTCGTCATGCGCGAAGCCGATGCGACGAAGGTTCCGGCAGGCTCGGCGCTCGCGGTCGACCGTGACCTGTTTTCGGGCGGCGTGACGCAGGCGCTGTCGTCCCATCCGAACGTGACCGTCGTCCGCGAGCGCGTCGATACATTGCCCGCCGAGGGCCTGACCATCGTCGCGACCGGGCCGCTCACCGCTGCGGGCCTCGCGGAGAGCATCGGCAACGCGACCGGCAAGGACGCGCTTGCCTTTTTCGACGCGATCGCACCTATCGTCTACCGCGACAGCATCGACATGGACATCGCGTGGATGGCGAGCCGCTGGGACAAGGTCGGGCCGATCGGCGACGGAAAGGATTATATCAACTGCCCGATGGACAAGGAGCAGTATCATGCTTTCGTTCAGGGGTTGCTGGACGGTGAAAAGACCGACTTCAAGGACTGGGAAAAGGACACCCCCTATTTCGAAGGCTGCATGCCGATCGAGGTGATGGCCGAACGCGGCCCCGAAACCCTGCGCTTCGGTCCGATGAAGGGCGTCGGGCTCGACAATCCGCGCACCGGGCGCTGGCCCTATGCGGTCGTCCAGCTCCGCCAGGACAATGCGCTCGGCACGCTGTGGAACATGGTGGGTTTCCAGACCAAGCTGAAGCACGCGGCGCAGGTCGAGCTGTTTCGCACCATCCCGGGGCTGGAAAGGGCCGAATTTGCGCGCCTCGGCGGACTCCATCGCAACAGCTTCATCCGTTCGCCCGAATTGCTCGACGCGCAGCTTCGCCTGAAATCGGCGCCGCATATCCGCTTCGCGGGACAGATCACCGGCTGCGAAGGCTATGTCGAAAGCGCCGCGATCGGCCTGATCGCTGCCCGCTTCGCGATCGCTGAACTTGGCGGACGGAACCTGCCACCGCCGCCGCCCGAAACCGCGCTCGGCGCGCTGCTCGGCCATATCACCGGCGGCGCCGACGCCGCGAGCTATCAGCCGATGAACGTCAATTTCGGCCTGTTCCCGCCGCTCGCCGAAGATGTCCGCAAGAAGGATCGCAAGCTTGGCTATACGCAGCGCGCCGGTCACGCGCTGGCCGAATGGATGAAACTGGCGGTCTGAGCGCCGTCAGCAGCCGCATTTGGGCTTTGCGACCCGCTTCGGCGCGGTCGTCGCGAACTCCGCTCGCGTCAGATCGCCCGACCGGTCGGCGTCGGCCTTCGCGAAGCGTTCTCCGGTGGCGGCCGCCCATTCCTCGAAGGTCAGCAGATTATTGCCGTCCTTGTCGAGCTTGCGGAACGCCGCGGTGCGCGACGACATCAGCTCGACGCGGCTGATCCGGTCGTTGCGGTCGCGGTCGAAGCGATTGAAGCGCCGTTCCTCGCGCGAGGCCTCCTTCGCGGCGGGAAGCGCGGGTGGTGCCGGCCCGCGCTTCGGCGCGTTCGCTCCCGCGACGGGAATCGCGGGCAGACCCGGCGGTGGCTCGGGCAGCACCTCTTCCTCGGCGATCTGGCTATAGCCCTTCCACATGAAAAGGCCGCCCGTCAGCAGAAGCGCGCTCGCGAGCCCGCCGATGAGAAATCTGGAAATCGCCATACGCCCTCCGCCCGCAACCCTGTTATCATGGCGGTCGCAAGGCCAGCAACAAACGCCACCATAATGGCGACGAATATTGATCGACAAGATTGTTCAAAACCGGATCAGCCATGGCTATATCCGATCAATGCAAAATTACCTGCCCTCGCTGAAGCAGATGCAATATCTGGTCGCGCTCCACGAGCATGGCCATTTCGGCCGCGCCGCCGATGCCTGCAACGTCACGCAATCGACGCTCTCCGCGGGCATCCGCGAACTGGAGACTCTGCTGGGCCAGACGCTGGTCGAACGGACCCGCCGCGTCGTCCGCTTCACCGCGCTCGGCAACAAGATCGTCGAAAAGGCGCACCGCGTGCTGCGCGAAGCCGAGGAACTGGCCGACATGGCGGCAGCGGCCGCAGCGCCGCTCGTCGGCGAACTGCGCATGAGCGTCATTCCGACCATCGCGCCCTTTCTGCTCCCCGGCCTGCTTCCGCAGCTTCGCAAGGAACGCCCGTCGCTGAAACTGTTCCTGCGCGAGGAGCCGAGCGCGCAGGCGTGCGAGTCGCTCCATCACGGCACGGTCGATTGCGTCCTTCTGGCGCTCCCCTACGCCTGCGGCGACGTGGAGAGCGAAAAATTGTTCGACGATGCGCTGTTCTTCGCCTTCCCGGGTGAGCAGGCCGAAAGCCTGCCCGCGATCGTCAGTGCTGACCAGATCGATCCCGCGCAGATGCTGATGCTCGAGGATGGGCATTGCCTGAAGGATCATGCGCTCGCGGCGTGCAACCGCCCCGAATTGCGCGCCGGCGCGCGGATGATGGGCACCTCGCTCCATACGCT
>JAEWIL010000167.1 GCA_023387085.1 Pseudomonadota bacterium | reverse complement strand
GGGGCGGGGCCGCGCCGCCTCCCACGAATCGAGGCCGTCGGCGATGGCAGCCGCGCCGCTCTCTCGTGCCCGTGCGCTCTGCGCGGCGAGCGCGGCGAGCGGCGTCTTCAGACCGTGCGCGAGGTCGGCGGCGCGGCGCCGGGCGCGAACGAGATCGGCTTCGCGCGCATCGGCGAGCGCATCGATCGACCCGGCGAGCGGCGCGAGTTCGCGCGGATAGGCACCGCCGAGGCGCGCCGAGGCATCGCCGCGCAATCGTTCGACGTCCTGCCCGACACGGCGCAGCGGTCGCAATCCGAGCCCGACCTGCGCCCACGCCGCCAGCGCGAGCACCGTCCACAGCAGCGTGAGGAACAGCGCCATCTCGCGCCCGAATTCGCGCTGTGCCGGGGCCAGCTTCGCGAGATCATAGCCGAGCTGGACGATCACCGCGGGCTCCTGCGGCTGAAGGCGGATCGCACGTTCCATGAGGAGAAGCTGTTGCCCGAAGGGACCCGCGGCGCGGCGAACGCGCCAAGTGTCGGACGGCGGCGCCTCGGCGCGCGGCAGGCGGCTGTCCCATAGAGAGATCGAGCGGATCGCGCCTCTGGCGGTCGACGCCTGCCAGTACAGGCCCCCCGCCGGGACCGCAAAGCGCGGATCGGCGGGTTCGGATCCCGCGACCGGCACACCTTGCGCGAGTTGCAGATCGGCAAGAAGTGGCCGGACCTGAACCAGCAGTTCGTCCTCGACGCGCCGCTCGACATGGCCGTTAAACAGCCAGGTCATCGCAAACCAGGCGACGAGCAGTGCGAGCGCGATCGCGACGCCGGCCCCGGCAATCAGGCGAAGCCGGAGCGAGCCGTCCTTCACGCGGCGGCCACCGGCAGCAGATAGCCGAAGCCGCGCCGGGTGTGGATCGTGTCGGCGCCGAGCTTGCGCCGCAGCCGCGCGATCAGCGCCTCTATCGCATTGGCGTTTTCGGCGTCGGCGTCGCCATAGAGATGATCGGACAGCTCGGTCGCGGGCACCGCGCGGCCTGCATGATGCGCGAGATAATCGAGCAAACGGTATTCGAGCGGCGACAGCCTGACCAGCGCTCCGTCGAGCGTCGCGGACATGCGGTGCGTGTCGATCCGGAGCCGGCCGACCTCGATCGTCGGGCTGGATCGCCCCGCCGCGCGGCGAAGCAGTCCGCGAACGCGCGCCACGAGTTCCTCCATTGCCCAGGGCTTCGCCATATAATCGTCGGCGCCGGCCTCGATCCCCGCGACCTTGTCGGTCCAGTCGCCGCGCGCCGACAGGATCAGAACCGGAAAGCCCCGCCCCGCCTCGCGCCAGCGCCGGATGACCGACAGGCCGTCGAGTCGGGGCAGACCCAGGTCGACGACCGCGACGTCATAATCCTCAACATCGCCGTTGAACCACGCCTGCTGTCCGTCACTCGCCAGATCGACGACAAACCCTGCGGCGGTCATGCCGCGAACGATTTCGGAAGCGACGACGGGATCGTCCTCGACCACCAGAGCGCGCATCAATCATCCTCAATCTTGAGTATCCGCCCGGTCCGGGCGTCGATTTCGACCTCACGCACCCTGCCGCCGCCGGTCAGGATTTTCACCTCATATTTGAAGCCGAAAGATTCGCGTTCCAGCTTGACCTTGAGCACGTCGCCGGGGACGCGCTCGGTCGCGATCGTCAGGACGCGCGCGATCGACAGGATTTCGCCGCGCGCTAGCGCCGCGCTGGCGGCGCGCTGGTCGGCCTTGTCATCCTTGTCGCTCTTCGCGAGAGTCAGGGCGGGGGTGGCGAGAGCGGCCGCAGCGGCCGCAATGAGGACTGTCTTTTTCATACGCCCTTCCTGCCACATCCGCGCTGACATTAGGCTGACATTCGCGGCACGCATATTTTATCGGCATATGGCATTGATGAAATATATTTTCTGTTTTATAAAATATCGATAATTTTATTCTGTAACGGAGAGAGAGCCCGTGAAGCCAATCCTGCTTTTGTCCGCCGCGCTGCTCGCGGCTTGCGCCGCCCCCGCGCCGGGCGCCGATGCCTCACCTGCCGCGCCCGATTCACTGAAGTTGGAAAAGGTGGTCATGCTGATGCGGCACGGCGTCCGTCCGCCGACCAAGGCTATGGTCGTGCCGCCGGGCTATTCGGACGAAAAATGGCCCGACTGGCCGGTCGACTTCGGACTTCTGACGCCGCACGGCGCGGCCGGCGTCAAGCTTCTAGGCGAGGCCGACCGCAGCTATTTCGGCGCGCGCGGACTGTTTCCCGATGGTTGCCCGGCCTCAGGCACGATCGTCTTCAAGGCGAGCTACAAGGAACGCACGATCAATACGGCGCAGAGCTGGGCCGCCGGGTTTATGCCGGGCTGCGCCGCCGAGGTCGCCCATCCGGCAGGGCCCGACGACGATGCGATCTTCCACGGCCTGGACGGCGGACCCGCATCGTTCGACGGCAAGCGCGCGTATGACGCCGCGCTCGCACAAGCGCCCGAGGGCGGACTGGCCGCCGAGACCGAGCGCTATCGCGGCGAACTGACGCTGCTGGCGAAAGTGCTGAATTGCGCGCTGCCAGCATGCCCGCTGATCGCCGAGCCGACGCGGCTGGTCGCACAGCCGCACGATCGTCCCGATCTGGAAGGCCCGCTCGATATTGCGTCGACTGCGAGCCAGACGCTGGCGCTCGAATATCTAGAGGGCAAGCCGATGTCCGAAGTGGGCTGGGGCCGCGTGAGCCGCGCGGAGCTCGAACAGCTGCTGCGCTTCCATCCGCTCAAGTTCAGCTATTCGAACCGTCCCGGCTATATTGCCGCCGCCGCAGCCGCGCCGATTGTGAACGAAATCGTCGCTGCCCTCGGCGAAAAAAGCCCGGCGCGGCTGACGCTGCTTGCCGGTCACGACACGAATGTCGCTGACGTCGGCGGTTTCTTCGACCTGCACTGGCGGGTGCCGAGCTATCCCGCCGACGAGGTCCCGCCCGGCAGCGCGCTGGGGTTCGAACTCGTCAGCAATGCCAAGGGCGACCGCTATGTCCGCGCCTTCTATCGCGCACAGACGATGGACCAGCTCCGGAACCTCGAACCGGTTGCAGCACGCGATGCCTTGTTCCGTCGCTACCTTCCGATTCCCGGCTGCGGTAATTCGGTCGAGGCGACCGCATGCAGTTGGAGCGCCTTTACCAAGCTCGCCGCGCCGCGCGGCTAGGCCTTAACCGCCAAAACTGCGCTGCACCGTGATACCGACATAAGGACCGCTGCGTAGCACCCGGAGTTCGCGATAGCGCAGCGCGCTATCGCCGCGGATGCCCGCATAGATGTCGCGCGTTCGCGTCGCCGGGCTGTCGGTCAGATTCTTCCCGAACAGGCGTAGCGTCCAGCGCGCGTCGGGGTGATATTCGACGAACAGGTCGAGCCGGCCGGCCAGCCGGTCGGCCTCGACCTCGTCGACCTTGAAAGCAGTCTCGGTCCGCGCGAACGCATAGCTGCCGCCCCAGCGCAATTTCCAGGCAGGAATGTCGTGCGTCAGCGCGACCCGCGCCTCGACCGGAAGGTCGCCGGAGATGTGCCGCCGCTCGCCGGTCGACGGATCGGTCGCGCGGGCCCGCCGCGGGGCCCGGGGGGG
>JAEWIL010000173.1 GCA_023387085.1 Pseudomonadota bacterium | reverse complement strand
GCGGCGCCCGGCGATCCGATCTATGGTCGCGACTGGAACTTCCCGCTGCCGCGCAGCTTCGAGGCCGACGACCTTTCGCGCAAGCCGCGGGCTCATGCCGCGATCACCGCCAGCGCGGGAGCCTTTTATGGGCGGATGCTTCACGAGGACGAG
Organism: Pseudomonadota bacterium; assembly: GCA_023387085.1. Lineage (GTDB taxonomy): Bacteria > Pseudomonadota > Alphaproteobacteria > Sphingomonadales > Sphingomonadaceae > Sphingopyxis. The sequence continues at coordinate 8,927 of JAEWIL010000173.1, read as the reverse complement.
GCGATCTGGCGGCGGAACCAGAATTATTATTTCAACTGTATCCGCGATGTCGACCGCCACATGCAAACGGTGTTCGACGCGCTCGTCGCATCCGGCCAACTCGACAACACGATCATCATCTTCACCTCCGACCACGGCGAGCGGGCCGGGGCGCACCGGATGCGACAGAAGGGCGGAACGATCTACAAGGAGGATGTTGGCGTGCCGATGATCGTCGTCCACCCCGATCTTCCTGGCGGCCGCACGACCCAGGCGCTTGGTAGCGCCGTCGATCTTGTGCCGACGATGCTGTCGCTCGCCGGGGTCGACGAAACGGCCCGGCTCGACATGCAGCCGAAGCTGGCCGGGCACGACCTGTCGGCGGCCATTGCGTCGACGACCGCGCGGACACGCCGCGACAAGGCCGGTGTATTCTTCAACTATGCGGTGCGTTATGGCTGGAACGCGCCCGACGTTCCGCCCGGAGTGGCCGAGGTCAAGCCGTTGCCCGACAACGACCTGATGCTGCGGCGCCTGCATCGCGGCGTCCACGACGGCCGTTACAAGTTCGCGCGCTATTTCGCGCCGGCGCAGCACCATATCCCGCGACGCTGGGACGACCTCGTCGCCTATAACGACCTTGAACTTTACGACACGGTGGCGGACCCCGACGAGGTCGACAATCTCGCCTGGCACCCCGACGCCCATAAATCGCTCATCGAACGCCTGAATGCCCAGACCAACGCGCTGATCGCGGCCGAGGTCGGGGAGGACAAGGGCGCCGAATATCCGGGTCAGGCCGACCAGTATGACACGCTGAAACTGGTCTGACCCACATCACCCTGGGGAGAGGGATTATGAGAACCGGAAAATTGCTTTGCGGTGGCGTGCTGGCGCTCGCCATCGGAACCCCCGCCTTTGCACAAGACGCCGCGCCCGATGGCGCGACCGAGCGCGACGACCAGACGATCATCGTCACTGCCACACGCCGCGAACAGACGCTGCAGGAAGTGCCGATCTCGGTTGCCGTTGTCAGCGGCGATCAGATCGAGAAGCAGGGCATCCTGCTGTTCGACGATGTGCAGGACAGCGTACCCAACCTCCAGATCGACCGCACAAACGGCAATTTCGCGATCACGATGCGCGGCCTTGGTGCCGGCACCGGCAATTTGTCGTTCGAGCAATCGGTCGGCCTGTTTATCGACGGCGTCTACCTGAGCCGTGCGCGCGCGTTCCAGAATCCGCTGCTCGACGTCCAGCGTGTCGAGGTGGTGCGCGGGCCGCAAGGCGCGCTGTTCGGAAAGAACACCAACGCCGGCGCGATCAGCGTCGTGACCAGGCGCCCCACGCGCGAGTTCGAGGGTTTCGTCCGGGCGAGCGGCGAGGTCGAGCATGGCGGATGGAACCTCGAAGGTGCCGTATCGGGGCCGCTCTCCGAAACGCTAAGCGCCCGCCTGACGGGCCGCATCGGGTCGATCGGCGATTTCATGCAGAACACGATCAGCGGCAAGAAGGAAAACGGCTCGCGCTATGAAGCGGTCCGCGGGCAACTGCTTTGGGAGCCGACGGACAATTTCGAAGCGCTGCTGAAGGTCGAACATTCGTCGAACCGCATCGACGGGGGAACGACGGTCTTCAACTCGATCGGCGGGGCGTCGTGCGCGCTCTGCAACGCCGTGCGCAATTCGGGGGAGGACGTCCCCGAATATCCGTCCTTCCGCCGCGCCGCCTATACGGTCAATCCGGAATATGACGACACGAAGACGACGATGGCGCAGCTGACCATGAACCTCGACGTCGGCGACTGGACCTTTACCTCGGTGACCGCGTGGCAGGATCTCGATGGCGGGGTGAATTCCGATTATGACGGACCGCTGACCTTCCTCGAATCCGACATCACCGAACGGTCGAGCTCCTTGTTCCAGGAGGTCCGCGCGCAGCGCGAGATCGGCGATGGCGGCGCCTTCATCGCGGGTCTGACCTATATCGATACCGACCTGCATGTTCAGCAAGCCTCGCTGTTCGACGCGGCGAGCGCAGGCGTCGCGTTGCCGTTGAACGGGCTGTCGACGCGCCAGTTCGACCAGAAGGGCAGCAGTTGGTCGCCCTTTGCATCGCTCGAGGTTCCGGTGAGCGAGCAAATCATGCTCAGCGGCAGCCTGCGCTATTCGCACGAAAAGCGTCGCGGCCGCGCGCGGTCGTTCAGCAACGGCGTCTTTCCGCCGACCTATCTCCCCTATGATCTCACCGAAACGCGCAAGGAGAATCTGTGGGATTATTCGCTGCGCGCCCGCTATGAATTCACCCGCGATGCCTATGTCTATCTGAGCTATGCTACGGGCACGAAGGGCGGGGGCTTTGTGTCGAACGACGCGCTGCTGCTCTATAATATCCGGAACGGCCTCGCGAGCTTCCAGTTCGACTCCGAACGCGCGCGGTCGTGGGAAGTCGGCGGGAAATTCCGCTTCCTGGACGGCAAGGGCCAACTCAACGTCGCATTGTTCCGTACCCATTTTGCCGACCTTCAGGTGTCGGAATATAACGGGACCGCTTTCATCACCGGGAACGCTGCTTCTGCGATCTCGCAAGGGGTGGAGATCGACACCGACATCGGGATCGGCGACAATTGGCGGATCGGCGGCAGCTTGGGCTACCTCGACGCCCATTATAAGGACTATCCGGGCGGTGCCTGCCTATACAACGCGCCGGCCACCTGTACGCCGCAGACGAACAATCTGGCGGGAACGCGGCTTGTGCGCGCACCCGAATGGACCGCAAACGCCTTTATCGAAGGCAAATATCCGGTGTCGTCGAGCCTCTATGCCCTCGCCCGCGTATCGGCCAATTACCAGTCGCGCTCCTTCTTCCAGCCCGACATGAACCCGCTCAATTCGCAGCCTGCCTACACCAAATATGATGCCCGCATCGCTGTCGGGCGCGAGGACGGGCGATGGGAACTGGCGCTCGTCGGCCGGAATCTCACCGACAAGGTGACGACGACACAAGGGTTCAGCACGCCGACCTTCGGCGGTGACAGCCATATGGCGATGGTTGCGGCGCCGCGAACGGTGACGCTGCAACTGTCGCTCGATTTCTGACGCAAATGGGGAAATGCGATGGCACAGCCCGAGCTCTTGCTGTTGGCGGGGGGCATCCGTCGCGGTTCGCTCAATGAAAAGCTGATCGGCTGCGCGTCACAGGCGGCGCGCAGCCTGGGGCTTGGCACGACGCGGCTGTCGCTTTCCGACTATCGCCTGCCGCTGCTCGGCGCCGATGCACTGTCGATCGATGCGGTACCGGAAGCCATTGCGCTCAAGACGATGTTTTGCCGGCACGATGCGGTCATCGTCGCCAGTCCCGAACATAATGGTTCGGTCACGGCGATGCTGAAGAACGCGCTCGACTGGATTTCCTGCCCCAGCGAGGGCGAGAGGCCGCAAGCCTATCGCGCCTTTCGCGGTAAACCCTTTGCGCTATTGTCGGCCTCGTCCAGCCCGTTCGGGGGTCTGCGCGGCCTGTCGCAACTTCGACAAATTCTGACGAGCGTCCACGCGCTTGTCGTGCCCGAACAGCTTAGCGTGCCGCACGCCCACACCGCCTTCGACGCAGAGGACAATCTCGCCGATGCCCTCCATCGGACCTTGCTGGGCGAATTGATCGAAGCGGTCGCAGGTGCGGTGACGCGATAGGATCGTATCGAAGTAAAGGAGCCGGGCGCCGATGCAGCGGGACACTACAAGGCATTGGGATCTCGACGACAGTCTCGGCTATCTCGCCCGTATGATCTTCCGGTCCTTTTCCGCGCTGCGCGAACAGCGGACCCGCGACTATGGCATATCGTCGGGCCAGTGGACTTTTCTGCGCCAGCTTTGGCGCGAGGACGGGATCAGCCAGCGTCATCTCAGCCGCCGGCTGGCGATGCGCGATGCCACGACGGCCGTTACCCTCAAAGCGTTGGAGCAGGCGGGCTTGATCCGCCGCGGGGTCAATCCTCGCGACCGGCGGGAAATGCTGGTCAACCTGACATCGCGCGCGCGGTTTCTTGAGCCGCGATTGCTGCTTGTGACGGCAGAAATCCAGACGTGCGCGACGCGCGATTTTTCCCGGGCGGAAGTCGATATGCTCCGGCAGTTGCTGGGTCGCGTGATCGAAAATCTCGCAGACGCCGATTCCGAACTGCGGGACAGTTTGCGGGCGTGAGAGACAGTTCGCGGTCGCTGGCAGCGCCTCAGCCCGAACCCGAGCTTCTGCGCATATGCGAAGAGCCGCAAACATGATGTGCGGCAGCGGCCCCTTGCGTCGCAAGGATATTGGCCAATGATTCGATCAGCCGACCTTTGTCCAGACCTTCGTGCGGCAGATAAAGGCGACGCATCCTTTCAGTTCGAGTTTTCCGCCGGCCAGCAGCTTCAGATAGCCGCGCGAGGCTCCATCGCCGGTTTCAGGATCATAAACCGGCCCGCCTTTCCATTCGTTCGGCCCGCCCTTGAAGCCATTCAACACGACGAGGCCCTTGATCCGGCGCTGTCTGAGCTTCGTGTCGGAATTGCGCACATCGCGAAGATCGGGGTTCGCGCGCAGGCGCGCCGCATCGATCACCTTGCCGCAAAGGGCGCTGCCGCAGTGGTAGATCTCGACCCGTCCGCCTTCGCTTCCTGTCGCCCAGACACCGGTGATGTCCGCGGCCGACGCGGAGGTCGGTGCCATAAGGCCCGCTGCGCCGACGATTATAACAAGCTGCATTTTCATGCGGCGTCCTTCGCCGTTGCGGTCTGATCCAGGATGGCGATCGCCTTCTCGAGCAGATGCCGGTCATCGATGTTCCAGGGATGAAACCCCCGGCGAATATAGGTGAAGACACCCGACAGCAGCAAGCGCATCGTTCCGGGCCTTCGGTAGAGGTAGGACAGCAGCGAACGCCAGGTCGCCCAGTCGTTCAGGCCGTCCTGGCGCAGCAGATCGGCCGTGTTGCGGAAGATCACATAGTGGAACCGCAGCGTCGTCACGCACATGACGAAACTGCGCTTCAGCCAGGTCGGAACGGCGTCATCTGCCTGGTCGCGTGGCGATAGGTGTCGAATGCGGCCGCCTTTATCGGCGACGAGATCGGCATGTCGCACGCCAAATGTTCTTCATCACTTCGGCTCGGCCGCAAGCCTGCAGGCGGCGCTCATGGGATCGATGATCAACGGGGGACCTCCTCAACCTGCCACCTGTTGACGCCCCATTAACCAATGTTGGGCATAGCTTCGCGATCATTCAGGGACGCGAGTGCGCAATGAAATTCGATCCGATCAACCCGGCGGCGCAGATTCTCGACCAGTCGGTCGCGAGCGATTGCGGCGAGCTTGCCGTGGGGTGCAGCGACGCGGCCGGGCGCATCAAGCGCGCGACCGATCAGATGGAACGCCAGATCGGCGAGCTCGGGCGGCTTGAGGAATTTGTCGTCGGCCTCGAGAACGACCAGCGCCAGATCGCCGATTCGACCGACGAGGCCAAGCTTCTCTCCGCGCGGGCATGCGAACAGCTCGACGCGGGCGCGGAGCGTGTGAACACCGCGGTGACCGAGTTCCGGTCGGTCATCGATCTCGTCGCGCGGCTTGGCGCACATGTGACCAATTTTGCCGCGGTGATGGAGCAGGTGCAGCAGGTCAGCCAGTCGATCGAGCAGATCGCCAAGACCACCAACATGCTCGCGCTCAACGCGGCGATCGAGGCCGAACGCGCCGGCGATGCCGGACGGACCTTCGCTGTCGTGGCCGCCGAGGTGAAGAAGCTCGCGCAGAACACGCGCGGTGCCACCGACGAAATCCGCCGCTCGATCGGCAGCCTCGCCGCCGAGGCGGGCGGGCTGGTCACCGAAATCCAGTCGGGGGTCGAACAGTCGAGCCGCGCCGAGGCGCAGTTCGAGACGATTACCGATGCGCTGCACGACGCGACGCACCTCGTCGCGCTGCTCGACGACCAGAGCGACCGCATCGCGCAGTCGAGCGCGATGGTGCATGCGAACGGCGCCAAGGTACGCGAGGCAATGGACCGCGTGGTGACGTCGGTGCGCGAAAACAGCGCGATTCTCGAGGGCACGCGCGATTCGATTCTGTCGATGGAGCATGTGTCGAACCGCATGTTCAACGCGGTGATCTCGGCCGGCGTCAGTCCCGCGGATTCGGCGATCGTCGAGCTGGCCTCACGCGTGCGCGACCGCTTCGTGGCGCTGGCCGAGGATGCGATCGCGGACGGTACGCTGACGATGGAGCAATTGTTCGACACGGATTATGTTCGCGTTCCGAACTCCAATCCCGAGCGCTTCCGTACTAGCCTGTGCGATTGGGCCGACGCCAACTGGCGCCCGCTGTTCGACCAGATCGTTGCCGAGCATCCCGAGATCAAGATGTCGTCGGCGGGCGACATGAACGGCTTTCTGCCGACGCACATCACCGACTGCTCGCGCGCGCCGACCGGCGATCTCGAGCATGATACGGCGCACTGCCGCAATGGCCGCATCCTGTATGACGAGACCGACGCGGCGGCAAAGCGCAGCACCGCGCCCTTCTTCATGACGGTCTATCGGCAGGAAGGCGACGGGATCAACTACGTCACCGTGCGTAACGTCTATATGCCCGCGGTGATCAACGGGCGCCGCTGGGGCGATGTCGAGGTTGCCTATCAGCTTTGAACCGGGACACCCGGCGCGGGTGGTTGCGCCGGAAAATGTTCCATCGCCGGGTCGAGGATCGCCGAGTCCGGCGCTTCGCTTGTCCAGATCGCTACGGTCGGTTTCAGTCCGTGCGGCTGGTCCAGCACGCCCAGCCGCACCGCACGCATCTGCGGCCGCGCCGACGAGGCGGCGAAGATCGGCGTGCCGCAGGCGGGGCAGTGCGAGCGGGTGAGCGTGTTGCCGCTGTCCGCGATGTAGCTGTCCGAGGCGGTCACACCTTCGGTGACGATGCTGTCGGCCGGAAAGATCGCATTGTGCGTCGGTCCGCCGGCGGCGATCGTCTGGCAGCGGCGGCACCAGCACTGGCGCACGGCAAATGGTTCACTGTCGATATGAAGCGTCACCGCGCCGCAGGCGCAACGGCCGCTATAGCGTGTCACGCGCCCTGGCGCCGCGCCATGAAGGCAAGCTTCTCGAACAGCATCACATCCTGCTCATTCTTGAGCAGCGCCCCGTGGAGCGGCGGGATCGCCTTGCCGACGTCGCGGTTCTGCAGAACCTCGAGCGGCATATCTTCGGCAAGCAGCAGCTTCAGCCAGTCGATCAGCTCGCTGGTCGACGGCTTCTTTTTGAGTCCCGGCACGTCGCGGACTTCGTAGAAGATATCCATCGCGCGGCTGACCAGCGTTTTCTGGATGCCCGGGAAATGCACTTCGACGATCTCGGCCATCGTGTCGCGGTCGGGGAATTTGATATAATGGAAGAAACAGCGGCGCAGGAAGGCGTCGGGCAGTTCCTTTTCGTTGTTCGACGTGATGACGACGATCGGGCGTTCCTTCGCGCTGATCGTTTCGTCGGTTTCGTAGACGTGAAACGCCATGCGATCGAGTTCCTGCAGCAGGTCGTTCGGGAATTCGATGTCGGCCTTGTCGATCTCGTCGATCAGCAGGACGGGCAGCTTGGGGCTGGTGAACGCCTCCCACAGCTTGCCCTTGCGGATATAGTTGCGAATGTCGTGGACGCGCTCCTCACCGAGCTGGCCGTCTCGCAAGCGGGCGACCGCGTCATATTCGTACAGGCCCTGCTGCGCCTTCGTGGTCGATTTGATGTTCCAGGTGATCAGCGGCGCGTCGAATGCTTTGGAGATTTCTTCCGCGAGCACGGTCTTGCCGGTGCCGGGTTCGCCCTTCACCAGCAGGGGCCGGCGCAGCATCGTCGCGGCGTTGACCGCGACCTTCAGGTCGTCGGTGGCGATATAAGCGCTGGTACCATCGAAACGCATCGGCTCTTTCCCTTAACGTGAACGTCAAGCGAAATGGCACAGCGAGGCAGGGGGTGCAAGCGAATCTCCCTCCCGACGACGAGAGCGCGAGCGATTCAGCTATGGGCGCGGCTGGCGGCGCGGGCAGCGAGGAGATCCCACAGGCCGCTGTGCTGGGCGATCAACTGCTGTGCGCCAAAGGCGATTGCGCGTTCGACCGCGGGACTGTCGGCAACCTGCGCAGCGACGCGCGCGGTATCGCGAAGATCGGGGAGCGTGCAACGCGGCGTCGCGAGGTCGAGCCGCTGTGCGCTGATGTCGAGCAGAACGCGGATCGTCCGCCAGTCGAGAGTCAGTGCGATGGCAGCGCCGACAGCGCAGCCCTGGCGATCCGATTCCGCAAGCATGTCGAGCGCGCGGCGCTGCGCCGCGACCGCGGCCTCGCATTGCGCTTGACCCTGCGTGCTCGGTACCGGACCGACCGCGGCAGCGATCTTCGACAGGAAGGCGCGTTCGTGGGCAAAGGCTTGCCCCGCTTGCTCCATCCACTTGCGCGATGCAGGATCGACCGCCTTGCGCGCCGCGCTGTCGATCACGCCCGGATAGCGGCCATGGAGCAGGCAGAGGAAATGGACGGCGTCGGCGAGATTACGCATCGCATCCGGACCGCTGGACAACGCGCCGGATTTGAGATGCGGGTGCGCGCCGGTGCCTTCGCAGGCAACCAGATTGTCGAGCAGTTCGGCGGTGCCGCGCAATTGCGACGGGCGCGATTGGGGCTGGGTCGACTGGCTCAACGCTTCATCCTCGCCTGTTCAAATGGGCCTATCCTGACGGAAGCGGTCCCGTCGTGCGGATTTCGAGCGTTGAGTCTTAGGGCAACGTCGTAAACGTCGCGTTTATGAGCGACCTTCGATTTATCGTGTCGCTGTGCCGGATAGAGACAGGAGGACCGGCAAGCCCGGGGAAGCTTGCCGGTCCGGTGATGGCGCAGGGAGCGCCATTCGAGGGGACAGGCCGGAGAGGGGG
>JAEWIL010000117.1 GCA_023387085.1 Pseudomonadota bacterium | reverse complement strand
TCCGGAAGCCGCCGACCGGGCCGACCTGGCTCGATCCGCCGCCCGACAGGACCCCGAGATCGCCATGGCCGCCGACGACCAGGATCGTCTTTGCCGATCGCGTGAGCGGCAGCAGGCCGCCCTCGTTGCGCAGCAGGACGATGCCTTCGTCGGCGGCGCGCTCGGCGATCCTGCCGTTCGCATCATAATCGATGGCACGCTTGCCGGCGTTGGGATCGGTATCGAGACGGTGCGCGTAGATGGTGCGCAGGATCCGGCGCACGGCCGTGTCGATGACCGGCTGTCCGATCCGGCCCTCTTCGACCGCCTTGTCGAGCTCGGTGGTGAAATAGCGCTTCTTGTCGAGCTGCTCGCCCGACTGCTGGTCGAGACCGGCGAGAATCGACTCGGTCGAATGCACCGAGCCCCAGTCGGACATGACATAGCCCTTGAAACCCCAGTCGCGGCGCAGCACGTCGGTGAGGAGGAAGCGGTTCTCGCAGGCGAACTGGCTGTTCACGCGGTTGTAGGCGCACATCACCGAACCCGGGTTTCCAATCTCGATACCGAGCTGGAAGGCGAGCAGGTCGCTCTCGCGCATCGCCGCCTCGTCCATGTTGACCGACGCGCTCGACCGTCCCGTCTCCTGATCGTTGAGCGCGAAATGCTTGATCGTCGCTATGATGTTGTTCGACTGCACCCCCTCGATCTGGGCGCCGACCAGCGTGCCGGCGAGGAGGGGATCCTCGCCGAGATATTCGAAATTCCGGCCCGCACGCGGATCGCGCACCAGATTGACGCCGCCCACGAGCATCACGTTGAAGCCCTTGGCGCGCGCCTCGCCGCCGATCATCCGCCCGCCATCGCGAAGAATGTCGGGGTTCCATGTCGAGGCGAGTGCGAGGCCCGACGGAAGCGCGGTCGCGACATCGCCCTTGCGCATGTCCATGAGGTTGGAGACGCCGAGGCTGGCGTCGGTCTCGACGAGCGGCGGGACGCCGAGCCGCGGCACGCCCTCGACATAGCCTGCGCCGAGCGTGATGTCGGCGGGGCGCTTGGCGATCGCCACGAAGCCGAGCATGCGGCTGTAGAGAAGCAGCCGCTTCTCGGCGTCTGTCATCTCGGCGAGCGTCTTCTCGGCCCGCGCGTCCGCATCGGGGGCATCTTGCGCCTGTGCCGCGAGCGGCAGCGAGAGCAGGAGCGCACCGGCGCTCGCGAGTTTCGATTTCAAATTCTTATCCTCTCCGACGTGGCGGCGCTGCGCCTTTTCTCGATGGGGACGCTATGCGCCGCGGGCTCTTGAGTCAATATATCGCTCGCTAGCGTTCGATTTATTGCGGGCGAGGGCGGCGGGGTGTTGTGATCGCGCCGGGCCTCTGCAAGAAGGCAGTCCCATGACGAAAGCTGCTTCCAGCCATCAGCCCAAGCGCGGTCGCCCGAGCGTCGCGCGCGCCGAGGCGCTCGACCGCCTCGTGATCGACACCGCCCGCTCCATGTTCCTTGCCGACGGATTCGATGCCGTGGCCATGGAGCAGGTGGCGTCCGCTGCGCGCATCTCGAAGGGAACGCTCTACGCTCGCCACCCGTCCAAGGAGGCGCTGTTCATCGCGATGGTCGAGGATCTGGTCCGGCAATGGTCGGACGAGGCGTCGGGCGAGGACTATCTGCTGACCGACGATATCGAGACGCGGCTGCGCCATCATGCCCGCACGATTGCCACATCGCTGCATCGGCCCGACGTCGTCGGCATCCAGCGCCTGGTCCTCTCGGTGCGCGACCGCTTTCCGGAGATAGCCCGCTCGATGCACGATCGCGGTTATCGCTACATCGTCGAGCTCATTCGCGGCGATATCGAGCGCGCGGCGGCGCGTGAGGGGACATCGCTCCGCGACCCGCTCGCGGTTGCCGAGCTGATCGTGTCGTCGATTTCCGGGCGTCAGATCCAGGACGCCGATATCACCCCCGACGGTCTGGCCCTCTTCGCGCAGCGGGTCATCGACATCGTCATGGCGGCTCGCGCGGACTGGTAGCACTTGTAATTCGAACGACTGCGTGCGATATGGAGTCGGGGCAAGGTTTGGCCTTCCGATGGAGAGGAATCTGAAATGCGTTATCCTACCAAATTCGCGGTTCTCGCCGCCGCAGCGTTCGCGCTGACCGCGCCGGCTGGCGCCGCTGAACCGGCAAAGGCGCCGGCGCCCGCTGAAAAGTCGGCCGCCGCCGCCCCCGCCGCCAAATATAGCACCGATGAGACCGAAATCGGCACGCTGCTCGACGATCCCGCAGCGAAGGCGATCGTCGAAAAGCATATCCCCGGCATGACCACCAATGACCAGGTCGACATGGCGCGCGCGATGACGCTGAAGGCGATCCAGGCCTATGCGCCCGAGATCACCGATGAAGTGCTCGCCGCAATCGACGCCGATTTCGCGAAACTGCCGAAGTAAGGCACGTCGCTATCATCCTTTGCAGGGCCCGCGGTTTGTTTGCGAACCGCGGGCCTTTGCTTTGCGTGGCGATTCCGCCCGGCTCCGGATTGCGATATTCAGCGGCTTGTCAGCGCGTGGTCCCTCGGGAAGCGACGTCGCTGGAGCCGGTCGGTTGATGGCCGCGGGCCAAAAGCCGCCCAGGGCTAGCGCCGGACGAAACCCCTGAAATCATCGTCGGCCGCCTCGTTGCATAACTGGGCGAACCGGGGAAAACCGCCGACGTAGATCATGAACCCGCCTTTCTTGCCCGCAATATTCCCGGCGTTGTACCAGGAGTCCGCGAGACGGTGCAGCGTGTAGCGCGACATCGCCTCGATCTCGTCTGCCCACCATGTTTCGGCTTCCGTCGTGGTATCGATGCGCGAGAGGCCATCGCGCTCGAGCGCCTCAAGCAGGTCTGCCGCGAAATCGACCTGCCATTCGCCAGTCGACAGCATCTGCGCCTGCGCCCCGGGCGTCAGCGGACCGTGAATCATGAGGAGGTTGGGAAAGCCCGCGGCCATCAGGCCGAGCCAGGCCGTCGGCCCTTCGGCCCATTTGTCGGCGAGCGTTTGCCCGCCGAGCCCTTCGATATCGATCCGCGCGAGCGCGCCGGTGATCGCATCGAAGCCCGTCGCCATGACGATCACATCGAGCTCATATTCAGCATCGCTCGTTCTGAGGCCCTTCTCGGTGAAGCCGATGATCGGCGCCTCGCGGACATCGATCAGTGAGACATTGTCGCGGTTGAAGGTCTCGAAATAGCCATTGTCGATGCACAGCCGCTTCGCGCCGATCGGATAGGTCGGGCAGAGCCGTTCGGCGGTCGCCGGATCCTTCACGATTTCGCGGATCTTCGAGCGCGCGAACGCGCTGACGAGATCATTGGCGTCCTTGCTGGTGAGAATGTCGTTGAAGGTCAGGAGCAACTGGAAGGCGCTTTGCGAGCGCCAGGCCTCCTCGAGGGCTTCGCGCTGGGCGTCGGCGTCGAGCTCGGTGCTGGCCACGTCGGAGGGCCGGGCCATCGAGGCACCCGTCGTCTGCATCATGAAGCGGCGGCGCTCGGCGTAATTCTCCTTCCACTCGCGCTCATGGTCCGGGTCCATCGGGCGATTGCCCGAGGGGATGCTGTAGGCGGGCGTGCGCTGGAAGATTGTCAGGTGCGCCGCCTCTTCGGCGAGGATCGGTGCAAGCTGGATCCCGGTCGATCCGGTGCCGATCTGCCCGATGCGCTTGCCCTTGAGGTCGACGCCGCCGCGCGGCCATTCGGTGGTGTGGAGGAGCTCGCCCTTGAAAAGTTCGCGTCCCGGCCAGGGCGGCGCATTGGGGGCCGACAGCGCGCCCGTCGCGGCGATCACATATCGGCACACGACATGGTCGCCCTTGTCGGTGTGCACGTGCCAGCGATTTGTGCGCTCGTCGAAGCGCATCCGCTCGACCCTCGTCGACAGCCTGATCCGGTCGCGCAATTCGAACCGGTCGGCGACATGATTGACATAGCGTTCGAGGTCGGGCTGCGCCGAGAACATCTCGGGCCAGGACCATTGCTGCTGCAGCTCCTCATCGAAGCTGTAGCTATATTCCATGCTCGGGATATCGACGCGCGCGCCGGGATAGCGGTTCCAATACCAGGTACCCCCGACGCCGGCGCCCGCCTCGAAGCAGATGATGTCGCGCGAGCGGAAGCGATGGAGCGCATAGAGGCCCGAAAAGCCTGCGCCGATCACGACGATATCGCGTTCCTCGATCGCGTTCATCGGGCGGCTGCCCGGCGGCTTGGCGCGGCAAATGCCTCGCAGCTTGTCGTTTGTCCGGTCGGCATCGGGTGTAACCTTTCACCTGTCGTGCGTCTGGCCCTGATCGCCGACCGGTCAGACCGGAGACGATCGCGCCGGTGGTCGGGGCCTTGCTTGCGGAACATCGCGGACCTCCGGTTCAGTAGCCAAGGGTCGCCGGAACGCAGAGTGCGCGCAGCTCGGCGGGCGCCGATTCCCATTGCTCATCGAAGCCGATCGATACCGAACTGTAGCCGAGGAGTTGCCTCAGCGTGACCGATGCATCCGCCATGACCTCGGGATCCAGAACCAGCGGGAAGTTGATCATCGGACGGCACCAGGGCGGACAATATCCGACGATAACGCCCGCACGTTCGCGGTCCGCGGACAGATTGGCACCCGTGCCGTGCAGCAGCATGTCGCTGTAGACGATCAGCGATCCGGGCGGCGCCTCGGCGGGCACCGTCTCATAGTAGGTGCCGCCGGTCATGTCGACGCGCTCGTTCCACAAATGGCTTCCGGGTACCACCCGGGTCGCGCCATTTTCGGCGTCGAAGGGATCGAGGCACCAGATGAAGCGCGATTGCAGCGGCTTCGTCTGGTGGCGAAAATCCATGCCGCGGTCGAGGTGGACGAACTGCGCGGCGCTGCCGGGACGGGTGAGGTTCGCGCCATAGCTGTGGACGAGGTAGCTTTCCCCCAGCAACGTGGGGCCGAGGATATATTTGGTGAGTTCGAGCGCGACGGGATGCTCGAGAAAATCACGGAACCAGCGGTGGCGGTTGGGGAGCCGGCTGAGGCGGCGATTCTTGTCGTCGGGATCGGTGAAGAAGCGGCTCACCCGGTTGACATCGATCGCTTCCTCGCGCGCGATCTCGCTGATCAGCACCTGCCGCGCGTCCGCCACCTCTTCGGGGCTCAGCACATCGGCGAGGATCGCATAGCCCGCCCGGTCGAGGTCGGCTTTGACCTCGTCCATATCGCGCGTCGGACGCGGCAGCGGACCGTCAAAGTCCACCGGGACATTTTTTACGACCGGCGCCGCGTTCGCCGTATAATCTTCCATCTGGACTGCATCGCCGATTGCCATCTCGATCTTCCTCTCGCTGCCGGGCCGGGGCCGATCGCCGCGGCGCTTCCATCTGCTGATCAGTTGTTCAGCTGAATGACTTCGTTCACATGACCTTCGGGGTCGAGCACGAAGGCGACCTTGATGCCGAAACCCGGCACCTCCCTGATGGGATCGGGCACGCTGCCTCCAGCCTCGATCGCGCGCGCGACCAGCGCCTCGAGATCCTCGGTCATGAAGCCCTGAACGGCTTCGCCCGCCGTAGGCCCTGCGGAGTCGAGATATTTGATCAAGGTCAGCGCGGGGCCGCCCGGATAGCTCGACTGATAGGTGATCTCGTCGATCTCGCGCCCGAACATCCTGTCCTGGTGGCGGCCGAAGGGGATCACGCCGAGCACATGCTCGTAGAATTTCGCCATCGCGTCGAGATCGTGAACAAAGGTCTTCGCGAAGATGTATTGCGTACCGAAATTGAATCCGGTCGGACGGGGATCGGTCATTGCTTGTTACTCCCTGGAATACAGCGCTGGTCTCGCTCAGATCGTGAGCATGGTCATTTCGAGCGGCGCCGGCGGCGCGCCGTCTGTGCGGGGGATGACGGCGAAATCTTCCGTGCGGGGCTCGCGAAGCTCGTGCCAGATGCGCGAGTTATGGCGCGGAATGGCAAGGATGACCTTCTTCTCGCCCTTCGTCCCGACATCGCGGTAATAGCCATGGGCGGTGCCGCATTGCACCCAGGCGGTCCTGGCGAGCTCGGCATCGACGTCGTCGACGAAAGCCCGGGTTGCCTCGGGGGTGACGTCGATCGCGGCAAGATTGTCGTCGACCATCCATTGCAGGAGCTCGACGGTATAATGAACCTGCTGCTCGCTCACGACCGCATGGTTGGCGACGAGATAGCTGTAGGGCGCGCCCATGAAGACGAAGTTGGGGAACCCCGTGATCAGCATGCCCTCATAGCTGAAGGGATGCGGATCGAACGCCTCGGCGAGCGTCGTGCCGCCCTTGCCGCGAATGTCGAACTGGCGTCCGAAATGCAGGTTATAGCCCGTCGATAGAAGAAGGACGTCGCATTCGATGCGCGTTCCGTCATCGAGGATGACCGCGTCGCTTTCGGCGGCGGCGAGCGACCCTCGCACGATCGAGACGTTCGGCTTTTTGAGCGTGTCGTAGAAGCCGCAGTCAAGGATCGGGCGCTTTGCGAACACCGGATAGGTGGGGGTGAGCAGATCGACCATCGCGGGATCGTCCGGAAAGTGGCTCTTCAGATAGCCTTCGGCATACATTCGCATACCGTCATTGATCGGGCCGAACCCGCCGGTTCGTGCCGCATATTCCTCGTCCTTCATCACCATGCCGTGCATGTCGCCCATCTGGCTTTCGAGACTTTGGAGGCGCTTCCAGTTCTTGACGAAGGGGATGAGCTCCATCGCGGTGATCTCGATCGGATCGACCTTTGCGTGCGCCTGGGGGTTGGGAATGATATGCTCGGGCTGGCGCTGGATGATGACCAGTTCCTCGACCTCGTCAGCGATCGCGGTCGCGACCTGCACTCCCGAACAGCCGGTGCCGACGAGCACCACCTTCTTGCCGGCAAGATCGACCGAGGCGTCCCACGCGGCGGAGTGGATGACCGGTCCCTGGAAGGCCTCGAGATTGTCCACCTTGGGATAATTGGGGTTGTTGTTCGGACCGACCGCCATGACGAGCATGTTGCACTCGAGCCGTTCGGGCTGGCCGTCCCGCAAGACCTTGACCACCCAGATGTTCCGGGCCTCGTCCCACTCGGCGCCTTCGACCCTCGTCCCGAAACGGATGCGGTCCCAGAGACCATGATTGTCTGTGACCTTGCGAAGATAGGCGAGAAACTCGGGGCCGCGCGGATAATATTGCGTCCAGGACGCGTTCGGCTCGAACGAAAAGGAATAGACCCGGCTCGGCGTGTCGACCGCGGCGCCGGGATAGGTGTTGGTCAGCCAGTTGCCGCCGACCGTATCGAGAGCTTCCAGAACCTCGAAGTCGAACCCCGCCTGCTGCAGCTTCACCGCGGCGTTGATGCCCATCATGCCTGCGCCGACGACCAGAACCTTGAAGTCCGCAGGCGGCACTTGCGCGGGCTGGCGAACGCGCGTGTCGGTGGTGAAGCCCGCATGCTGGAAGGCAACGTCGATCGACATTTCGGGAAGGTCGCTCCCCAGCAGCAGCCGCGCCATACGGCGGAACATCGGCATATCGAGCCGGGGCATCACCGGCGCCCGTCCCGATTTCACGGCGGCGCGCAGCGCGCTGCGAATTTCTTCCGCGATCGCGGGATCGACGGGCTGTTTGGCGTCACGCGCGTCGATGTCACGGAAGGCTTCGACGACATTTTCCTGCCGGCCGTCGAGATCGTTCCAGTAGCGGTCGAGCAGCCTCCTGTCTCCGCCGATCTGGATCAGCGCCATGAGCGCCATGACGGGGTCGAGCGAATCGATGACGGCATCGAGCCGATCGGACGGTTTCTCGGACATGCAACTCTCCCTTGCGCTTCATCCGGCTGGCGCAGCACTTGGCAGCGTTGCCGAATCGGTATAGCGTTTAATTACATCGATGGGTGTAAATAACAAGCGGGATGGAGAATCTTTTGACGACAAGCGAGCGAAAGCCGCGCCCGGGCCGGCCGACCCAATCGCAGGCTGCGGACAAGCGGCGGCGCATCCTCGAGGCTGCGCGTGACCTGTTTCTCCTGCAAGGCTACGCCGATGTGTCGATCCGGAGCGTCGCCGAAAAAGCGGAGGTGTCGACCCGCACCGTCTTCAATCTCTTCGAGGACAAGGCAACGCTGTTCGGCATCTGCCTTGAATCGATCTCGGGCGGCATGACGGAGCCCGCCCTCGTCGAGGGCGAAACCACCGAGCGGACGCTCGAGCTGTTCGCGGTCAAGATGCTCACCGCCATTTCCGAGCCGACGGGCCTGCGGTTCGCGCGGCTGGTGATGCGCGACGGCAGTGAGATCCCGGAACTTGCGGCTGCAGGTCTGGAGAACCAGCATCGCCAGTTCGTGCGCCCCCTTGCCGAGTATCTCGAAAAGCTGGGCCATGAGGACGGCGAAGCGCTGGCGAAAATATTCATCGCCATGATCATTGCCGAATGGAACCGCAGCGTGACCTTCTGCCTCCCGCTGCCGGGCGCTGACGACCATGCGTTGCACGCGCGAACAGTCGCGAAGATATTCACGGCCGGGATTTCGAAGATGTGAGTCGGCCAGCGGTAGCGGCAGCTGTTCCGCGTTTCACAGACGTCGGCGGCGACCGCGCGGACCTTGCGCCGAGCAGATTGCGGGTGATCGCCAGTCAGGCCTCTGCCGAGCCGAACCGCGAAGTCGGCGAAGTAACGCACCGGCTTCGGGGGCGAGTGACTCCCCTACGATATAAATGAACTGATGAGTTCAGAAATACTTGCCAATGGAATCATTCTGTGGTCAGCATCGCCAAACTTGCCTAGCAGTTCGGGCGAGCTACGAATTTCTGGGGGATAGATGAAGTCGAGGGGACGCAAGGCGCTGTTTGTTGCGATATGCGCGAACCTGCTTGGCGGGTGCGCCGCTACCTCTGGCGGGGAATTCGCTCCCGCGATCGCCGTGCCCGAGCGCTGGTCGGGCGCCGACGGCCTGCCGCCTGCGCGGCCCGGGCCCTATTGGGAACAGCTTCGCGACCCGCTCGTCGACCGATATGTCGGCCGCGCCCTGTCGGCCAATCGCGATCTCGCGCAGGCGGCCGCCCGCGTCGCGCAGGCGAGGGCCGGTCTCCGCTCCGCACGCGCGGGCTATTTTCCTCAGCTGAGCGGTTCGGGCGGCGTGCGCCGCGATGTCGGCGATCTTGCGGACGACCGGCTCCAATTCTCGCTCGGCGCCGACGCATCCTGGGAGATCGATCTCTTCGGCCGCATCGGCGGGGATGTCGCGGCCTCGCGCGCCGATCTCGCTGCCGCGGGCTACGGCCTCGCCGATCTGCAGCGGCTGATCGCCGGCCAGGTCGCGCGGTCGGTGGTATCGGCGCGCGCGATCGCGGTCCAGCTCCGCATCGGCCGCGAGACGCTCGCCAATCAGGACGAGAATCTCCAGATCGCCCGCTGGCGGCGGCAAGCAGGCCTCGTCTCGAGCCTCGACGTCGAGCAGGCGATCGCGCAGCGCGCGCAGACTGCTGCAAGCATTCCCGCGCTCGAACGCGATCTGGCGCAGACCGCGAACAGCATCTCGACCCTCATCGGCGAAGCGCCGGGACCTGTTCGCGCAGCGATAGAGGCCGACGCCGCGGGCATTCCGGTTCCGCCCGATCTCGCGGGAATCGAAGTGCCTTCGGCGGTCCTCCGCGCCCGTCCCGACGTTCGCCAGGCCGAGGCGACGCTGCTTGGGGCGACAGCGCGGATCGGCATCGCCCGCGCGCAGTTGCTGCCCCTCGTGCGCCTGACCGGGAATGTCGGCACCGCATCGCGCGGCATCGGCAATCTCTTCGACGTGATCACCGGCGGGCTGTTCGCGGGCGTCAGTCAGCTGATTTTCGATGGCGGCCGTGCACGGGCCGGTGTCGCGAGCGCCGAGGCGGCCGCGC
The DNA here is from genome assembly GCA_023387085.1 of Pseudomonadota bacterium. GTDB lineage: Bacteria > Pseudomonadota > Alphaproteobacteria > Sphingomonadales > Sphingomonadaceae > Sphingopyxis. The sequence goes on along the minus strand of JAEWIL010000117.1, from coordinate 7,522 downwards.
AAGGCGCGCTGGCGACCTGGGAAAAATCGATACTGGTCGCGCTCGAGGATGTCGAAGGCGGCCTTGTTGCCCTTCGCGCGGCGCGCGAGCGGGTCGCCCTGAATGCCGTGGCACTCGATGCCGCGAGCAATGCGGCGCTCCTCGCGCGAAACCAGTATCAGACAGGCTTGATCGATTTCCAGACGCTGCTGTCGGCCGAAAGCCAGCTGCTGAGCGCGCGCAACGCGCTCGCCGCGAGCGAGGCCGAACGCGCCAGTGCCTTCATCTCGCTCAACCAGGCGCTGGGTGGCGGCTGGGACGGCGAAACCATCATCCCGGGCGCGGCGACGCCGGAAGGAAACTGACATGACCGACACGGCCGCTCCGGCGCTCGACGAATTTCTCGGGGCGACTCCCGTCCCGCGCTGGCGCCGGACGATGAAATACTGGCTGCCCGCCATCCTCTTTCTCGTCATCCTCCTCGGTGTCGCGACCTGTTCGCGCGGGAGCGGCGAGGCGAAATATATCAGCGAGGCGGTCGTCCAGAAGTCGCTTGTGCTGAGCGTGACGGCGACGGGCAATCTGCGCCCGACGAACCAGGTCGAGGTCGGCTCGGAAGTCTCGGGCAAGATCGACCACATCTATGTCGATGTGAACGACCGGGTCGCGAAAGGGCAGGTCATCGCGCTCATCAACACCGATGTGATTGAGGACCAGATCAAGCAGGCCGAGGCCAATCTCAACGTCGCGCGGGCGCAGGTCGCGCAGTCGGCCGCGACGCTCGACGTAGACCGCGCCCAGCTCGCCCGGCTCGAGAATGTGTTTCGCATCTCGGGCGGCAAAGTACCCTCGCAGGTCGAGCTCGACCAGGCGAAGGGCGCCGTGAAGCGCGACGTCGCAGCCGTGGCCTCGGCGCAGGCCAATGTGCGCGCGGTCGAGGCGCAGCTCTCGACCGCGATGACCAATCGCGCCCGGGCGACCATCCGGTCACCGGTTGCGGGCGTGGTTCTCGCGCGGCAGGTCGAGCCCGGCCAGACGGTCGCGGCGAGTTTCAACACGCCGACCCTCTTCATCATCGCCGAGGATCTGTCGGCGATGCAGCTGCGGGTCGAGATCGACGAGGCGGACGTCGGCCAGGTGCGCGAAGGCCAGGGCGCCAGTTTCACCGTCGATGCCTATCCCGGTCGCCGTTTCCCGGCGCGGGTCGAACGGGTCGACCAGGCGTCGAGCAACACCGCGACGCAGGCAAGCCAGCAGGCAGCCGCCGCTGGCGCTTCGGGCAATGCCGTCGTCAGCTACGAGGCGCGCCTGACGGTGGCCAATGCCGATGGTTTGCTGCGTCCGGGAATGACCGCCACCGCGACGATCGCGACCGGCAGTACCGCGCGGCAGCTCCTCGTTCCCAATAGCGCGCTCCGTTTTCAGCCCGATGCGGCCGAAAAGGAAAGCGCAAGCGTTCTCAATCCCGAGATCGGCCTCGAGAAGCAGGAGCAGAAGGCGACGATCGGCGTCGGCAGCCGCCAGCGGGTCTGGGTGCTCGCCGCCGATGGAAAGCTGAAGCCCGTCGATGTCGTGACGGGGCAGAGCGACGGGCGGCTGACCGCCGTTACCGCGAAGGAGCTTCGTGCGGGCATGAAAGTCGTGACCGGCAAGGAGGCGGCGGGCAAGTGAGCCTGGGGTCTGCCTCCGAGCCGCCGCTGATCGAGCTTGCGGGAATCACCAAGACCTTCGGCAAGGGCGAGGCGGCGTTCCAGGCGCTCAAGGGCGTCGACATGCGGATCGCGCACGGCGATTTCGTTGCCGTGATGGGCCCCTCGGGGTCGGGCAAGTCGACGACGATGAACATCCTCGGCTGCCTCGACGTGCCGTCGAGCGGGGTATTCCGGTTCCGCGGCGTCGAGGTCCAGGCGCTCGACCGCGACCAGCGCAGCCTGCTTCGCCGCCGCTATCTCGGCTTCGTGTTTCAGGGCTTCAATCTTCTTGCGCGTACCTCCGCTGTCGAAAATGTCGAACTGCCCTTGCTCTATCGCGGTGAGAAAAAAGCGGTCCGCCGCGCCGCTGCGATGCGCGCGCTCGAGCAGGTAGGGCTCGGTCCCTGGGCCGATCATACCCCGGCCGAACTCTCGGGCGGACAGCAGCAACGCGTCGCCATCGCGCGCGCGCTCGTGACGCAGCCCGACGTGCTGCTCGCCGACGAGCCCACCGGCAATCTCGACACCGAACGCTCGGTCGAGATCATGCAGCTGCTCACGCGCCTGAACGGCGAAGGCATCACCGTCCTGATGGTCACGCACGAAGAGGAAATGGCGGCCTTCGCCCATACGATCGTGCGCTTTCGCGACGGCCTCGTCGAAGCGGTCGAGCGCAGCAGCGCTCCTGTCGCGGGGAAGGCCGGCTGATGTTCGGTGCGACGCTGCTCCTCGCCCTTCGGGAGATCCGCCGCCACCTGCTGCGCTCGTTCCTCACGACGCTCGGCATCATCATCGGCGTCGCCGCGGTGATCACCATGGTGACGCTCGGCAATGGCGTCACCGCCTCGATCCGGGACCAGATTTCCTCGCTGGGCTCGAACGTGCTGATCGTCTTCCCCGTGCGGGGCGATCGCGGCGCGCCAAGGCCGTTCAGACCGGCCGACGTCGATGCGGTGGCGCGGCAGATTGCCGGCGTCGAGAACGTCTCGGGCAGCGTGTCGGCGAGCTCTACCGCCTTTCACAACGGCCAGAGCTGGCGGACGAGCGTCCAGGGCGTCGGCAATGATTTTCTTCGCGCCCAGTCGATCGAGGTCGAGCTTGGCCGTCCGTTCACGCGCGAGGAGGAAAGCGGCGGCAAGAATGTCTGTCTCGTTGGCCAGAAGGTTAGAGGAGCCATTTTTGCGGCGGGCACCAGCCCGCTCGGAACGAACATTCGCCTCGGCAATGTTTCCTGCACGGTGATCGGCGTTCTCAAGGAACGCGGGCAGGGCGGCGGCCCCGACCAGGACAGCGACAATGTCGCGATGGTGCCGCTCAAGATGGCGCAGCGCCGTTTCACGGGCAGCAGCGACGTCCAGTACTTCGTCGTCAAATATGACAGCAATTACGAAAGCGCCGCGATCCAGGACTCGCTCGTCGCCCTGTTGCGCGAGCGCCGGCTGCTGCAGGACGCGGCAGACAATGACTTCAACATCGTCGATACCGCGCAGGTCAACCAGGCGCTGGGCGCCGCTACCGGGGCGCTGACCGCCATGGTCGCCGTCATCGCCGGCATCAGCCTGCTCGTCGGCGGCATCGGCATCATGAACATCATGCTCGTATCGGTCACCGAGCGGACGCGCGAAATCGGTATCCGGCTCGCGATCGGCGCGCTGGCGCGCGAGGTTCGGCTCCAGTTTCTCACCGAAGCCGTCGTGCTTTGCTGTTTCGGCGGCATCGTGGGGATCGCGCTCGCCTTCTTCCTGTCGTGGGGCATGGCAAGCATCATCGACGTGCCTTTCATCTTCAACCCGGCGGTGAACCTGATGAGTTTTCTCTTCTCGGCCTTGATGGGGATCACCTTCGGCTATTATCCGGCGCGCCGCGCCTCGAAGCTCGATCCGATCGACGCGCTGCGCCACGAATAGGCGAGGCAGAGTGCGCGCCTCGACGGCGGCCTCAGGGGTCTCGAACATCATGACGCGGGGTTAAGGGAGGCCCGCCCGGCATCGAGGGGGGGGGGATTGCGCTCGAGCGAGCCTCTGATCGGGAAAGTCCCGGGGCGAGGGAAAGTTCCGCGAGCAGGGAAGAATGACCGCAGCGGTGAGGAGGCGACAAGGTTGGTTCGCCGCCGCCGTCGCCGGTCAAAGCCGGGGCGGGGACGGGCAGGCCGTTCGGCGGACGAGGCCCGGGCCGGTGGCTCGGACGCGCGGACCGGCGTTGCCGGCGTTTTGAACCGGGTGCGGAGCCGCAGTTAGAAGAGCAGGCGCCGAAGCAGGGCGAAGGCGCCCAGAAGGAAAGGAAGCGCGATGATCGCCACGATCGCCATGTTGCAGGCTCTCGCAAGGCGCGGGTCGGGCGTCTTGCCCTTGATGACCTGCGGTACGGGCCTGTCGCCCTCGGCGCGCGAGCGGCTGCGATCGAATTCGACGACAACCGGTGACGTATTGCCGCCGACCAAGTCGCCATGTAGCTGGGTTGCCATGACCCTCTCCTCTATCCCCGGTTTGCGGTCCCGTTCGTGCGACGAGTAAGCGCCCACTCACAATGCGCGATTCCCGTGCGCAGTCAAGCCTCGAGTGCGCCGCGCCCCGCGCTTCATTCGGCCTCTGCCGTCGGCGCGACTAGCTCTCGGCCGTTGCGGCCGCTAAGGCCGTCGGGGGATGTGGCCGTCAGCTCCGCCAAACGGAGCGGGCACATGGGGGAATATCGGTGAGGCGGAAGACCGAGGCGAAGCGCCAGGACATATTGGAAGGCGCCGCGCGCGTGTTCCAGAAGCGCGGCTTCACCGAGGCCACGATCGACGATGTCGCGCGCGAGATCGGCGGATCGAAGGCCACGATATATAATTATTTCGCGTCGAAGGATCAACTGCTCAAGGAGGTGCTGGTCACCGGCTATCGCCCCGTGATGGCGCATTTTCGCAGCTTGCTTGCCGGCGAGGGCAGCGGTCGGGACCGCCTTTCCGCCTTCGCGTCACTCTATCTTGCCGCGATCAACAATGAATATGGCGTCCAGACCTTGCGGCTCATGACATCCGAGGTCGGGCGCTCCGATCTCGGCATGCAGATCGCCGCCGAGCCCGAACTCGATGTCTGGCGATCGGTCGAAGCGACGATCACGGAAGCGATCGCGCAGCGCGAAATCGCCGACGCCGGTGCCGCGCATCTGACGGCGCTCTTTCGAGCCCTTATCCATGGCGGTTCGCATTTCGACCTCGTGACAGGGCGGAGCAAATCTGCAGGCGATCTCGCGAAGGAAGCCGAGGCGGCGGTTGAAACTTTGTTTCGTGCCTATCGCCCTGCAGAAAAATAGTTGTGCGTCCCCTCGCTAAAATGTACTGATGCGTTCAGTTAAAGCAGGGAGGGTAGAATGACGGCGAGAATCAGGCTGCCCTGACGGCAATCGGCGCGCGCGCCGCTGCACCCGACATCTTTGACACAAGCAACATCGGTCAAACCGGTGCGCGATGCCGCGCGCCCGGCAAGCCGAAAGCAGGGGAGGATCCATGAAGACTATCCGTTGGAATTCGGGCGTCGCCGCCATCGCACTGGTGGCAGCCGCAAGCGCTACGCCGTCCTACGCCCAGGACGTCGCCGGCGATGCGGCGTCCGCGGACGATGCGATGAACGCGGACATCATCGTAACCGCGCAGAAGCGAGACGAACGGCTTGTCGATGTGCCGCAGTCCATCGCTGTCGTCACCGGCGACGATATCGAGCGCTTCAATCTCACCGACTTTTCGGACATCCAGAAGCTCGTTCCGGGGCTCGATATCAGCGGCGGCACCGTGTCGCTCCGCGGGGTGAAGTTCAACGCGCTTTCGCTCACCCGCCCGACCGTCGATGTCTATTTCAACGAAGTTCTCTCGGAGCGGGCGGCGCAAATCCAGTCGATGTACGATGTCGGCCAGATCGAAGTCCTGCGCGGGCCGCAGGGCAGCCTGCGCGCGGGCACCGGGCCCTCGGGGGCGATCCTGATCGGTACGCGCCGTCCGTCGCTCGGCGGCTTCGACGGCTATGCGGCGGCGTCCTATACAGACCGCCACACGCTCAATCTCCAGGGCGCCGTATCGGTGCCGATCGTGACCGACCGGCTCGCGATCAGGGTTGCGGGACTTTACGACGAAGGCCGGGGCGCGAACGTCCGCAATATCGTGAACGGCGCGCGCGACGACAGCTGGACCCGCAGCGGCCGCGTCAGCCTCGCGTGGGAGCCGAGCGCGGACATCAGCTTCGACCTCGTTCACCAGCAGCTGCGTTCGCGCGCGGTCAATCTCGCGCAGGTCGAGGGGAGCGGTCCCTTCGGAACCTTCACGGCACGCGACCGGATATCGGTGACCGACGGCATCGACCGGGTCGCGACCGACACCTCGCTTACGACGATGAATGTGCGCTGGGACCTGCCGGGCCACCGGCTGAGCTATACCGGGGGCTATACGATCTCGAAGTTCCGCCAGCTTCTCGACAGCGATACCGGCAACGGATTGCTCGATCTCGGTCCGGTGCGACTTCCCGTCGAACTTCACACCAACACCCTTTCGAAACGGACGAGCTGGAGCCATGAATTGCGTTTCGAGCGCACCGGCGACCATTTCTGGAACTATCGCTTCGGCATCTATCGCCAGACGAACGAACTCGACGCGACCGTCCTCATCGACTTCACCGGTGCCAACGGCGCGTGCCAGACGGCGCCGGGACCGCTCGCGGGCTTCGGCCTCCCATGCACCTTCATCGACACGACCGACACGCCATCGGAATCCGAAATGGGCTATTTCACGACCCATGTGTTCAACCTCTCGCCGTCCGACATCGTCGAGGTCGGCGCGCGCCGGTCGGTCACGCCATACGGCAACGCCTGGACGGGCAGCGCGAGCTATTCGCACAAGTTCGGACGCGATATGACGGTCTATGCGGGGTGGGGCCGCGGCTTTCGTCCGGGCGGTCCCGACGAGTTCGTCACCGACAGCAACCCGCAGATCCCGGCGAGCGAATTCGGCTATCGGCCCGAGCATTCGGACAATTTCGAAATCGGCCTCAAGGGCCTTTTTCTCGATGGTAATCTCAGCCTGAGCCTCGCGGCCTTCTACCAGAAGTTCGACGGCTACATCTCGAACGTCCAGGGTATCGTCTGTACCGGCAATCCAAACGGCGTCGGGCTCATTCCGGGAACGGTCTTCGCGACCGGCGACGGCATGGCGCCCAACGGCTTCAACCCCTGCGGCTCGGGCAGCCTCGGCCCCAATTACAATGGCGATGCCAGCGCGCGCGGGGTCGAACTCGACGCGCGGCTCGTGATGGTCGCGGGCTGGACCTCGCAGCTCACGGTCAGCTACGCCGACGCACATTTCGACGACGCGCTGATCCCGTGCAACGATTTCAACGGCGATGGCACGCCCGACACCGACGGTATTCCCGCGGTGCAGGCAGGCCGATATTTCAGCCGCTGCGTCTCGCGGGCATCGCTGGGCGCGCTGCCGAAATGGCAGGTCAGCGCCAATACCGAATATGTGGCGAGCCTCGGAGGCGGGCTCGACGGCTATATCCGGGCGCTGGCCGACTATTCGCCCGCCGCGCGCGATCCCAACAACAATCTGCGTACTCCGTCGTCGTTCCGGGTCGATGCCTTTGCCGGTCTTCGCCTCGACGATATCGGCGCCTCGCTCGAAATTTTCGCGCGCAATCTGTTCAACGAACGCACCCGCCTGCCTGGAACGGGCGAGATCTTCAGCCTGTTCGGGGCGCCCACCGGCTACTCGCCGGTGAGCCTGCGGCGCGGCCGCGAGGTCGGCGCGCGTCTGCAGATCTCCTTATGACCATCAGGAGGATCGCCCGCCCGGGACCATCGCTTCGGCGAAGACCCGGGCGGGCCGT
>JAEWIL010000067.1 GCA_023387085.1 Pseudomonadota bacterium | reverse complement strand
CGCCCCCACCCCCGCCCCCCGCCCCTGCGGGGGCGGGGCTTCTCTGGCTTTTGGATAGCCGCAGCGTCCCTTCCTGCTCGACCGTGGCGGTCCAGCCCGGCTCGACCACAGTCGTCGACAGCGCGTCGATAAAGATCGCGGGGCCGGCGAGGCTGCGGCCCGACGCGAGAGCGCTGCGCCGGTGAAGCGGGACCTCGTGCACCGCGCCCGCGAGCCAGGCGGTGACGGTCTCGGGCGGCGTTTCTTCGGTAGCGGTTGGCGGCGGCAGCGTCGCGGGCGTGTCGCCCGTCTCGGTCAGTTCGACGCGGATGCGGTCGACGACGAGGTTGTCGTGCGGGGCATAGCCGAAGCGCTGGCGGAAGGCGGCGGCGAAGGCCTGCCTGACCTCTGCGGGCGGTGCGAGCGGAAGCTCGATCGCATTGTCGCTGTCGGCGAGGCGGACGAAGAGCAGGGTTTCGCGGGCCGTTCGGGTGTCGGGGGCAAGGTCGGCGCGTGCCTGGCCCGACAGCTCGGCTTCGACGGAGGCCAGCGTTGCGGCGCAATGTTCGTCGAGTTTCAGCGCGAGCGTGCGCTCGCGGATCGCCGACGGGCGCGCCATCCCCATGCCATAGGCCGAGAGTACGCCCGCGAGCGGATGGAGCAGGATTTCGTCGATGCCGAGCGCGTCGGCGACGAGGCAGACATGCTGGCCCGCGGCGCCGCCGAACCCGACGAGGCTGTAACCCTGCGTCAGGTCGTGGCCGCGTGCGATGGTGATGCGTTTTATGGCGTTCGCCATCTGCTGGACCGCGATCGCGAGCAGCCCCTCGGCGAGGGCTTCGGGGGTGATGTTGCCGACCTCGGCGGCCATGGCAGCGAATTTCTGCGCCACGATGTCGCGGTCCAGCGGCTGGTCGCCGTTCGGGCCGAAGAGGCGGGGGAAATGATCGGGCTGTATCTTGCCGAGCAGGACGTTGCAGTCGGTGACAGGGAGCGGACCGCCGCGGCCATAGGCGGCGGGGCCGGGGTTGGCGCCCGCGCTTTCGGGGCCGACGGTGAGGCGCGCGCCGTCCCAGCGGCAGATCGAGCCGCCGCCGGCCGCGACGGTGTGGATGCGGAGCATCGGGGCGCGGATGCGCGTCCCCGCGACGATCGTCTCGTTATCGCGTTCGAGGCGGCCGGCATAATGGCTGAAGTCGGTCGAGGTGCCGCCCATGTCGAAGCCGATCAGCCGTGTCTTGCCCAAGGGCGCGGCGCTGCCGACCATGCCGACGATGCCGCCCGCGGGACCCGAGAGGATCGCGTCGCGGCCGTGGAAGGCCGACGCCGACGCGAGCCCGCCCGAGCTTTTCATGAATTGCGGGTCGGTCTCGCCGCCGAGCTGGCCGGTAAACTGGCGGACATAATGGTGGAGGACCGGCGAGAGATAGGCGTCGGCGAGCGTCGTGTCGCCGCGGCCGACGAGTTTGATCAGCGCGCTGACGTCGTGGCTGGTCGAGATCTGGGTGAAGCCGGTCTCGCGCGCGATGGCGGCGAGGCGCCGCTCGTGCGCGGGATAGCGATAGCCGTGCATCAGCACGATCGCGATGCTGGACAGGCCGTCGCGGCGCGCGGCTTGCAGGGCGGTGCGGGCGGCATCCTCGTCGAGCGGGATCAGGACGGCACCGTCGGGACCGACGCGCTCGGCGATCCCGGCAACCGCGGCGTGCGGGGGCGGGGTGCGGTCAAGCCGCCGCGCGAAGAGGTCGGGCCGGTCCTGATAGCCGATCGTCAGCGCGTCGCCGAAGCCCTGCGTGATCGCGAGGAGCGTCGGCTCGCCCTTGCGCGCGAGGAGTGCGTTGGTCGCGACGGTCGATCCCATGCGGATCGCGAGCGGGGGCAGCGCGCCGCTGCCTGCGCCGGTCAGCTCGCGGATCGCATTGACGGCGGCGTCGCCGGGGCGGGCGGGGTCTTCGCTCAGATATTTGGCGGTCACGACGGTGCCGTCGGGGCGGCGCGCGACGACATCGGTGAAGGTGCCGCCGCGGTCGATCCAGATGTGCCAGCGATCGTCAGGGGGCGGCGACATTGTCCGGCCAGCGAATGACGATGGTGAGGCTGTTGTCAACCGCGCTGCGCTGCCAGCTGCCCTTCAATTGCCGTTCGATCAATGAGCGGATGAACTGGGTACCGAAGCTTTCGGTTTCGAAATGCGGGGTGGCGGCGAGGCCGCTTTCGAACCAGCGCAGCTCGACGGCGCCGGCGTCACGGCGCCAGCCGATCGCGAGTTCGCCGGTGCCGGAGAGGGCGCCATATTTTATGCTGTTGGTCACGAATTCGTGGACCGCGAGCGAGATGCACTGGGCGCTCTCCTCGTCGAGTTGCACCTCGGGGCCTGTCAGCGCCGCCCGCCGCTCGGGCGACCAGCCCGCGAGCTCGAGCTCGCGGTCGATGATCCGCCCCAGCTCGACATGGTCGACGGCGCCGGTGACGAGCATCTGCTTGGCGTCGGACAGTGCGCGCATCCGCCCGTCGAACTTTGTCTCGAAATCCTGGAGACTTTCGGATTCGCGCAGGGTGATGCGGGCGAGCGCCCCGATGCGCGCGAAGGCGTTCTTCATCCGGTGCGCCATCTCGCCGATCATCAGTTCGCGGTCGGCGGCATGGCGCGCCTGTTCCTCGGCCAGCGCCTGCGCCACGCCGACCCGGCGCTGCTGGACGCGGTGCAGCTGGGTCGCGAGGATCGCGAGCAGGAGGCCGAAGACGACGATCGCGAACGGCCGGCCGAGCCGTTCGAGGAAGCGGCCGTAGGAAATCCGCATCGTCCATTCGCGGTCGGCAATGCGCAGCCTTTCCTCGTGTGCGTCCCAGCCCATCTTGCCGCGCTGGAAGACGAGCGGTGCCGAGGGGCCGTCACCGGCATAGATTTCGATGCCCTTGATCGTGTCGAGCTGCGATCCGAACACCGCGCGAACGAGGTCGTGGATGCGGAACGGTGCGTAGACAAAGGCTTCGATCGGACGGGCACCTTCGACGCTTGCGGTCTCGTTCGCATCCGTTCCGCCGCGCGCATAGATGGGAAGATAGATGAGGAACCCCGGCTGCTTGACGGTCGCCGCGCGTTCCTGGGTCAGGCGGACGACGCCGCTGGCGGCGGGGCGGCCGGTCTGCCAGGCGCGCCGCATCGCCTCGCGCCGCACGGGCTCGCTATACATATCGAAACCGAGCGCGACGTGGCGGCGCGGCGTATAGGGTTCGACGAGCACGACGGGAAATCCGACGGGCTGGTCGGTCGCAGGCCACACCTTGATCGGCTCGCCGTAATTTTCGAGGAGGCGGGCTTCGATCGCGGCGGGCGTTCCCTGCCGCATGGCCGCGGCGATCCCGATGCCCTCCATGCCCGGCGTGCGGACCTGCGGTTTCAGCGCCGCGAGATAGGCGCGGATTGCGGGGCCGCTCGGCGTATTATCCGATTGGTAGAGCGCACGCACGCCTTCGAGAACGCTGATGTGATCGCGCAGGCGCATATTGACCTGCATCGCCATCCGCTCGGCCTGCTCGGTTTCGTCGGCCTGGTTATACAGAAAGCTGGCCGCTGCCGCGGCGAGGGTCGCGAGCAGGATGACAAGGCCAACAAACCGGACGAGCAATGCCATCAGCCGATCTGCCCAAAGCGAAGGGCGCATTTGATAATCCTGCCTGATGGCTGCCTTGGCAGCGCCCCCCTCCACATGCAGATGTTCCATGGCACGCGGCCGTTGGCAAGTTTATTTCTTCGCAGTTCCGGTACGGCTCAACCGATTGCAAAGGCGCGGCTTGCTCCTATGCTGGGGAAAAGGCAGGAGAGTTCGCAATGATCGTCTATGGTTCGGTGGTATCGCCTTTCGTGCGGAAATTGCTTGGCTATCTGGGCGAGAAGGGGATCGATTTCGAGCTGAAAGGTGTCGGAATCGGCGATCCCGATCCGGGTTTTCAGGCCGCGTCGCCGCTCGGCAAGATGCCGGCGATCGACGACGACGGCTTCCTGCTCGCCGACTCGAGCGCGATCATCCATTATCTGGAGGCAAAACATCCCGAACCGCCGCTGATCCCCGCCGACCCGCAGGCGCGCGGGCGCGTGATCTGGTGGGACGAGTTCGGCGACACGGTGTTCGCCGCGTGCAGCGGCAAGATGTTCTTCAACCGTATCGTCGCGCCGAGATTCCTCGGCCGCGAAGGCGATCTGGCGGCGGCGGCCGAGGCCGAAGCCGATGAACTGCCGAAGCTGCTTGCCTATCTGGAAAGTGCGATTCCCGCTTCGGGCTATCTGGTCGGCGACCGCTTTACGCTCGCCGACCTCGCGGTCGCGTCGCCGCTGATGAATTTCCGTCATTGCGGTGCGTGCATCGACGCGGCGACGCATCCGAAGGTCGCGGCGTGGAGCGAGGCAATCCTGTCGCGTCCCAGCCTCGCGCCCTGGATCGCAAAGGAAGAGCGCATGATCGCGAAGGTGCTGGCGGCGTGATTTCCAGGGCCGGCACCGCTCAGAGTTTCTTAAGCCGCGTCGCCTAGCGACGGGGCAAAGGAACGACCGCCTTGCGACACACATATCCCCTGCCGCTCCACCACAGCTGGCCGCTGTACGAGCAGGCGCGTCATTTCGACCTGGGCTGGGTCCACCGGACGAGCGTACGCCCGCCCGACCGGGGCGGCTTTGCGGCACCCGACAATGCGGAGGCGATGGCGCGACTCGGCGTCGGCCTGTGGCGCTGCGACCTGGCCGACGATCGGCTGACCTGGTCGGAAGCGGTGTTCGACCTGTTCGGCTTCCCGCGCGACGCTTCGCTTTCGCGCGCCGACGTCGTCACCCGATATTGCGAAGGATCGCGCGCCGCGATGGAGCGGTTGCGCGCGCACGCCATCGCGCATCGGCGCGGGTTCACGCTCGACGTCGAGATCGCCCCCGCGCAGGGGCGCACCCACTGGATTCGCCTTGTCGCCGCGCCGGTGTGCGAGGGCGACATGGTGGTCGGCCTCCAGGGCCTGAAATACCGGGCCCCCGAGCATGGCGACTGGCCGGCGGGCACCGCGGGTTCGCGTCCTGGCCGTCAACCGAGCGCGATCTCGCGCGTGATCCCGATCGCATCCAGAAAAACCGGGTCGTGAGCGACGACGAGTAGCGCGCCGTCATAGGCCGCCAGACCGGTCTCGATCGCGGCCAGCGAATCGAGATCGAGATGATTGCCCGGCTCGTCGAGGATCAGAAGCTGCGGCGGCGCGGGTGCACCGAGGACGCAGGCGAGGCCCGCGCGGAGCATTTGCCCGCCGCTTAGGGTGCCGACGATCCGGTCGGCGGCGTCGGCGCGGAAGCGGAAGCGCGCGAGCGCGGCGCGGCACTGGTTGTTCGTCGTCCCCGGATTCAGCGTCAGGAAATTCTCCGCGACCGATAGCGCGGGATCGAGCAGCGAGACGCGCTGGTCGAGCATCGCGAAAGGCACGGGCGTCCGGACGCGGCCCGACCAAGGGGCGAGGGTTCCCGCGACGAGCGCGAGCAGGGTCGACTTGCCCGATCCGTTCGGACCCGTCAGCGCGATCCGTTCGGGGCCTATGACAGTCAGCGACAGGTCGTCGATGACCGGTCGCCCCGGGATATAGCCGGCGGTGACTCGATCCAGTTCGAGCACGGTGCGCGACGCCGGCAGCCCCGCGGACGGCAAGCCGGCCGAGAGCGGATCGATCACCTCGATCCGGCCGCGCGCCGCTTCGAGCACCTGTTCGGCCTCGCCGCGCTGGCGCTCGGCAAGCCGGGTCGCCGACGCGCGCGTTTCCTCGGCGCGGCGTTTGAGTCCGCCGATGACTATTTTGGGCATGCCGCCGCGCGCCGCTTTGCGGCGGCCGCCAGCATCGCGCCGGTCCTGTTTTTCGGTCGCCGCCTGCGCCTGTCGCTGGGCCTGATCGAGCCGCCGTTCGGCACCCGCAAGCTCGGCCTCGGCGGCCGCCTGTTCGACGGCTTTGCGGTCCCGATAGGCGGACCAGCCTCCGCCATAGCGCGTCGCGCCGAGCGAGGTCAGTTCGACGATCGCGTCCATCTCTTCGAGCAATTCGCGATCGTGGCTGACGACGATGGCGCCGCCGCGCCAGCCGCGAAGCAGGTCGCGTACCGCCGCGCGGCCGTCGCGGTCGAGATTGTTCGTCGGTTCGTCGAGCAGCAGGAAATCGGGCACGCCGAACATCGCGCCGGCCAGCGCGGCGCGGGTGCGCTGGCCGCCCGAAAGCGCCGCGAGCGGCGTGTCGGCGGGCAGCGGCAGACCGACGCCGGCGAGGGCCTCGTCGATCCGCGCTTCGAGCGTCCAGTCGGCGTCGCCGATCTCCTCGACGCTGGCGTCGCCCGCCTCGGCCTTGCGAAGCAGCGCGAGACCGGCGCGCGCGCCGAACAGGTCGGCAATCGTCTCGCCGGGGTCGACCTGCACCGTCTGGCGCAGCATTGCGATACTGCCGTCGACGGCGATGGTGCCCGATGCGGGCGCGAGGTCGCCCGTCAGCAGGCGCAGCAGGGTCGATTTTCCGACGCCATTGCGCCCGACGATGCCGGTCCGCTCGCGCGCGAAGGCCAGATCAAGCCCGGAGAGAATAGTGCGGTTGTCGGGGGTGGACCAACCGATGTTGGCGAGGGTGATCGAGGGCATGGACAGAGCTTTCCTGAAGGCACGGCTTGGGGCGATGCGGTCAGTTCAGATCCATGGTCCTGTTCACTCCTTCGGGGTTGGTGCGTACAATATGGGGCGGATGGCCCGTTCGGGCAAGCGGAATTGCCGGGAGCTGGGGTGAGACGGGCTTCGGGTTCGAGCCGGCCCGCCGGATCAGGTCCGGCGTGACGATGAAAGACAGATCCCCGACCCGGCGATACCGGCCGTTTATTCGCCGAGCGCCCGCGCCAGCGAAACCCATTCCGCGACGCTGACCGTCTCGGCGCGCCGTGTCGGGTCGATGCCCAGCGTTCCCAGCGCCTCGATCACCCCCGGCATGCCCTTCAGGCTCTGCCGCAGCATCTTGCGCCGCTGGCCAAACCCCCTTTCGGTGAGCTTCGACAGGATTGTCGGATCGACGCCGTCGGGCTCGGCCGCGGGGGTCACATGGACGATCGCCGACATCACTTTCGGCGGCGGCGTAAAGGCCGAGCGATGGACCTTCATCGCGATTCTGGCATGCGAGCGCCACTGCGCGAGGACCGCGAGCCGCCCATAGGCGTTGGTTCCGACCGGCGCGACGATGCGCTCGGCAACCTCCTGCTGGAACATCAGCGTCAGCGATTTCCAAAGCGGCGGCCACGCCTTTGGCTCGAGCCAGCGCGTGAACAGGGCGGTCCCGACATTATAGGGCAGGTTGGCGACGATATGATAGGGCCCGCCGGCCAGCGCATCGGCATCGACCGCCATGGCGTCGTCGGGAACCACCGTCAGCCGTCCGTCGAATGCCTCCGACAGTTCGGCCAGCAGCGGCAGGCAGCGGTCGTCGCGCTCGACCGCGATCACCTTCGCGCCTGCGCGCAGCAGCGCGCGCGTCAGGCCGCCCGGTCCGGGGCCGACCTCGAACACAATCTGCCCGTCGAGATTGCCCGGCAGCGCCGCGATCCGGTCGAGCAATTGCTCGTCGAACAGGAAGTTCTGGCCCAGCGCCTTGCTGGCCGAGAGGCCGTGCGCGCGCACCGTCTCGCGCAGCGGGGGCAGGGGTGTCTTCGGCGCGGCCGTCACTTCGCGAGCGCGAGGCTGGTATTGCGCGCGGCGCTCATGCGCGCGGCCATCGCGATTGCCGCGATCGTCGGTCCCGGATCGGCCTTGCCCGTACCGGCGATGTCGAACGCGGTGCCATGGTCGGGCGAGGTGCGGATGATCGGGAGTCCCAGCGTCAGATTGACACCATCATGGAAATGCAGCGCCTTGAACGGCGCCAGCGCCTGGTCATGATAGCCGCAGAGGATCGCGTCATACTGCTCGCGGATGCCGGGTGCGAACAGCGCGTCGGCCGCCAGCGGCCCGTCGACGGCGATGCCTTCGTCGGCAAGCTGCGCGACGGCGGGCGCGATGATGCGGATTTCCTCGTCGCCCAGCTGGCCGCTCTCGCCCGCATGCGGGTTGAGGCCGGCGATCGCGATGCGCGGCGCGGCGATCCCGAAATCGCGGACAAGGCCGCGCGCGACGATCCGCGCCTTGGCGACGATCAGATCGGCGGTCAGCCGTTCGGGCACTTCGGCGAGCGGAATATGGACGGTCAGCGGCACGACGCGCAGCGCGGGTCCTGCAAGCATCATCACCGCGTTGGTCGCGGTGACGCCGCAGCGTTCGGCGATGAATTCGGTTTGGCCCGGGTGGGTATAGCCGATCCCGTGAAGCGCGTGTTTCGATACCGATCCGGTGACGAGCGCGTCGCTCGCGCCGTTGCGTGTCAGGCCGATACCCGTTTCGAGCGCGTGAAGCGCGCAAGTCGCGCCCGCGGGCGTCGGAACGCCCGGGGTCAGCGGGCCGCTGTCCTCGAGGTGCCAGACGGGCAGGGCCGTTTCGAACGCGCGTAAAACGTCGCCCATGTCGCCGACGCGCGCCACCGGGCCGTCCCAGACGGCGCCGATCGCGGCGGCATCGCCGATTGCGACAAAGGGCGGCAGATCATGCTCGCGCCGCGCGGCCCAGGCGCGCGCGGCGACTTCGGGGCCGACGCCGGCCGGGTCACCCATGGTGACCGCGATCGGACGTCGATCTTCAGAAACAGGCATCAGCTATATTCGATCACCGCGTCGCGGCGCAAATCGCGCAGATAGCGCTGGGCGCGCTTGTTGACCTTGTCCTCAAGGATCTTTTCCTCGATCTGCGCGCGGTCGGGCTCGGCGGCGGTGTTCGGCATGTCGCGGCCGCAGAGAACCAGCACGCTGACCCCCTCGTTGGCGGCGCCGAACGGCTGCGTCGTCTGGCCGATCTGCATCGTCGAGAGCGTGGTCTGGAGCGGCGCGGGAAGCGCGCGCATCGCGATATTGTCGCGTGCGACGACATGCGCCCCCAGCGACGCCGCGACGGCGTCGGCACCACCGCAACCCGCGATCGTGCGCGTCGCCTCGGCAAATTTGCTCGCCATGGCCGACGCCTGCGCTTCGCTGGTTCCGGGCGGGAAGTCGAGCGACACCTGCTTGAGGCTCAGCACCGCGTCGCGCGGATCGGCGGTCAGCACCTGGCGCCGGTCGATCATCAGCATGATCGACACGCCGCCCGGCACCTCGATCGGGCCGACGAGCTGACCGGGCTGCATCTGCTGCGCCGCGTCGGCCATCGATGTCGGCAGCTGGGCACCGCGAACCCAGCCGAGGTCGCCGCCGACGACGGCGGTCGAAGCCTCCGAGAATTGGCGCGCATAGGCGGCAAAGCTGCCACCGGCCTGCAAGGCCTGGATGATCTTGCGCGCATTTTCGACCACGGCGGCCACATTTTCGGGGGTGGCCGACAGATAGATCTCGCCGAGATGGAATTCGTCGAGACCCTTGCTGTCCTCCAGCTGCTTGACGATGATATCGACTTCCTCGGTCGACACGTTGGTCGTCGACTGGATATTGCGCGAGAGCAGGCGGTCCCATGCGACTTCGCCCCGAATCTGCTGCTTTACGGCCGCCGCCGACGATCCTTTGGATTCAAGATATTTCGCGAAATCGGCGGGCGTCTGCTTGAACCGGGCCGCGAGGCGGGCGAACTGCTGGTCGACCAGATTCTCGTCGATCTCGATCTTCGCGGCCTTCGCCTCCTGAATCTGCAGTTTCTCGTCGATCAGGTTGCTGAACACCTGCTGGCGCAACCGCTGCAGTTCGTCGGCGGGCAGATCGACATTGCTGTTCGCGATGCGGATCAGCGCCATGCGCTGCTCGATATCGGTTGCGGTGATGATCTCGCCATTGACCGTCGCCGAAGGGCGATAAACGTTCGGCTTGTCGTCGCCATAGAGTTTGACGTTGCCAGGGATGTTCAGGCTCGTCGTCGGCACTTCGCCGTCGGGAACAGTCTGGGCCAGCACCGGCGTCGCGCCCACAGCCGCCATGGTGATCAGCCCGATCATGGTCGAAAATTTGGTCATTGCCATCCTATTCGAGAAATGAGGCTCGCTCCGTATCAGCGGAAACGCCCGATGGTCCAGCGCAATCCGCCTCCTGGACCATGTTCGCGGCCTCGATAGCGAGGAAACGCTGAACGGGGGCTGAGCGAGACCCGTCAGAAGCCGAGGTTGCGGAAGGCGATGCGGAAGGAAAAGCTGTTGCCGCGCTTCGCGTCGCCGGTGTCGATATAGTCGCGGCGCCAGGTGAGCGCGATCGACAGGCATTCGTCGTCATACGCGACGCCCAGGCGGTGGCGAATCGGGTCGAAACCGTCGGCAATGCCCAGCGGATCGTCGCGCTTGCGCGTCAGATCGACGATCGCCGACCCGAAGACCGACCAGTTTTTCGCGAATTCGACGCGACCGCCCGCGCGCACTTCCTCGCGGTCCTGCAAATCTTCGCCCAGCAGCAAGATGTCGCGATTAAGCCGCGAATATCCGATCATCGCGTAGGTCGACCGGTTGCCGATCGTCGCGTCGATCTCGTTGCGGCGAACCGCGAAATTATCCTTGTCCAGCCGGAAGCGGTGCGTGAGCCGCAGGAAATCCTTGTATGCGACGGTGGTGCGCCCGACGATGTCGGACGTCCTGTCGGTCAGCCCGGTCCCGTCGGGGAACAGCGATGGCTTGTCCGACAGGCGATAGCTCTGCCCTACCACCGTGTTGATATTGAGCCCCGGCCGGCTGAAATTCCATTCCAAGCCATAGGTGATCCGGGCGCCGTCCTCGAACCGGTCGTAACCGTTGAAGCGGTTGATCGCGAACAGGTTGCTGTCCTCGAGATCGAAGGCCCGCGAATCCTCGTTCGGAATGTCGAGATTCTTGAGGCTGGGGGTCGCGACGAGCTGGACGCGCGGGGTCAGCGTCTGCGTACCGCCCATGAATTCTCCGACGAACGGCCAGCGCATATCGGCGGCAACTGCGGCGATGCCGCGGCCTTCCCAGCCAGAACTGCCCCGATAACCCGGAATCGCGGTCAGCAGATTCTCGTCGCTGTGATAGATGTCGCCGCGCACCATCGCGGTCAGCACGACTTCCTGTCCAAGGCCCGTCAGTCCGCGCAGGTTCCAGGTGGCGCCGGCAAAGGCGCGCTGCGTGTCCTGGCCCGACGTCCGCCCGATCGCCAGCGTGTTGAGCTGCAGCTCGATCTGGCCGCCGAGCAGGGGATCGGCGAGACGCTGGCGATAGTCGATGATCGGCAGGGCGATCGGCTGCTGGCCCTGGTCGTCGTTGACGCGCAACGTCTGGGTCGCCCAGCCGGCGATCGACAGATAGCTTTGCCCGCCGATGCGTTCGACCTCGAAGGTCGAGCGGAGCCGGTCGTCGCGGCTGATGTCGTAGCGCCGCATGAAGGTGCGGTCGGTCGTGATCCGGCCGGAGAAGGACAGGCTCCAGCGCGGGTCGAACTGGAATTTGCCGGCGCTTTCCAGATAGCCGCGGAACTGGCGGTTGGGATCGATCACCTGGCCCGACACGGGCACGACCGAGCTGTGCGTGGCGAACCCGTTGATTCGGAACGACCCGATGTCGGTCAGCGCGCGAAACTCGCCTTCGATCATCGGCACCGACCCCGTGTAGAGGTGCGGCGTGATCGTGATGTCGCGGTCGGGGGCGAGGCGCAGATAATAGGGGACCGCAACCTCGAAGCCGTTGGTGCGGTCGAGCCGGATTTCGGGGACGAGCAGGCCGCTGCCGGCCTGCTTGTTCGCGGGATGGCTGAGCCCCGGCAGCGGAATCAGCGGCAGGCCGAAAATCTCGACGCGCGCGCCCTTGTACTTCACCTTGTTCCTGGCCCGGTCATAAATGACGCGGACAGCGCGAATCTGCCAGCTCGGATTCTTCGGGCACCCCGAATCGTCGGCGACGGGGCAGGGGGTGTAGGCGGCGTTTTCCAGCTCGATATTGCCGTTGTCGAAACGCGTACCCTTCACCGCGGCGAGGCGGGCGCCATTGTCGAGCACGACCAGCATATTCTCGACCACGCCGTCGCGCAGCGTATCGGTCAGGACGATCCGGTCGCCATAGGCGGTGTCGCCTTCGGGATTTTTCACCGCGACATCGCCTTCGGCGACGACTTCGCCGGTCTTGCGGTTCCACGTCACCTTGTTCGCGCGCATCTGGACCGTGTCGCGATTCATTTCGACATTGCCTTCGGCGACGACGATGTCGGTATCATTGTCATAATTGAGATTATCGGCCGCGAAGCCGATCTGTTCGTCCGACCTTGATACGGGGGCGTCGACCCGCACCGGCGAGACGCCGCGATCCTGCAGGTCGGGCTGATCTGCCTGCGGCCCGGCCGGTGGCGCCTCGACCCGGGGAGGCTCGACTGTCTGCTGTGCGGCGACGGGACATGCCATGAGCGCGACGCCGCTGGCGGTCGCGAGCCACAGTGGCTGCGCGCACTTCGCCTGATGGAACAAAGTCCAGTTCATTTGATATCTTTGTCCCACGCCTTATCTAGTGTCCACCCGGACAGAGTCGGCTGCTTTAGTTTTGCAACTCGCAGGCGAAACCCCTATCGGTCCGGCACGTTCCAATC
>JAEWIL010000003.1 GCA_023387085.1 Pseudomonadota bacterium | reverse complement strand
GGATGAGCCCGATGAACAAGGGACCGGTCGCGGCGATTTCGATGCACCAATATGCGCCCATGCCGTGGCGGACGCTATTCGCCGATGCCGAGGCAATTTTTCGCGAGCATGGCGGGCGGCCGCACTGGGCGAAGCGCCACACGCTGTCGCGCGCCGATGTCGATGCGCTCTATCCGATGGCCGAACGCTATCGCGCGGTGCGCCGCGCCGCCGATCCGGACGGCAAATTCCTCAATTCCCATATGGCGGAGCTGTTCAGCTAATGGACGATATCGAACTTCACGGTGCGCTGATCGGCCAGCAGGGTTCGCGCGCCGCGCTCAACACGCCGGCCCTCGTCCTCGATCTCGATATCCTCGACCGCAATATCGCGGCGATGGCGGCGCTCGCGAAGGCGCATGGCGTTTCCCTGCGTCCGCACGCCAAGACGCACAAGAGCGTAGATATCGCCAAGCGCCAGCTCGCCGCCGGCGCGGTCGGGCTCTGCTGTGCCAAGATCGGCGAAGCCGAGGTGCTGGCCGATGGCGGGATCACCGGCCTGCTCATCACCTCTCCGATCACCGCCCCCGCCGCAATCGCGCGGCTGGCGGCGCTCGCAGGCCGGAGCGCGGGACTGATCGCCACCGTCGATAATCCCGACGTCGCCCGGCGCATCGCAGCGGCGCTTGCCGAAGCGGGGACCTCGCTCGACGTCATGATCGATATAGACCCCGGCATTCGCCGTACCGGCGTCGCCTCGCCCGAAGCAGCGGTCGAGTTGGCGGAGGCCATCGCGGGCCTCCCGAACCTGCGTCTGCGCGGGGTTCAATATTATTGCGGGATGCAGCAGCATGTCGAGGATTATGCCGAACGCCGCGCCGCGATCGTCGAGCGAACCGCCTATCTGGAGAGCGTCGTCGCCGCGCTGACGGACGCAGGGCATGCACCCGAAATTATCAGCGGATCGGGCACCGGAACGCATCGGATCGACCTCGATCTCGGCGTTTTCACCGAACTGCAGACCGGCTCGTACGTGCTGATGGACAAGCAATATCTCGATTGCGACCTGATCGGCGACGCCACCACGCCGTTTGCCCCGTCGCTCGGGGTCGATGCGCGCGTGGTCAGCGCGAACCACGAGGCGCTGGTAACGATCGATGCCGGGTTCAAATCGCTGTCGACCGACGGCGGCGTCGCGGTGGTGACGCGCGGCGCGCCGGTCGAGACGATGTTCGTCTTCATGGGCGACGAGCATGCCGCGCTGATCGGGCCCGACATCGGGTCGCGATTGCGTCCCGGCGACCCCGTCAGCCTGACGGTGCCGCATTGCGACCCGACCGTGAACCTCTATGACAACTATCATGTCGTGCAGGGCGACACGCTCGTCGCGATCTGGCCGGTGAGCGCGCGCGGCCGGGCACGATGACCGCGCCGGCCGTGTTCACCGCGCGCGAGACCGCGGCGGTGATGGTCGTCGGCGTGATCGGGGTGCTGATCCCCGGCTTGCAGCCCCAGCTCCTCGGCGCGCTGCTCGCCGAGGCGAAGCTGTCAACGGGGGCGCTCGGCCTGCTCGCCACCGCAGAATTGCTCGCAATGGGAATCGCTGCCGGGACCGCCGGTCTGCTGCTACCGGTAAACCGGTTACCGACGGTCGCCGCGACGGCGTTGATCGGGGTCGCGGCGCTGGATCTCGCCACCCCTCATGTATCGGAGGGCGGGCTGTTCGCGGCGCGGATCGCCGCCGGGTTTGGCGAGGGCGTGCTGATCTGGATCGCGATCGGGTTGATCGTCCGTGCCCAGCGCCCCGAACGCTGGTCGGGCATCTATCTGGCGCTCCAGACGCTTGCGCAGCTCGCGCTTGCGACTGCGCTGGGGCTGAAGATTGTTCCGCTCTTCGGGTCGGCGGGCGGCTTCCTGCTGCTCGCGCTCGTGACCGCGCTCGGTCTTGTCGCGCTGCCGTGGCTGCCGCGCGCCTATGCCGTCCTCGATCATGGCGAAGCGGCGGGGGGCGGCCTCCCCGTGCGCGGTCTTGTCGCGCTTTGCGGGGTGACGCTGTGCCTCGCCTTCATCGTGTCGGTGTGGGTCTATGTCGAACCGCTTGGCCTGCAGCGCGGTATCGATGCGGCGACGGTGCATCTGATCGCCCCGCTATCGCTGGCCATGCAGGTTGCGGGCGCCGCCGCGGCAGCTGCGCTTGCCGGTCGCTTGCCGGCGAAAGCCGTCGTGACCTTGGTCACGCTCGTCAATCTTGGGTTGCTGGCGATCATGGCCGCGCCGCCATCGACCGCCGCTTTCCTCGTCGCGACGTCGATGTTCGGTTTCTTGTGGCTCTTCGCCATGCCCTTCCAGGTTCCGATCCTGATCGACGCCGATCCCCGTCGCCGCGCCGCGATGCTGATCGGCGGCGCGCAGCTGACAGGGTCGAGCCTCGGGCCGTTCGCGGCGTCGTTTCTGGTCGGCGAGCAGGATGTCGGGCCGGTGCTCTGGTTTGGCGCGGCCTGTGCTGTTACAGGCTTGCTCACGCTGATCGGCCCGGTAATCGGACAGGGCAAAGCACAGGAAAAGCCGAATTGAACGCCCGCGCCAGGATCAATCCCCGCTCGCAGCCCAAGCAGGAGCGCGCGCAGGCGACATACGACCTTCTGCTCGACGTCGCGGGCGAACTCCTGGCCGAGGTCGGCATCGAACGCATTTCGACCAATATGATCTGCGCCCGCGCGGGACTGACCCCCCCGGCACTCTATCGCTATTTCAAGGACAAATATGCGGTGCTGGAGGCGCTTGGACAGCGCCTGATGACGAAGCAGAACGATGTGCTGGAAGCATGGATCGCCCGTCATGTCGATCGGGGCATCGACGCGCTTCGCGACAATGTCGAGGAGCTGCTGCGTGAAACGGCTGCGGTGACGCGCCCGGAGCCCGGTGCGGTCTGGATTCTCCGCGCGCTCCACGCCAGCCCGCAACTCGCGCATATCCGTCTCGAATCGCATCGCTATGTGACCGATCGCCTAGTCGAAGCCTATGCCCGTCACCTTCCCGACGCCGATCGCGACGAATTGTGGGAGCGGTTGCGGCTGACGGTCGAACTTGGTTTTGCCGCCGACGAAATGCTCTATGAAGAAACGCGCGTTTCCACCGATGCCGTGTTTCGCCTGACCGCGCGGATGTTGCGAGCCGAATAGGGGGCGGGCCAAGTCTCCTGATACTCATTGCCGCACGCAGCCGGAACCTTCGCGCGGTAATGGCGTTTAGAGCACATCTACTACAAAAGATTGTTTCGGCAGCGATGATCGTTGTTCCGGTGTGCGAGCGCGGGGCAGGGGAATTCGCGCCAAAAAAAAGGAGAGATGAGAATGTTCAGATGGGCCATCACCTTCGCCGTTATCGCGCTGATTGCAGCTTTGCTGGGCTTCGGCGGCATCGCAGGTCTTTCGGCGGACTTTGCCAAGATTCTTCTGGTTATCGGTGTCGTCCTTTTCGTCGTGGCATTCCTCTTTGGGCGCGGACGCCCCAACCTGCCATAAGTTCGAAACGGCGCCGAATGAACTTCGGCGCTGGTCATCATCTCGATTTCGACGATCCGGCGGAACTCTTCGCCCGTTCTCGCGGCGCGGATCTCCGCCGGTTTTTTTTTGATTTCGGGGACCTTCCTCCACCGGCGTCAGCTGCTCGGAACGTAATCCGCGCGCGATGAGCCGCACCATGAGCAGCTCATGGGAACGTCATCGGGACCCCGGCGTTAGCATTTCGCCTTGCCGGTTAGGCGATCCCCAACCTATCCTGTCGCGGGGAGGATAGAAAGGTCGACTTCATTCATGCTGATCTGCCGACCCGAGGCGTCACCGTTACATATTCTCCACGAAAAGCTGACGGCCGATCCCAGCCGTGTTGTGTTGCGACCATTCCATTTGGCTTGGCAATCGACCGTGGCCGAACCGTCCCGCGCTGCACAGCTTGTGGCCGATATTATCCGACTGGACGAAGATCAGGCCGAACTCGAACTCGGGCTGATCTGGAAGGATTTTTCGGAACGTCATTGGCAGATCGGCCAGATTTTCGACGAGCGCTATCGTGAAATTTCCGAAGATGTGGGCCTTGAGGACGATCGCGTTTCACCGGTCAAAAAGCGGCTGATCGGCGCGTATTTCTGCCACGAATATAGTTACGCCGCTGCCGCGCTGATGAATCCCAGCATCGTACCGCATCCCGACCAAAGCGGCATCGAGGGCGACCAGTTGCGCTTCGTGATGTCAATGCGGGCGGTCGGCGAGGGGCATATTTCCTCGGTCGCGTTTCGCGAAGGCATCATCGGGCCGGACGCCGACTTCCATCTCTGGCCGCAATCGGGCCCGGCCATGGCTGCTGTCGCCGACGACCGCCATCAGACCGAGCCCGACGCGCCGGTCCTCGTCCATCGCCAGCCGGGCAGCGCGATCTCGAACAGCGTACTCTTTCCGGTCACCGAAGCGCAGCGCAACGGACTCGAGGATCTTCGGCTGGTCCAGTTCGTCCACGACGATGGCGAGAAGGAATATCTTGGCACCTACACCGCCTATTCGGGGCAGACGATCCGCTCCGAACTGATGCGGACGCGCGATTTCGCCAATTTTTGTCTCGAACCGCTCATCGGTTCTGCCGCACGCCACAAGGGGATGGCGCTGTTCCCGCGCAAGATCGACGGGCGGTACCGGATGATCGCGCGGCAGGATGGCAAGAATATAACGATCCTCGCATCGGACAGGCTCAACCATTGGGACGATGAAGGGCAGTTGCTCATTCGCCCGCAATTCCCGTGGGAGTTCATTCAGATGGGCAATTGCGGCAGCCCGATAGAATGCGATGCCGGCTGGATATTGCTGACCCACGGCGTCGGGGCGATGCGCAAATACAGCCTTGGCGCCGCGCTCCTCGACCGCGACGACCCGACGCGGGTCCTTGCGCGCACCGCGTGCCCGATCCTGTCGGCGGCGGAAAGCGACCGCGAGGGCTATGTTCCAAACGTCGTCTATACCTGCGGCGCGGTGCGGGTCGGCGAACGACTCTTCATTCCCTATGGCATTTCGGACAGCGCGATCGGGTTCGCCACGACCACGGTGGACAAGCTGCTCGCGAGCATGGACTAGACGAATCCGACCCCATCGTCGGAATCAGCGGACACTGGTGCCGGCTACAGGATTCGAACCCGTGGCCCCCTGATTACAAATCAGGTGCTCTACCAACTGAGCTAAGCCGGCATGTCACGCGCCCTTTGCTTCAAATGATGCCAAAGGTCCAGCCCTCGGTGCGCGCGAGCGTGTCGGTGAGTGCGGTGGGCGACCAGCGCGCGGCGTCGCCCGCAATGGCGCGGAGCCAGGCGGCGCTCAGCAAGGCATCGCTGGCATGGTCGCTGATCGGGCCGGAAAGGCCAGCCGGCGGCGATCCCAATGCGGCGAGCGCAATGTCGAGACTCGAGCCCTCGCGGATCTTGCTACGGCCCGCCGCCATGCCCGCCGCGCGCGCCGCAAGGCTGGTATAGATTTCGACGAGGAGCGGGCCTTTGGCGGGCACCGGGTCGAGCGGCCAGAACGGGACGGCTCCGCGCAGGCGGTGCAATACACGCATGCCCGTGAGGCTCGCCTTGCCGACCTGCGCCGCGCCGACGAGGTTGAAATTGCTGACGCTGGCAGCCTGTTTCGTGGCCCGCTGATGCTGTTCGACGACGCGGAGTCGTCCCGCGCCGGGCACGAACAGGTCGCCGACATCGCCGCGGCCGTGGCGGAAATGGCGCCGTGCTTCGCCATGCGCGAGGAATCCGCCGATCTCGTAATGCGGATCGCCCGCCGCCAATCGTTCGACCAGCGCCCAGAGCGCGGGCATGTCGGCCGGACTTTCGTTCCACAGGGGGAAATAGGCGCCGCAATCGGCGAAGGCGAAAGCCGCGGAAAAATCGAAGCCGATCAGCATATCGGCGCCAGACGCCGCGACATCTTCGATCCACGCCAATATTTCGCCGCGCGACCAGATGTGCCCGGGCTGCACCAGCGCTGGCGCTGCCGTGCCGCTCGCGACCGCAAGCGCAATCCCGCGCTGGCGCGGCCCGCGCGCTCCCGACCAGTCGAGCGCGGCGAAATGATTGAAACGGCGCATAAGCGGGCTCTAGCCGACGCGGCCCATCTTGCACAAAGGCGCATTGCGTCCCACATGCGCCCTATGCTGATCGAAACCGAATCGACGCCCAATCCGGCGACGCTCAAATTCCTTCCCGGCCGCGCCGTGATGGAAACGGGAACCCGCGACTTCGCCAGCCCCGAGGAGGCGGAGGCCTCGCCGCTCGCGGCCGCGCTCTTCACGCTGGGCGATGTGACCGGCGTCTTCTTCGGCCGCGATTTCGTATCGGTGACGATCGCGCCGGGCGCAGAATGGGTCGACGTGAAGCCCGACGTGCTCGGTATCGTCATGGACCATTTCCTCGCCGGCATGCCGCTGTTCAATGCGGCGAGCGCGGCGGGGATTTCGGTGCCCGGCGAGGAGGAAGGCTTCGCCGACGATCCCGCCGACGCCGACATCATCGACCAGATCAAGGACCTGATCGAGACGCGCGTTCGCCCGGCGGTCGCCAACGACGGCGGCGATATCGTCTACCGCGGCTTCGACAAGGGCAACGTCTATCTTAAGATGCAGGGTGCGTGTGCCGGCTGTCCGTCCTCGACTGCGACGCTCAAGAATGGCATCGAGTCCCTCTTGAAACATTATGTGCCCGAGGTAACGGCAGTCCACGCCGTCTGACCAAATCATCTTCAGGAGATTCCCATGAGCGAGCCGCTTTCCGACAGCGCCCTCGACCAGCTGTTTCGCACCGCGCGCACCTATAATGGCTATCTCGACAAGCCGGTGTCGGAGGCGCAGCTGCATGCGATCTGGGATCTGGTGAAATATGGCCCGACCAGCGCCAACGCGCTTCCGGCGCGGATCGTGTGGTGCGTTTCGGATGAGGCGAAGCAAAAGCTCGCGGCGCTCGCGATGCCGGCCAACGGCGAAAAAATCCTGAGCGCGCCGGTGACGGCCATCATCGGCATGGATACCGAATTTTTCGAACATCTCCCCGAACTGTTTCCGCACACCGATGCGCGCAGCTGGTTCGTCGGCAACGAGGCGCTCGCCCAGACGACGGCGTTCCGCAACTCGAGCCTTCAGGGCGGCTATTTCATCCTCGCCGCCCGCGCGCTCGGGCTCGATACCGGACCGATGTCGGGTTTCGACAACGAGGCGGTCGATCAGGCCTTTTTCGCCGACACGCCCAAAGTGAAGAGCAACTTCATCTCGACGCTTGGTTATGGCGATCCCGCGAGCATCTTCGAACGCAGCCCGCGTCCGGGCTTCGAGCGTTTCAATACCATTGTCTGAAGGGCGAACGCTCGTCATCGATAGCGCCAGCGAGGCCTGTTCGGTTGCGCTGGTCGAGGACGGGCGCGTTGTCGATTTTCGTCATCAAGTCCTTGGTCGCGGCCATGCCGAGCGGCTCGTGCCGCTGATCGCCGAGCTGGCGGACGGCGGCCGCGCCGCATCGATCGCGGTCGGTTGCGGTCCTGGCAGCTTCGCCGGCGTGCGGATCGGCGTCGCGGCGGCGCGTGCGCTTGCCCTCGGCTGGGGCATTCCCGCCACCGGTTTCTCGACCCTCGCGCTTGTCGCGGCGGCCGCGGCCGACACGATCGGCGCAGCGGACGGCGCGCTTGTCGTGATGGAGGGCGGGCACGGCCAGTGGTTCGTTCAGCCCTTCGCCGCCGATCTCGCGCCGCGCGACGGCGTTCGTTCGCTCGTGCCCGACGAGGCGGTCCTGCTGGGCGACGTGCTTGTCGTGGGCAACCGCGCCGAGGCGTTTGTCGAACGCCGCGGATATGGGCAGGCGATTGTGGCGCTTCCCGACGCGCGCGCTTTTCCCCGCCTTCCGGCCCCGGCGATCTTCGCCGACCCCACCCCTATCTACGGCCGGGCGCCGGATGCCAAGCCGATGGCAAACGCATGAGCGGCCCGATCCGCCTTGCCACGGCGCGCGTCGGCGATATCTCGGCGGTGATGCGCGTCATGGAGGCGGCCTTCGACCCGGCCTATGGCGAGGCTTGGACTACCGCGCAGCTGCTGACATTGTTCGCGCTGCCGTCGGCGCGTGTCTGCGCAGCCTGGGACGGCGAAACCGCCTGCGGTTTCTCGGCAGCGCGAATCGCGGGCCCCGAAAGCGAGCTTCTGCTGCTGGCGGTCGATCCGGCATGGCGCGGCCGCGGCGTCGGGCGGCTGTTGATGGACGACTGGCAGGTCTGGGCCAGCGCCGAGGGCGCCGAAGACTATTTCCTCGAAATGCGCGCTGACAATGATGCGATCCATTTGTACGAGCGCGCCGGTTTTGCCGAATGCGGGCGACGTCCCCAATATTACCGCGGCGGGGACGGAGTAGTTCGCGACGCGATCACGATGCGTAGGGCGGCGGACGCAGGGTGGCGCGCATAGATATTCCGCGACCGGAGCCGCGAATCGATCATTGCGGAATTACATCCAGAATGGCATTAACCCTCGCGCTTACTATTGCTCCAATATAATCCGCTCGCTCTTCTGAGGGTCTCGCAGAAAAGGAAATTCCTCCCATGTCGGATCAAACCGATACGAATGAAATGCTGGTGACGCTGACCGCCGATATTGTTGCGGCGCATGTCAGCAACAATAGCGTCGCCATTTCGGATCTCGCTCTGTTGATCAACAACGTCCATGCTGCGCTGTCGAACCTCGGCGACACTCCGGTAGTCGAGGAAAAGCCCGTCCCCGCCGTGTCGATCCGCACCTCGGTGAAGCCCGACTATATCGTCTGCCTTGAGGACGGCAAAAAGCTCAAGATGCTGCGCCGCCACCTGATGACCCATTATGGCATGACTCCCGAAGACTATCGCGCAAAATGGGGCCTGCCGGCCGACTATCCGATGGTCGCGCCGAACTATGCCGAAAAGCGCCGCGCGCTCGCGAAGGAAATCGGCCTTGGTACCAAGGGTCGTGGCGGCGGGCGCAAACGCCGCAAGGCCTGACGTCTTTGAGAAATACGGCACTGACCCGCTCCCCTTCCCGGCCTCCCATAGTCTACTATCGTCGGGGAGGCCGGGAAGGGGAGCGGGCCGGTGCCGCAACTGTGCTAAAAGCACATTTCTGAAAATTGGAGGCGCGGTGCCGCAAGGTGCCGCCCTTGTTCTATCGGCAGGCGGTGCCTATACAGTCCGCAACAAGAAAAATCCGACTGCATAAGCAGGAAAGGCCCGCATGTCCGGAACCATCGACCTCGAAGCATTATGCCACGAAAAAGGGCTTCGGATTACCGAGCAGCGTCGCATCATCGCCCGCGTTATTTCCGATTCCGAAGATCATCCCGATGTCGAGACGCTGTACGAACGCGCCTCGAAGATCGACAGCGGGATTTCGATCGCGACCGTCTATCGCACCGTCCGCCTGTTCGAAGAGGCGGGGATCCTCGATCGGCATGATTTCGGCGATGGCCGCTCGCGGTACGAGGCGGCGCCGGAGGCGCATCACGACCATCTGATCGACGTCGAGACGGGTAAGGTGATCGAATTCGTCGATCCCGAACTCGAGGCGTTGCAGAAGGTCATCGCCGAACGACTGGGCTTCCGCCTCGTCGATCATCGCATGGAGCTTTATGGCGTCCGCCTCGATCGGAAAGACTGACGCCGCCGGACAGCGCGCCGCGATCGCGGCTGGGCATCCGGTGCCGATTTCGCTGAGGGGAAAGGCGCGCATTGCGTGGCGCGTGCTGTTGCTCCTGCTCACACTCGTCGTGCTGGTGCCGCTCCACTATCTCTATCGCGTCTTTCGCTATGGATCGCCATTCCCGAAGCTGTTCCTGTTCCTCGCGGCGCGCATCGTCGGGGCGCGGGTGACGCGGCATGGGACGCCGCTCCGCCGCGACGTCTTCTTCATCTCGAACCATGTAAACTGGGTCGATATTCTCGCGCTCGCGGGGGCGAGCGGCACCGCGTTTGTCGCCAAAGCCGAGCTCGGGAAAGTCCCGGTGATCGGCTGGCTCTGCCGTCTCAACCGCACCGTCTTCGTCAGCCGCGAGGATCGCGGCGGGGTCGCCGACCAGATCAACCTGCTGCGCGAGGCGCTCGCCGACAATTGGTCGGTGACCGTTTTCCCGGAAGGCACGACGACCGATGGCCAGTCGCTGCTGCCCTTCAAAACCTCGATGATGCAGGTGCTCGACCCGCCACCGCCCGCGGTGCTCGTCCAGCCAGTGATGCTCGACTATGGCCCCATCGCCGAGTGGATCGGCTGGATCGGCAATGAGGCGGGCATCGACAATGCGAAGCGCATTCTCGCGCGTCCGGGCAGCTTCGGGCTCCACATCCATTTCCTCGAGCCTTTCCACCCGCGCGATTTTCCCGGGCGCAAGGCGATCACCGCCGAGGCGCGGCGCCGGATCGAGGCCGCACTCGTTGCGGCACTCGGCAAGCCGCTGCGGCCTTTCCCTCACTATGTTGCGCCCGTCCGCTATCAGCCGGCGCATATCGAGGGCGACGGATGACAGGCCGAATCCCCTTCATTTCCGCGCCTCGTTCCTCTATCGGGGCCGCATGACCGCAACCCCGCCCGCGAAGACCTTTCACGTCAAATCCTTCGGCTGCCAGATGAACGTCTATGACGGCGAGCGCATGGCCGAGATGCTCGGCGCGCAGGGCTATGTGCCCGCCGCCGAGGGCGCGGATGCCGATCTTGTCGTCCTCAACACCTGCCACATCCGCGAGAAGGCGGCCGAGAAAGTCTATTCGGACATCGGCCGGCTGAAGCGCGAGGACGGCAGCACGCCGACGATCGCCGTGGCCGGCTGCGTGGCGCAGGCCGAGGGCGCTGAGATCGCGCGCCGCGCACCGAGCGTCGACGTCGTCGTCGGCCCGCAGGCCTATCACCGCCTGCCCGATCTGATCGCGCGCGCCGAAAAGGGCGAGAAGGCGGTCGATCTCGACATGCCGCTCGAAAGCAAGTTCGGGGCATTGCCCAAACGCGCCGGCGGCCAGCGTCCGACCGCCTTCCTGACCGTACAGGAAGGCTGCGACAAATTCTGCACCTATTGCGTCGTGCCCTATACGCGCGGCGCCGAGATCAGCCGGCCTTTCGCTGACCTGATCGCCGAAGCGCGCGCGCTCGTCGCGGGCGGCGCGCGCGAGATCACCCTGCTCGGGCAGAACGTCAACGCGTGGGACGGCGAGGACGGGAAGGGAAGGGCGATCGGCCTCGACGGGTTGATCCGCGAACTCGCCCGCGAGGATGGCCTCGAACGCATCCGCTATACGACCAGCCATCCGAACGACATGACCGACGGCCTGATCGCCGCGCATGGCGAGATCGACAAGCTGATGCCCTTCCTCCATCTGCCGGTGCAGGCGGGCAGCGACCGCATCCTCGCGGCGATGAACCGCAGCCATTCGGTCGAAAGCTACCTGAAGGTCATCGAACGCGTCCGCGCCGCGCGCCCCGACATCGCAATTTCGGGCGACTTCATCGTCGGGTTTCCGGGCGAGAGCGAGGAGGATTTCCGGGCGACGCTCGATATCGTCCGCGCGACCAATTATGCGATGGCGTACAGCTTCAAATATTCGCGCCGTCCCGGCACGCCCGCCGCGACAATGACCGACCAGATCGACGAAGCGGTGATGAACGATCGCCTTCAGCGGCTCCAGGCGCTGCTTAACGAACAGCAGCACGCGTTCAACCAGGCAAGCGTCGGCCGCACGACGCGCCTGCTGCTCGAACGCAAGGGCAAGCTCGACGGCCAGCTCATCGGCAAATCGCCCTGGCTCCAGTCGGCGCATGTCACCGCGCCCGGCCTCGCGATCGGCGATATGGTCGATGTGCGGATCACGTCGGCCGGGCCGAACAGCCTCGGCGCCGAACCGCTGATGGCGGTCGCATGATCCCCACGACTGCGGCTCTGCGAAATCGGGAGGCCATCACGGGTCATCGATTTTTGACAGCATCCGCGATGGACTCCCACCTTTGCGGGAGTAGAGTTGATTTGTATCCCTGAAGGAGCCCTGCCCACGTGTCCAAACGCCCGATGACCGCCGCATCTCCCGCCGAACCCGGCGATCGCGTTCGACTGACGGCCGAGTTTGAGAGGACACAGTTGCTGGGCATCCTGTTCGGCGAGTTCGACCGCAACCTCGTCGCGATCGAGAACCGCCTCGGTGTCTATATCTCGGCGCGCGGCAACCGCGTGCAGATCGAAGGCGAGGCCGAGGCCGCGGCGCGCGCGCGCGACGTGCTCACCGACCTGTATGACCGCATCGAAAAGGGGCAGGAGATCGACGCCGGGCTGGTCGACGGGGTAATCGCGATGTCGGCGCAGCCGACGCTCGCCGGCATCATCCGCCACGATGCGAGCGAAGCGCCGACGGTGATGATCCGTACGCGCAAGAAGACGATCGTTCCGCGCGCGCCGTCGCAGGTCCCCTATATGCAGGCTCTCGCCCGCGACGATGTGATTTTCGCACTCGGTCCGGCGGGCACGGGCAAGACCTATCTCGCGGTCGCGCAGGCGGTCGCGCAGCTCATCACCGGCAGCGTCCAGCGCCTGATCCTCTCGCGTCCCGCGGTCGAGGCTGGCGAGAAGCTTGGCTTCCTTCCCGGCGACATGAAGGAAAAGGTCGATCCCTATCTGCGCCCGCTCTACGACGCGCTGCATGACTGTCTGCCCGCCGAGCAGGTCGAGCGCCGCATCGCGAGCGGAGAGATCGAGATCGCGCCGCTCGCCTTCATGCGCGGGCGGACGCTCGCCGACGCCTTCATCATCCTCGACGAGGCGCAGAATACGACAATCCCCCAGATGAAGATGTTCCTCACCCGTTTCGGCATGAACAGCCGCATGGTCATCTGCGGCGATCCCAAGCAGGTCGACTTGCCGGTCCCCGCAACCTCGGGCCTCGCCGACGCGGTCGCGCGGCTCGAGGGGCTCGAGGGGATCAACGTCAGCCGCTTCACCAGCGCCGACGTCGTGCGCCACCCGATCGTCGGGCGGATCGTCGAGGCCTATGAGGGGCCGGGCTCCTAGCGCGGGCAGCTTCAGCTTCGGGGTCGGGAGCTGCCCTCGAAACCTCGTCATGCTGAACTTGTTTCAGCATCCATGGCCTGAGCTCTCGTCTAGCGCTACGGCGAAGGAAACGGCAGGCCATGGACCCTGAAACTAGTTCAGGGTGACGAAAATCGGAAGGTACGCTTCCGGTCGTATGCCGACCTTCGTCATCCCCCGACCGCGAGCGGCCGAAAGGGGGTGGATTTAAGACGATCCTCCCAACTTGTGGGGAGGTGGCAGCCCGCAGGGCTGACGGAGGGAGCTGTCGT